>NZ_JBEOWI010000013.1:0-151501 GCF_040296005.1 Kitasatospora sp. NPDC002551 | reverse complement strand
GGTGGCGCTCGCGGCCCCCCGGGCCGGGGCCCCGGCCGGGCCGCCGGGGCGGCCGGGGGCCCCCCCCCCGGGGGGGGCGCCGCCGCCCCGCGTTCGCGGGGTGCCCGGCCGTGGCTGTGCCCCATGGCCGGGCGGCAGCCGTCCTCGCCGCACCGGGCCGCGTGAACGGCGTTCGGCCGGGACCTGCCGTTGGCCGACCCCGCCGTCGCTCCGCCCGTACGGCCGGGAGCCCGTCGCCCGAACCGAGGGCGAACCGTACGGGCACTCCGCCGCCGCTCCCGAAGGCGGCCTCGACACCTGACCGAACGTCGCCCCGGCCGCCACGGCGACGTCCACCGGCGGGCGCCGTCAACCCCGGTGATGCCGATCCGCCTTCCCGCCACCCCCGCCGTTCGGCCGGGTCGTGCCATACCCCGGAGGGCCGCCGGGGCCGCTCCGGAGGACGACGCGGATGACCCCAACATGTGCGAACTTGGCCTCAGGGGCCCGGAGTTCGGGCCCGGGGAGGGATCACCGTGAACGTCACCCGCACCACCCCTGCCACCTCTGCCACCTCTGCCACCCGCGCCGTGCGGCTCGCCGCCGCCGCGCTGGCCGGCGCCACCGTCCTCGCGCTCGCCCCGACGGCGGCCGTGGCGGCCGACGGCGGGAGCGCTCCCGCCACCGCGTCGGCCGGCGCCGCCGCGCGGGTCGACCTGAGCCCCGAGCTGCGGGCCATCGTCGAGCGCGGCTCCTCGACGGCCGCGCTCGGCGAGGCGCGCGAGAACGGCCGCCGGGTCTGGCGCGACGCCGCCGGGGTCAACGACCTCGACTCGCCGCGACCGCCGCGCGCCGACGGCCGGTTCCGGATCGGCAGCGTCACCAAGACCTTCGTCTCCACGGTCGTGCTGCAGCTCGTCGACGAGGGGAAGCTCCGGCTGGACGACCCGGTGGAGCGCTACCTGCCGGGCGTCGTCCCGAACGGCGGCACGATCACCCTGCGCCAACTGCTCAACCACACCAGCGGCTTGTACGACTACCTGGAGGACCCGCGCTTCCTCTACCAGGACGAGGCCAGCCTGCGCAGCTACCTCGCCGACCGCCGCTGGACGACCTGGAGCCCGGCCCAGCTGATCGAGGTCGGCGTGCACGGGACGCCGTACTTCCCGCCCGGGCAGGGCTGGCACTACTCGAACACCAACTACGTCCTCATCGGCGAGGTGGTCCGCAAGGTCACCGGGCACAACTGGCGCGGCGAGGTGGACCGGCGGATCGTCAAGCCGCTGCACCTCGACAACACGGTGTTCGCGGGCGCCCGGCCGGGCATACCCGGCCCGCACGCGCACGGGTACGCCAAGCTGCCGGAGGGCCTGGCCGACCTCACACTGATCAATCCGAGCTTCGGCGACGCGGCCGGCGACGGCATCTCCACCACCGCCGACCTCAACCGCTTCCACGCCGCCCTGTTCGGCGGCAGGCTGCTGTCGGCGGCCCGGTTCGCGGAGATGACCACGGCCGTCCCGGCGCCGATGATCGGCGCGCACTACGGGCTGGGCCTGATCCGGTACGACCTGCCCTGCGGCGAGGTCTGGGGCCACACCGGCGGGATACCGGGCTACAACACGGTGTGGCTCGGGCCGAAGGACGGCACCCGGCAGTTCTCGCTCTCCTTCACCCTCTCGCAGGGGGCCGAGACCGAGGAGACCTTCACCACGCTGAACGCCTTCATCGTGAACGCGTCCTGCGGCTCCGGCACGCCCGGCGCCAAGGGCGCCACGGGCGCCACGGCGAACTCGGCCTTCACCTTCGTACGTTGAGCGACCCGCCGGACGGCGGGGAGGGTGCGGTGTCAAGCCCGGTGACGCCGATTGGCCTGCGTGCCACCCCCGCCGTTCGGCCGGGTCCCGGGATACCGGCGGTGGACCGCGGGGGCCCGCGAGGCCGTCCGGAGGACGACGCGAGGCGGGTGGGGCGGGTGCGAGTCTGAGCGGCGAGGGCCCGACGCACGGGCCGGGGAGGCTGGTTCACCATGGCGTTCGTTCAGGCTCACGCACCGCGCAGACTCGGCCGGTTGGGCATGCGGCTGGCCGCCGTCGCACTGGCCGGGGCGACGGTCGTCACGCTCGCCCCGGCGGCGGCGATGGCGGCCGCGCCCGCCACGCCCACCGCGCCCGCGGGGAGCGAGGACCGCAAGGGCGGCGTCGACGCCCAGGCCGAGCTGCAGGCGTTCATCGCGGACGGCTCCTCGACGGCCGCGTTCGCCGAGGTCCGGCAGGACGGCCGCCGGATCTGGCGCGGCGCGGCCGGCACGGCCGACCTGACCACCGGGCAGCCGGTCAGGCCGGACGGCCGGTTCCGGATCGGCAGCGTCACCAAGACCTTCGTGTCCACGGTCGCGCTCCAGCTGGTCGCCGAGGGCAAGCTGCGGCTGGACGACCCGGTGGAGCGCTACCTGCCGGGCGTCGTCCCGAACGGCGGGGCGATCAGCGTGCGCCAACTGCTCAACCACACCAGCGGGTTGTTCGACTACCTGGAGGACCCGCAGTTCTTCTACCGGGACGAGGCGAGCCTGCGCGACTGGGTCCACGGGGCGAGCCGCTGGCAGGACTACCGGCCGGAGCAGCTGATCGCCGTCGGCTTCGCCCACCCGCCGTACTTCGCGCCGGGCGAGGGCTGGAAGTACTCGAACACCAACTACGTCCTCGCCGGGATGCTGATCAGGAAACTGACCGGGAACAGCTGGCAGCGCGAGGTCGAGCGCCGGATCGTCAAACCGCTGCACCTCGACGACACGGTGTTCCCCCGCTCCGAGACCGGCGTGCGCGGCCCGCACACCCACGCCTACGCCAAGCTGGCGGAGGGTCCGGCGGACATCACCCGGCTCAACCCGTCCGTCGCCGACGCGGCGGGCAACGGCATCTCCACCACCGCCGACCTCAACCGCTTCCACGCCGCCCTGTTCGGCGGCAAGCTGCTGCGGCCGGCCGAGCAGGCCGAGCTCAAGCGGACGGTGCCGACCGGATCGGGCCACTCGTTCTACGGACTCGGCGTGGCCCAGGCCGACTTCGGCTGCGGCCCGCTGTGGGGCCACGACGGCGGCATCCCGGGCTGGGGCACCCTGCTGTTCGGCACGGCGGACGGGAAGCGGCAGGTCGCGCTGTCGTACAACCCGTACGAGGGCACGGACCCGTCGGGCCTCGACGCGGCGGTCGTCGACGTGGCGATCAAGACCCTGTGCGGCACCTCGGCCCCGGCGGGGGCGGCCGCGGACGCGCGCGCCGGGCTCTCGGCGCTGCGGAGCCCGAGCGCGGTGGGCGCCGCGCGCTGAGCGCCCTCCAGGGCCGGCGCCGACCGCAGGTCGGCGCCGGCCCGCTGCGGACGGTCCGTCAACCCTGGTTCCGCCAAGGGGTGGTAACAGCGTTTCTCCATGGTTACGCTGTTACCCATGAACACGATCTACCAGGCCGCGTTACAGCGCGGCCAGGAATCGGCCCGCGCCGCCGTCCTCGACTGCGCGATCGGCCTCCTCATCGCCGACGGCCCCGCCGCACTGACCATGCGGCGGGTCGCCGCCGAGATCGGCGCGTCGACGAAGGTCCTCTACACCATGTTCGGCGCCAAGGAAGGGCTCGCCGACGCCCTGTACCGGGAAGGCTTCGCCCGGCTGCGCCGCACCCAGGAGCAGACCCGGCTCACCGACGACCCGCTGACCCACCTCAACGACCTCGGCGCCGCGTACCGGCAGCACGCCCTGGCCGAACCCGCCTACTACCGCGTCATGTTCGAGCAGGCCATCCCCGGCTACCGTCCGAGCGCCGAATCCCTCGCCTCCGCCGAGACCGCGTTCGAGACCTCCGTGGCCGCCGTCGGAGCGTGCATCACCGCCGGTGTCTTCCGCCCCGGCGACCCGTACGAGATCTCCAAGCTGCTCTGGGCCGCCGCACACGGCGCGGTCAGCCTCGAACTCGCCGGCCACTTCCCGCCCGACACCGCGGACCGCCGCTTCACGGCGCTGATGGCGGCGGTCGGCCGGGCCTTCCTCGCCGACGCCCCCGGGCCGGACGGAGGACCGACCGCATGACCGCCCCCGCACGCACCAACCGCTACCTGTCGGGCAGCTTCGCCCCCGTTACCGAGGAGGTCACCGCCCACGACCTCCCCGTCACCGGCCGGATACCCGCCCACCTCAGCGGCCGCTACCTGCGCATCGGCCCCAACCCGCTCGGCGTCGAGGACCCGGCCGCGCACATCTGGACGCTCGGCGAGGGCATGGTGCACGGCGTCCGCATCCGCGACGGCCGCGCCGAGTGGTACCGCAACCGCTGGGTCCGGTCCGCCTCCGTCGCCGACCGGCTCGGTGAGCCGCGCCGTGGCGCCCCCGTCGACGAGCGCATGGACTTCGCGCCGAACGTGCAGGTCGCCGGGCTGGACGGCCGCACCTTCGCGCTCATCGAGGGCGGGCTGAAGCCGTACGAGCTGACGTACGAGCTGGACACGGTGGGCGCCTGCGACCTCGGCGGGACGCCCGAGGGCTACACCGCCAACGCGCACTCCGTGTTCGATCCACGCGCCCGTGAACTGCACTCGGTGGCCTTCCGCTACGGCGCCGAGGCCGTGCAGCACATCGTCATGGACGACACCGGTACCGTCCGCCGCGTCACGACCGTTCCCACGCCGGGCAGCCCGTACATGCACGACTTCGCGCTGACCGAGGACTACGTCGTCCTCTACGACGCGCCCGTGGTCTTCAGCGCCGCGCACCTGGGCACCGGCGTGCCGTTCGTCTGGGACGACGGCCACCGGGCCCGGGTGGGCGTGATGTCCCGGGAGGGCGGCGAGGTGCGGTGGTTCGAGGTCGCGCCGGGCCTCGTCGGCCACACCCTCAACGCCCACCAGCGCGGGGCGGAGGTCGTCGTGGACATCGTCCGCCACCCCGAGGGCTTCGCGATCCGGGACTTCGGCACCAGCCGCCCGACCCTGGACCGCTGGACGGTCGACCTCACGGCCGGCCGGGTGCGGGAGGAACGCCTCGACGACCGCATCCAGGAGTTCCCCCGGCTCAACCCCCGGTACACGGGGCAGCCGTACCGGTACGGCTACGCCGCCGCCGTCGAGCTGTACGCGCCGCCCGCCGGGCCCGAGGACAACCGGCCGGACGAGGGCTTCAGCAGTGCGCTGCTGAAGCACGACCTGCTGCGCGGCACCACCGAGGCGCACGAGTTCGGGCGGTTCGGGGCCGTGGGCGAGGGGGTGTTCGTGGCCGCCGAGCACCCGACCGCGGAGGACGACGGCTATGTGATGGCCTACGTCCACGATCCGGAGCGCGGCGCCGCCGACCTGGTGATCCTCGCCGCCCAGGACTTCACCGGCGAACCGGTCGCCCGCATCCACCTGCCGGCACGGGTACCGCTCGGCCTGCACGGCAACTGGGTGCCGGACGATGAGTCAGGGACGCACTAGCGTCCACTCGGTAGCGATGCGGCTGGACGTGAGGGCGTGCTTTCCGTCCTCCTCGACCGCGTTCGCCAGCGTGATGTGACACTTCTTCGGGCCGACGACGTCGATGTGTACCTGGTATCCGGCATCCGTCACCCAGGAAGCCTCCCAGGTGCCGTTCGTGATCCCCCAAAGGTCGCCGGTCGCAGGAACGCCAAGGCGATGGCTGGGATGGCGTACTTCGCGGCGCTTTCCACGGCGGGACCGCAGCAGCACGGTGATCGCCGAAGCCAGGCTGCGCTCACAGGAGGAGCGACGACCCGCCGATCGGCAGATGGACGGCGGCAGTTCGGCACCGGGACGATGATCGGGCCGGGGCCGTCGCCATCCTCGCCCACCCCTGCGGCGGCGATGGCGGGGCAACGTCCCCGGCACTGGCGTCCGACCTGACCGACCGGGCAGCCGGTCAGGTCGGACGCGCCCGCCCGCCGGGCCTACTCGGGTATGCGGTGATCGCGGTCGCGTTGGCGCTCGTGGAGGAAGTCCGAGCGGAGCCGGCAGACGGCGCCGACGACGGCCGCCGTGATGATGAGCGCCAGGAGGCCGAGCACGGTCACGCGGCGGCGTCGAGCTCGAACCAGACCAGCTTGCCGCGCTTCTGGGGTTCGGCGCCCCAGCGGTGGGTGAGGCCCTGGACGAGCTGGAGCCCCCGGCCGGACTCGGCGAGCCCGGCCGGGGTGAGAGGGACGGGGAGGTCGGAGGAGTCGTCGCCGACCGAGACGCGGAGCGTCCGGTCGAGGATGCGGACGACGACGACCGGCGCGATCGTCCGGCCGTGGCGCCAGGCGTTGACGATGAGCTCGACGAGGGCGAGTTCGGCGTCCGCGACGGCCTCGGGGAGGAAGCCGGCGAGGTCCATGGACGACCGGAGGGTCTCTCGGGCGACGATGAGGGAGGGGGTGTTGCGGTTACACATGGGGACACTCCCAGCGGTGTAGGTGGGGGCGCACCGGAGGGAGGCATGAGGGTGCCAACTGCCCGGCTGAGGGAGGTTGATGACAATCCGTCCGGTGAGCGGTGCGTCACAGACTGTAGAGCATCAAGCGGTACATGTACCACCGGAGTCGGTATTTGTACCGCCAATCGCGGCTGGACTCGTGCAACGCTCACGGTGGATGCTTGGGCGCATGCCACCTACCCCAAGTGCACGAAGGCAGCGGGTCGGCATCGAGCTACGGAAGATGCGAGATGCCGCCGGCACGACCACCGCCGAGGCCTCCACGGTCCTCGGCGTGGACCGCACAAAGATCACGCTGATCGAGCAGGCCCTCTACGCGGTGACACCGGAGAGAGTCACCGCGCTTGCCCGCAAGTACGGCGAGACCGACGATGCGTTCGTCTCGGCGCTCGCGACGATGGCGGGTGATCGCTCCAAGGGGTGGTGGGAGGAATACCGGGGAGCCGTACCGCTCGGATTCCTCGACCTTGCCGAGCAGGAGTACTACGCAAAGGCGATGCAGTCCTATCAGATCTGCCATCCGCCGGGCCCCATGCAGTCCGAGCGGTACAGCAGGGCAATCTTCCGGAATGCCCAAACTCCACTGACTCCGCGCATAGTCGAAACGCGCGTTGAGCATCGCATGCGCCGGGCCGATATCCTGATGTCAGAAGGCGCGGCGCCCTATACCGCGATCGTGCACGAGGCCGCGCTCCGCATGCAGTTCGGCGGACGCGAGGTGCTGCGGGAACAGCTGAACTGGATGCTGGAACTGTCGGAGCGTTCGCACATCACGCTTCGCGTCATCAGCTTCGACTCCGGGGGCTTCATGGGATCCGGGCAAGCCCTGATCTACATGAACGGCCCGGTTCCGCGCCTCGACACCGTGCAGTACGACACTGTCGAAGGTCCGACGTTCCTGCACACGACGGAGCATCTGGAGAAGTACCGCGGACTCATGAAGGTGATGACCGAACGGTCGCTCTCCGTGGACGGTTCTCGCGACCTGATTTCAAAGATCAAGAAGGAGCTCTGATGGAGGAACTCTCGTGGGCACGACCGTCGTCGTGCGCGAACGCCAACAACTGCCCGGAGGTGGCCATCACCGATGACGGCGTCTATGTCCGGAGCAGTCTCCACCCCTCCTCCATAGCCCGGCTGACCGTCACGGAATGGCGTGACCTCGTGGCCGGCATCCAGATCGGCGAATTCAACGCCTGACGCTGATCTTCCAGCCGCGCCCTTCGCTGAGCAGCGAAGGGCGCGGCCCGGGTTCAGTTAGCACGCCGGCATGCTCTGGCCTCCACAGCCCTTTTCCGCCGCCACCATGCCGCATCTCCCTGTCCCGCCACCGGTGCTTCTCCGGTCTCCGTTGTGTGTGTCGGATCGACGCGGTCCCTTGGACTGCTCGGACCGGGGCGACTACTCGTCGGCCTTGCTCAGCGCCTTCTCGGCTTCCTCCACGGCGCCGCATGCCCGGTATGCCGCTGCCGAGGCCTCTCGCATGGCCCGCACCTCGGCGGCGGGTCGCTGGGCGGCGAGGAGGGTGTCGGCGAGTTCGTCGGATGCCGCGCCCAGCCGATGCCGGTCGTCCAGGTTCTCGAACAAGCCGACGGCCCGCTCGCCGGCGTCAATCGCCTCGACCATCGCCCCTCGACTCCGCAGTGTGGTGCCGAGGTTGTTCCAGGCGATGGCTTCCCGGTGATGGTCGCCGAGGTCCTGGTGCCGGGTCAGAGCGGTGCGATGGGCCGCCTCGGCCTCCTCGAATCGCCGCAACGCCTGCAGCACGACGCCGAGGTTGTTCCAGGCGGTGGCTTCCCGGTGATGGTCGCCGAGGTCCTGATGGCGGGTCAGAGCGGTGCGATGGGCCGCCTCGGCCTCCTCGAATCGCCGCAACGCCTGCAGCACGACGCCGAGATCATCCCAGGCGACGGCTTCGCCGTGGTGGTCGCCGAGAGCCTGGTACTGGGAGAGGGTGGTGCGGTGGGCCGCCTCGGCCTCCTCGAATCGCCGCAACGCCCAGAGCACGTTGCCGATGTTGCTCCGCGCAGTGGCTTCCCCTTGGTGGTCGCCAAGGCTCTGGTGCTGGGTAAGAGCGGTGCGATGGGCCGCCTCGGCCTCCTCGAATCGCCGCAAGGCCTGCAGTGCGAGACCGAGCTCGATCCACGCGCTGGCCTCCCCGCGAGGGTCACGGCTGTCGTGTGCTGCGGCCAGAGCGATTCTGGCGATGTCCAGGTGGTCGTCGAGGCGGCGACGCAGGTTGAGGTAGAAGCTGAGGTGGGAGGTGAGGTGTTGGGCGGTTTCGTAGCGACCTGCGGCGTGGGCGGTATGGACGGCGGCGACAAGGTTGGCGCGCTCGGCGGCCAGCCATGCCAGCGCCTCTGCCCGGCCGCTGAATTGCTGTCCCACGCCGACACCGTGCTCGACCGGATTCACGCGTGCCTCCGCCTCGTGGGTGGTGAAGGTGTAGTGGTCCAGGAGGCGTTGCAGAGCAGTGGCGGTGTGGGCGGGGTGTCGAGCGGCTTGTTCGCCGGCGTAGGCGCGCACCAGGTCGTGCATGTGCCAGCGCCCGGTGTCGGGGTCCTGGCGGATCAAGCTGGCCTTGGAGAGTGCGACGAGACGGGCCCGGACGTCCCTGAGCTTGCTGATGCTGGTGACCGCAGCGGCCGTCTCGGTGGACAGGTCCGGTCCCGGATTGACCGCGAGAAGGCGGAACAACTCGGCGTGGGGCAGGGACAGCCGCTGATAGGAACGTTCCAGCACGGCGCGTACGGCCCGTGGGCCGTCCTCCAGCACGTCGAGGCGCTCGCCCAGGTCATGCATGTCGTCGGCGAGCCGACTCGGCTTCAGCCCCTTCTCGGCGACCAGCTGGGCGGCGGCGATCTGCAAGGCGAGCGGCAGGTGGCCGCACAGTTCGGCGACCCGGGCCGCGCCGTCGGGGTCGTCGGCGATCCGCCGGTCCTTGGGCAAGGTGCGGCGCAGGGCGGCGGCCATGAGGGCGACGGACTGTTCGGGGTCAAGCACGTCCAGGTCCACCAGCCGGGCACCGAGTGCGGCGGTGAAGTCGTCGCGGGAGGTCACCAGCAGCCGGTGCGGACCGGCACCGGGGACGAGGTGCCGCACCTGTTCGGCGGCGTTGGCGTTGTCGGCGAGGACGAGGACGCGTTCCCCGGCCTGCTCCCGCACGGCCAGTTGGGCGCGATAGTAGGCGGCACGCTGGTCGGCCCCCGGCGGGATCCGCTCGGGATCGGTTCCCAGGGCGCGCAGGGCGGCATCGAGAACCTGGTCGGCGTCGAGAGTGGTGTCGTCGTAGCCGTGCAGGTCCAGGAACAGCACCCCACTGAACAGGCCCCGCTCGATCGCCGCGTGGGCGACGGCGAGGGCCAGGGTGGTCTTGCCCATCCCTCCCATGCCCAGCACCGACGCCACCACCACCGGCTCCGGGTCGGCAACCGGACGCAGCAGGTCGAGTAGTTCCTCCAACTCCTCGCTCCGGCTGGTGAAGCCCGCCGGGACGGCTGGAGGAGGAGCCAACGCCGACTGCACGGCAGCGGGCAGCGGCGCGTGGTGGTGCTCGTGGACATGGATGTCCCGGCCGGCCTGGTGGATCCTTCCGGTGCCGTCGGCCCGCAGCTCGGTGTGCTCGACAGTGCTCTGCTCACCGAGTGCGGCATGGGCGATGTCACCACCCGCGCCGACCGCGCCCTCCCCGGAGGCCGCGACCTCCCGCCCGGTGACCGGCTGCCCGGCGCGCGGCTTCTTCCAGGGCAGTTCACGCGTCACGAGCGCCGCCCGCTCAGGTCGATGCCGACGATGTCCCCGCCGGCGGCGATCGAGCCGGGCCCGGTGGCGCGCACCTCACGCGTGTCGACCCCGTCCACGACCCCGCCCCCGGGAGCAGCGCCGGCCGCGGTGATGCTGCCGGCCGCGGCGATGCCGCCCTCCGCGGCCCGCACCCGCACCTCCCGCACGTTCCCGCCCGGCGCGGCAGGCCCCGCGGACCGCCGCAGTGCGAGCAGGGTCAGCGGAACGCCGGCCAGCGCGACGACCGCACCGGTCACGCTCGCGATCTTGTCCGCGCCCTCCAGCTCCCCCAGCGCCGCGACGGCCACCAGGCCGACCCCCGCCGCCGCGCAGACCGCGGCCACGGTCCACCACATCCACCGGCGCACCCGCGCCACCCCCAACTCCCGAGCTCGGGCATTCCTTGTGACCGAATATCATTCCATCCCCGAGACCGCAGGTCGGCATCCTCGAACTTCCCTGGAACCACCTCCGCCCTGCGGACACCAGTTCTGCGTGGAGTCCTCCTTGTCCAGTAAGCAGACGCAGGCCGGCGAGCGGCAGCTCTTCGCCGAGCTCTACGATCAGCACGCTCGCACGGTCTTCGCGCACGCGTACAGATCCACCGGGGACCGCGACCTCGCGGACGACATCGTCTCCCTCACCTTCCTCGAAGCCTGGCGGCTCCGCAGGAAGCTCCGCGACGAGGTCCTGCACCCCCGCGCCTGGCTGCTGGCCATCGCCACCAACGTGCTCCGCAACACCGCCCGCACCGCGCGCCGGCACCGGGACGCGATGTCCCGGCTGCCCCGGCGCGACCCGATCCCCGACTTCGCCGACGAGGTCGTCAGCCGGATCACCGACGCCGGCACGGCCGCGGCCGCCGTGCGCGCGCTCGACCAGCTCGGCGGTCCGGAGCGCGAGGTGTTCACGCTCGTCGTCTGGTCCGGGCTCGGCTACGCCGAGGCCGCCCAGGCCCTGGGCATACCCGTCGGCACCGTCCGCTCCCGGCTCTCGCGCGTCCGGGACAAGCTCCGCCGGATCGTGGACGCCGAGGATCCGCCCGCACCACGCCGGGCCTCCTCGGTCGCCCCGGCTCCCTCCGGCCTCGCCATCAGCCATCAGCCCGTGGGCCACCACCAGGAAAGGCGGCCATGAGCAACACACGCACCGACCACTCCGAGTGGAACGAGCACAGCGAGCGCCGTGAACTCGCCCGGCTGCTCCCCCCGCCGCCCCACCCGGAACCCTCCCCCTCGCAGCTCGCCGCCCGCCGTGACGTCCTCCTCGCCGAGTTCGCCCGGCCGCGCCCCTTCTCCGCCCTCACCGCCCGCTGGCGCGGCCTGGCCGTGGTGGCCGCCGTCGCCACCGCCGCCGCCATCACGGCCGTCACCCTCGCCCCCGACACCTCCTCCTCGCAGGACCCGCCGCCGCCCGCCACCGCCGCCTCCGTCGAACTCCTCGACCGGATCGCCAAGGTCGCCTACAGCCAGCCCCAGCGCCCCGCCCGGGACGACCAGTTCACCTATCTGCGGACGGTCTCCCACACCACCACGCTCTCCGAGGCCTCCGACGGCGCCATGGCGCCCGCCCCCATCACCGCCACCACCGAGCGCTGGACCGCCGTGGACGGCAGCCGCGCCGGCCTCCAGCGCCGCGACGGCGCCGACGCCCAGCTCCCCGCCGTCGCCCACGGCGGCTCGCTGAACTCCCCCACCTACCGTCTGCTGGCCAATCTGCCGACCGATCCCGACACCCTGCTGAAGCTGATCTACACCGACGCCCGGCCGAACCACGGTCCCGGTTCGGCGTCGACCGCCGGAGCGGACCACGAGGCCTTCGTCACCATCGGGGACCTCCTGCGCGACTCGGTCGTCCCGCCCCAGGTGGGCTCGGCGCTCTACCGCGCCGCCGCCCGCATCCCCGGGGTGGTGGCCGTGGACGACGCGGTCGACGCCACCGGACGGCGCGGGGTGGCGGTGGCCCGGGTGAACGACGGCCGGCGCTTCGAGTGGATCTTCGACCGGGCGACGCTGCGGCTGCTCGGCACCCGCACCGTCCTGCTCCAGGACGGCCCGTGGGGCAGGACGGGCGAGGACGTGGCGTCCACCGCCGTCCTCGCCCAGGGCATCGTCGGCGCCCCCGGCGAGGCGGCGCCCGCGGAGGCCGCAGAATCAAGCCATTGAGCCAATTCGGTCAGCCATTGACCGGTCCTTGTCGGAACTATTGTGCGAACGGCTGATCCGGCGTTGGGTCGTGGCAGCACAGTCCTGCCACGACTCATCAGGGGAGAAGTTGACCGTGCGTTCCTTCCGCATGCTCGCCGTCGCCACCGCGGCCGCCGGCGCGCTCGCGCTGGCGGCCCCGGCGGCCACGGCCACACCCGCGCCGTCCGCACCGGCGGCCCCGTCCGCCGACGCCCAGCAGTCCGCCGGCTCGACGAAGGCAACGCCGTCCAAGCCGGTGATCGCCACCTACAAGGGCCGGCAGATCGACCTGGCCAAGGGCTGGGACGGCGCCCGCGTCTGCACCGAGGTGACGGGCGGCGCCGTCTACTGCCACGACAGCGTCGCCGAGGCCGACGCGGCGCTCGCCACCATCGACCCGGCGCTCGCCCGGGCCACGAAGGCCGCGAAGGCGGCCGCCCCGGCCGCGGCCGCCAACGTCGTGCTGTCGCCGCAGGCGACCTCCGACTGCGGCTCCGGCTGGGCCTGCCTCTGGGAGCACGCCAACTACTCCGGCTCCCTGCTGCGCTGGTCGCAGCCGGGCACCAAGTACCTCTCCGACTGGTCGTTCCGCGACATGGCCAGCTCCGCCTGCGTGTTCCGCTCCGGCGGCGACCTGACGGTCTACGACGACCGCACCCTGCAGCCGGACCCCTCGGTCTACCTGTGGAACGGCAACTGCTACGACTTCACGGGCCTGAGCTACCCGTACGGCGGCAACTGGAACGACAAGGCGGACTACATCGTCCTGTAGCCGCCCCGCCCGGTGCCCGCGCCGACGCCCGAAGGCCGGCCCCCTCCCCGGGGTGCCGGCCTTCGTCGCGTTCTCCCGCCGGTGTCACACCGCCAGCTCGGCGATGTCCTCCTTCGGGGCCTCCGGGGCCTCGGTGGCACCCACCTTCTTGTTCCGCAGCACCACCGCCGCCAGCAGGGCCGCCGCCAGGACGCCCGCCGCGCTCACCGTGAGGGTGGTGGACATCGCCGAGGTGAACGCCTCCCGGGCCGCGTGGGCCAGACCCGCGTCGCCCTTGGCCCCGGCCTCGGCCAGCGCGCCGACGATCGACTGCTTCGCCTCCTCGGAGGAGCCGGCCGGCATCTCGTCGGCGTAGCCGCTGGCCAGCAGCGAGCCGAGGATCGCGATGCCGAGCGCGGTGCCCGCCTGCTGGATGGTGTCGTTCAGGGCCGAGCCGACGCCCGCCTTCTCCGGCGGGATCTCGCCCATCAGCGCGCCGACGGCGGCCGGCATCGCGAGGCCGGCGCCCAGGCCGAGCAGGGCCAGCGCCACCGCCGGGACGGTGAAGCCGGTGTCCGCGTCGACCGTGCTGAGCAGGACGAACGAGCCGGCCATCAGCCCCATGCCGACCAGGACCAGCGGCCGGAAGCCGACCTTGGCCGTCAGACCGGCGCCGGCACCGTTGCCGATCAGCGCGGCGACCGCCATCGGCACGAAGGCCAGGCCCGCCTTGAGCGGTGAGTAGTCCAGCACGAACTGCAGGTACTGGGTGAGGACGAGCAGCAGACCGCCGTTGCCGATCTGGACCAGGGTCAGCGAGAGCGAGCCGCCGCTGAAGTTGCGCTTCTTGAACAGCACCAGCGGCACCATCGGCTCCGCCACCACGTTCTGCCAGATCACGAAGCCGCCGAGCGCGACGACCGCCACCACCAGGGTGATCAGCGAGGTGCCGCCGAACGCGCCGTGCTTCGGGATCTCGATGATCCACCAGATCAGCGCGGTCATGCCGACCGCCGAGAGGACCGCGCCCAGCGGGTCCGGCTTCTGCCACGGCCCCTTGGACTCGGGCATCAGGACCAGCGCGGCGGTGATCGCCAGCACCACCACCGGCACGTTGATGAAGAAGATCGAGTGCCAGGAGAAGTGGTCGATCAGCACGCCGCCGAGCACCGGGCTGCCGACCAGGCCGAGCATCGAGACCGAGCCCCAGGCCGCCATGGCCTTGCCGCGCTCGTCCTCCTCGAAGACGGTGATGAGGATCGACAGGGTCGAGGGCATGATCAGCGCGCCGCCGACGCCCATCGCCACCCGGCTCGCGATGACCTCACCGGGGTTGCTGCAGACCGTCGCCGCCAGCGAGGCCGCTCCGAAGAGCAGCAGGCCGATGATCATGATCTTCCGCCGGCCGAACCGGTCGCCGAGACTTCCGGAGGTCAGCAGCAGTCCGGCGAAGACCAGGATGTAGGAGTCGAGGATCCACTGCGTGTCCTGTGCGGTGGCCTTCAGGTCCTCGGTCATCGACGGCACCGCCACGGTCAGCGCCATGCTGTCGACCACCAGGACCAGCGTGCTGAGGCACAGCACGATCAGGATCCACCAGCGCCGCGGGTTACGGCCTTCCATGATTTTTCCCCTCCGAAGTACGACGATGCGTACGATGTTCCGTCGATGCGCACACTGTACGCAGTGCGGAACAGTGTGCGCAATCCTGTTTCCTGTACGCTTCCTGCGAACGGTGTACGCAGGGATGTTCTGAGACCGCTTCACGCGAGGAGGACCGGCCGATGGCCGCCAAGACGAACCCGATCCCGTCCGTGTGGGCCCGCCGGCAGCGCGAGCCCGAGTCACCCGCGCTCAGCCGGGAGGCGATCGTCCGGGAGGCGATCGCCATGCTCGACGCCGACGGGGTCGAGGCGCTCTCGATGCGCAAGCTCGGCGCCCGCCTCAACGCCGGCGCGACCTCCCTGTACCGGCACGTCGCCACCAAGGACGAGCTGATCGAACTCGCGCTGGACGAGGCCTTCGGCGAGATCCCCGTCCCGGACCCCCGCGCCGCCGACTGGCGGGCCGACGTCACCGCGACCTGCGAGGCCTTCCGGGCCACCACGCTGCGCCACCGCTGGCTGGGATCCGTCATCGGCCAGGCCGGACTCGTCTACCTGGGTCCCAACCTGGTCACCGTCTCCGAGCGGATGGCCGCGCTGTTCGCGGCCGCCGGCTTCCCGGAGCCCTCGCGGGCCATCGACACGGTGCTCTCCTACGTGCTCGGGATGAGCACCACCGAGGCCGCCTTCCTCACCACCGTGATCCGCAGCGGGCAGACCGAGGCCGAGTTCGTCGCCGACCTGATGCCCTCCGCCCAGGAGGCGGTGGCCGGGCACGAGTTCCTGTCCGACGCCTTCGCCGACGCCGCGGCCAACGCCGTCGTGAACCCGGCCGCCCTGCGGGACGAGAAGTTCGCCTACGGCCTGAACGTCATCCTCGACGGCCTGGCCCTGCGGCTTCCCCGCCGGGAGGAGCCGGCGGCCTGAACGGCCCTGCGGCCTGAACAGCTCCGAACAACCCGGCCGTCCGGTCGTTCAGGCCCGCGGCCGCCGCCCGTCCCTGTGGCGGCCGCGGACCCCGCGCCCCCCTGCCGTCAGCGCTTGGCCGGACGGCGGAAGGTGGCGCGGGCCCAGAGGTACCCGGCGGCGGTGAGGGCCGCGCACCAGGCGAGCGAGACGATCCCGCTCGACCCGATGGCGGTGCCCATCAGCAGCCCCCGCAGGGTTTCGATGAGGGGCGTGAACGGCTGGTACTCCGCGAACCAGCGCAGGGCGGTGGGCATCGACTCCGGCGGCACGATCGCGCTGCCGACGAAGGGCAGGAACTGCAGCGGCAGCGGCAGGTTGCTGGCGCTCTCCGGCGTCTTGGCGACCAGGCCTATGCCGGCCGACAGCCAGGTCAGCGCGAACGTCACGAAGAGCAGCAGCCCGGCCGCCGCCACCCACTCCAGCGGACCGGCGTCGGGGCGAAAGCCCATCGCGAAGGCGGCCGCGACCACGATCAGCAGACCCAGCACGGTCTGGATCACGCTGCCCAGCACGTGCCCGGTGAGGAAGGCCGAGCGCGCGATCGCCATCGTCCGGAACCGGTTGACGATGCCCTCGGTCATGTCGACGCAGACCCCGACCGCCGTCACCAGCGAGCCGGCGGTCGCCGCCATCAGCACGATGCCGGGCGTCACGTAGTCGATGTAGTCGCCGCCCCCGATGCCCGCGCCCAGGGTGTCGCCGTAGGCGTAGTTGAAGAGCAGCAGGATCATCACCGGCATCAGCACGACCGAGAAGGTCATCGCCGGATAGCGCTGCGCGTGCCTGAGGTTGCGCCGCAGCATCGTCAGCGAGTCGGTGACGGCGTAGGACACGGTGCTCATCGGGCGGCCCCCTCCGCGGTCAGGGTCAGGAAGACGTCGTCGAGGTCGGGTGTGTGGACGGTGAGCGACTCGGCCCGGACGGCCGCGTTGTCGAGGACGTCGAGGACGGCCTTCACCGTGACGACCGAGTTGTCGCCGGGGATCGACAGGGTGAGCGCCTCGGCGTCCGCGCCGGCGTAGTCGAACAGCGCGGCGGCCGCGGCGAGCTCGGCGGGGCGGGCGAAGTGGAGCCGGAGGTGACCGCCCGGGATGCGCCGCTTGAGCTCCTCGGCCGTGCCCTCGGCGACGATCCGGCCGCCGTCCAGCAGGGCGATCCGGTCGGCCAGGTGGTCGGCCTCCTCCAGGTACTGGGTGGTCAGGAAGACGGTGACGCCCTGCTCCTGGACCAGCCCCTCGATCAGCTCCCACATGGTGCGCCGGCTGCGCGGGTCCAGCCCGGTGGTCGGCTCGTCGAGGAAGATCACCCGGGGGTCACCGACCAGGGTCATGGCGAGGTCGAGCTTGCGCCGCATGCCGCCGGAGAAGGTGCTCGCGGGCTTCGCGGCGAACCCGGTCAGCTCGAAGCGCCGCAACAGCTCCGCCGCCCGCCGCCGCCCCTCCCGGCGGGCGAGGTGGTGCAGGTCCGCCATCAGCAGGAGGTTCTCCTCCGCCGTGAGCAGGTCGTCCACCGCCGAGAACTGCCCGGTGACGCCGATCGCGGCGCGCACCCGGTCGGCCTCCCGGACCACGTCGTGGCCGGCCACCCGGACGGACCCCGCGTCGGCCGGGACGAGGGTGGAGAGGATCTCCACCGCGGTGGTCTTGCCGGCGCCGTTCGGCCCGAGCAGCGCGAAGACGGTGCCCTCGGGGACCCTCAGGTCGATGCCGTCGAGCACGGTCCGCCCGCCGTAGGCCTTGGTCAGCCCGACGGCCGAGATGGCCGTGTCCGGCCCGAGCGTGCTGGTGATGGTCATGTGGTCACTCCCCCTGTCCGTGGTCGGCCGCGGCCGGTCAGGCGCGCCGGATCACGACGTCGCCGAGCTGGGTCCGGGCCCGCACCTCGAGCCGCTCCAGGGCCTCGCCCGGCGCCCCCGAGGCCTCCAGCTCGTTGCGGACGCCGCCGACCTTGGTGTGCACGTCGAGCCAGGCGGCGGTGCCCTCCGGGATGCCGATCTCCAGATCCCCGATGGAGGTCTGCAGCACGGTGCGGCCGCGGACCACCTCGCCGATCCGGATGGTGCCGTGGGCGGACTTGGCGTCCACCCCGGCCAGCGCGGTGCCGACGGTGATGGCGCCGTTGGAGGAGTTGGCCCGCAGCTCGCCGCCGACCTGCCCGACGACCGTCTCGCCGTTGAGGTTCTTGACCGTCAGGGAGCCCGCGACGCTGGTGAGCTCGATCCGCCCGGAGGACTGCACCTCGGCGTCCCCGTCGGCCCGCCGCAGCCGGACCTCCCCGTGGTCGCTGCGCAGGTGGACGGTGGCCGCCTCGTCGACCTGGATCCGGCCGACCGAGGTCTTCAGCCGGCAGTCGCCGAAGACGCCCTCCAGCAGGAAGTCGCCCATCGGGACGTCGCCGCGGACCTCGGAGCCGGCCGGCACCTCGATCTCGACGTCGATCGATCCCGGACGGCCGAAGATCGACCGCTTCTTCGGAGCCTTGAGCACCAGCGCGCCGTTGACGCAGGTGACCTTGGTCTGCTCGGCGATCCGGACGTCCGTCTCGGAGGCCGGGTCGGCCGGACGGACCTCGACGACCGTGTCGGTGCGCTTGGCCGCGGTGATCCGCACCGAGCCGATGTCGAACTCCAGGGTGACGCTGATCGGGTTGGGGGTGTCGAAAGAAGGCATGACTGTCCCGTCCTCGTGGCTCTGCCCTGCGTCGCCGCAGGTGGAAAGGGGTGGAGTAGGCAGGTGGGCGGATGGTCGGGTGGAACGGGCGGGCGGACTAGCGGACCCAGCCGGTGAACCCCTGGCCGAGGGCGCGCCTGGCCCGCGGCTCGGGCCGCACGGGTGCGCCCGGGTCCAGCGCGGCGGAGACGGCCCGGACCAGCCAGGCGTTGACCGAGAGCCCTTCCTGGCCGGCGGCCTCCTCGACCCGGGCCTTGAGGTGGGCGGGGAGCCGGAAGTTGATCCGGGCGGTGTTGCCGTCGTCGGCCCCCTCGCCCGGGCCGGCGGCCGGGACGGCGGACACCGCCGACGGTGCCACCGGTGGTGCCGGTGGTGCCATCGCGGCACCGACCGGCTCGGTGTCGTGGAACGCGTCGGCGCCCGGCGGCACCGAGACCACGAACTCCGGGTCCAGCCCGCGCAGCCGGACGTCCACCGAACCCGGCGCCAGCTCCCGCGTCACCTCCCCCATGGCATCGGAGAGCGCGTTCAGCAGCGTGAGTCTGGCGGCCGCTTCCAACGGCAGGGTCAGGCGCTCGGCCAGGGCGCGTGCCTCGTCCCCGCCCGCGCCCGCGGCCACCGCGAGCTCGTGCCGGAGGTTGTCGACGTACGGCGTGAGATCCATGGCTAGAGAATGGCACACCCTTGGCGCCATGTCGAGCCTTTTTGGCACCACACCATGGCGCCATTCAGGCGAAGACGTGGCACCGGAGACGCCAAAGGCCCCGCCGACGCACGCCGACGGGGCCCCGAGGAGCGGAAGACCGCAGGTCAGACCTGGCGCCACCGCGCCAGGTGGGCGTCGATCTCGCCCGCCAGCCGCGCCTTGCCCGGGGCGTCGAGGAAGGACGCCTCCACCGCGTTCTTCGCCAGCGCCGCCACCCCGGCCTCGTCCAGGCCGAGCAGCCGGGCCGCCACCGCGTACTCGGTGTTGAGGTCGGTGCCGAACATCGGCGGGTCGTCGCTGTTGACGGTCACCAGCAGCCCGGCGTCGACCATCCGCTTGATCGGGTGGTCCTCGATCCGCTCCACCGCGCGGGTGGCGATGTTGGAGGTCGGGCAGACCTCCAGCGGGATCCGGTGCTCGCCCAGGTGGTCGAGCAGCGCCGGGTCGTCGACCGCCCGGGTGCCGTGGCCGATGCGCTCGGCACCGAGCACCCGCAGCGCGTCCCAGACCGTCTGCGGCCCGGTGGTCTCGCCCGCGTGCGGGACGCTGCGCAGGCCGGCCGCCCGCGCCCGGTCGAAGTAGGGCTTGAACTGCGGGCGCGGCACGCCGATCTCCGGGCCGCCGAGGCCGAAGCTGACCAGGCCCTCGGGCGCGAGGTCGACGGCGAGCCGCGCGGTCTCCTCGGCCGCCGCCAGCCCGGCCTCGCCCGGGATGTCGAAGCACCAGCGGAGCACCACCCCGAGTTCCTTCTCGGCGCGCACCCGGGCGTCCTCGATGGCCTCCATGAAGGCGACGTCGGGGATGCCCCGGCTGACCGAGGAGTAAGGGGTGACGGTCAGCTCGGCGTAGCGGATGTTCTGCCGGGCCATGTCCTCGGCGACGCCGTAGGTCAGGGCGCGGACGTCCTCGGGGTCGCGGACGAGGTCCACGACGCTCAGGTAGACCTCGATGAAGTGCGCGAAGTCGGTGAAGGTGAAGTACTCGGCCAGGGCCTGCGGGTCGGCGGGCACCCTGGCCCGGCCCTCGTGGCGCGCGGCCAGCTCGGCGACCACGCGCGGCGAGGCCGATCCGACGTGGTGGACGTGCAGCTCCGCCTTGGGCATCGCGGCGATGAACGCCTCGATGGAGCGGTCCGCGGGGCCCGCGGGGGTGCTGGCGCTGGGGGTTCCGATCCGACTTCCGTCCGGCTGGACCACGGTGGGTGCCCTTCTCTGAGGTCTACGCGCGTTTGAGCGGTGCTGGCAAGGATAAGCAGACCGGGCTCAGCCGCCGAGCGCGACCGCCACGGTGTGGATCAGCAGCCCCGCGAGCGCGCCGACCACCGTGCCGTTGATCCGGATGAACTGGAGGTCCCGGCCGACGTTGGCCTCGATCTTGCGCGAGGCGTCCTCGGCGTCCCAGCCCGCCACCGTCTCGGAGATCAGCGAGGTGATCTCGGTCCGGTAGGTGTCGACCAGGTACTGGGCGGCGTCCTGGAGCCAGCCGTCCACCTTGGCCTGCAGCTTCGTGTCGGTGGCCAGGCGCGAGCCGAAGCCGCGCACGCCCTCGCGGATGCGCCGGCGAAGCTCGCTCTCCTCGTCCTCGGCGGCGTTCAGCACCAGCGACCGGACGGCGGCCCAGGTGGAGGCGATGAGGTCCTGCACCTCCGGCCGGGCGAGCAGTTCGCCCTTGGCCCGCTCGACCCGGGCGATGGTCTCCGGGTCGGTCTGCAGCTCGGTGGCGAAATCGGCGAGGAACTTGTCGACCGCGCCGCGCGCCGGGTGCCGCGGGTCGTCCCGGATGTCGGTGACGAACCGCATCAGCTCCTTGTAGACCCGCTCGCCGACCTGGTGGTCGATGAACTTGGGGGTCCAGCCGGGGGTCTTCTGGGTGACCCGCTCGACCACCTCGGCGTGGTTGTCGGTCAGCCAGTCGTGCGCCCGCACCGCGATCAGGTCGACCACCCCGTGGTGGCCGCCGTCCGCGACCACCTTGCCGAGCATCCGGCCGGCCGGCTCGGCGACCGAGGTGGCGGCGGCCCGCCGGGTGACCGCCTCGGCGACGACCGCCTGCACGTCGTCGTCGCGCAGCACGGCGAGCACCCCGCGCAGCGCCGCCGAGGCCTCCTTGGTGACCCGCTCGGCGCTGCCCGGCGCGGCCAGCCACTCGCCGAGCCGCCGGGCGATGCCGAGCGCGGCGAGCCGGCCGCGCACCACGTGGCCGGAGAGGAAGTTCTCCCCGACGAAGTCGCCGAGCGAGCGGCCGAAGGCGTCCTTCTTGGTGGGGATGATGGCGGTGTGCGGGATGGGCAGGCCGAACGGGCGGCGGAACAGCGCCGTCACCGCGAACCAGTCGGCCAGCGCGCCGACCATGCCGGCCTCGGCGGCGGCGGCCAGGTAGCCGGCCCAGGCCCCGGCGCCGGCCGCCTTCGCCCAGGTGGCCAGGACGAAGACCAGGGTCGCGAAGGCCAGCAGGCCGGTCGCGATGGTCTTCATCCGGCGGACGCCGCGTCTCTTCTCCTCGTCGGCCGCGGTGAACCGCATCCCGGGGCCGGTCCCGCTGAAGGCTTCGTCGCTCACCCCGCCAGTCTGCCCGCTGCCCGGCGCGAACGGACGGCGCTCCCGGGTATCGCGCGCCGGTCCGGTGTCACACCCGCCCCACACGGCACCCGCGCGAGCCCGGGCGGAAGGCGAACGAACGGGGCGCGCCGCAGCCGTCACGCGCCCCCGAGCACCATCCTGCGCACCCCGGCCACGCCCGCCCACCGGGCCGGATCGGTGCACCGCCGCCCGTCCAGCAGCACCCGCACGCCCGGCAGGTCGGCCGGCGCCAGCTCCCGGTACTCCGGGTGGTCCGCCTGGAGCACCGCCGCCGCCACCGGCTCGCCGCCCCACGCGGGCAGGCCCAGTGCCGCCAGCTCCCCCGCCGGGTACAGCGGGTCGGCCACGTACGGCCGGGCCCCGGCCGTACGCAGCGCCTCGACCAGCGGGAACACGCCCGAGTACGCGGTCTCCTTGACCCCGCCCCGGTACGCGGCGCCCAGCACCAGCACGCCCTGCCCGGCGAGCCCGCCGTCCAGCGCGCCGTCCAGCGCGCCGACCGCGTACGCCGGCATCTCCAGATTGGCCGCCCGGGCCGCGCGGACCACCGTCGCCGCGGGGTCGTTCCAGAGGTAGAGCCGCGGGTAGACGGGGATGCAGTGGCCGCCGACCGCGACGCCCGGCCGGTGCAGATGGCTGAACGGCTGCGAGTTGCAGGCGTCCGCGACGGCCGCGAAGTCCACCCCGATCCGGTCCGCGTACCGGGCGAACTGGTTGGCCAGCGCGATGTTGACGTCCCGGTAGGTGGTCTCGGCGAGCTTGGCGAACTCGGCGGCCTCGGCGGACTCCAGCTCCCAGACGCCGTTGGGCCGGCCCTGGGCGTCCAGCTCCGGGCGCGGGTCGAAGTCCAGCACCGCCCGGTAGAACTCGGCGCCGCGCCGGGTGGCGGCCGGGTCGATCCCGCCGACCAGCTTGGGGTAGCGGCGCAGGTCGGCGAAGACCCGGCCGGTGCGGACCCGTTCGGGGCTGAAGACCAGCGCGAAGTCCCGGCCGGGGGCGAGCCCGGAGCCGGCCGCCAGCCGCGGCGCCCAGCGGCCCCGGGTGACGCCGACCGGCAGGGTGGTCTCGTAGCTGATCAGCGTGCCCCGGCGCAGCCCGGCCGCGACGGCGTCGGTGGCGGCGTCGAGCAGGGTGAAGTCGGGGGCGCCGTCGGCGGTGGTGACCAGCGGGACGACCAGGACGACGGCCTCGGCCCCGGCGACGGCGGCCGCGGTGTCGGTGGTGGCGCGCAGCCGCCCGTCGGCGACCACCCGCTTGAGCGCCTCCTCCAGCCCGGCCTCCCGGGGGAACGGCGGCCGGCCGTCGTTGACGGCCTCGACGACCGGCGGGGCGACGTCGGCGCCGGTGACCCGGTGGCCCTTGGCGGCGAACTGGACGGCGAGCGGCAGGCCGAGCTTGCCGAGGCCGACCACGCAGATGTCGAGCGGGTTCACCGGCTGCCCCCGTTCGCCCCGGGTCCCACGGAACCGGGCCCCACGGAACCCGACGCCGCGGAACCGGACCCCGCGGCACCCGACCCCGCGGCACCCGACCCCGCCACCGCGTTCGCCAGCCGGCGCCAGGCCGGGTAGCGGCGCAGCCGCCGACGCACCCCGACGGGCACCGCGCCGCGCCACAACTGCTGCACCAGCCTCGGCGGCGGCGCGGCCACCCCGTCGGACTCCACAAACGCCACGGACGCCACGGACGCCACCGCCTCCTCCCCCAGCAGGAACAGCTCGTCCGCCAGGCCCACCTCGGCGTCCCGGAACGCCGGGTAGCCCGCGTACCGCCGCCGCATCCCGTCCGCCCCGTCCTCCGTCACCTCCGCGGGCGCGCCGTGCTCGGCCTCCCAGGCGATCAGCTCGCCCAGGGCCCGGTACCGCCCGGTGGCCGCCAGCTCCAGCCGCACCCGGTCCGCGGCGGCGAGCCGGTGGTACACCTCGTGCGCCGCGAACCGCCGGACGAGTTCGCCGACCCCGGCGCACACCTCCTCCCGCAGCGGCGGGTCGAGGTCCAGGAGGCCGGCCCGGAGCAGCTGCGGCACCTCCCAGCCGAAGTGCCGCGCCTTGATCGCGTCCAGCTGCCCGCCCGGCGCGGCCAGCTCGGCGGCCACCCACTGCACCGCCGCGACGCCGCGGATCCGGTCCAGCGCCCCGGCCCGCTGGGTGACGTTGCCGCGGTCCTCGCGCAGCACCAGGAAGTAGTGGTCGTAGTCGGCGAGCACCGAGATCCGGCGGGCCCTCAGCAGGGCGGCGAGGGTGAAGGGCTGGTCGGAGTAGACCTTCAGATCCTCGTTGCGGGCCAGGTTGTGCCGCCGGATCAGCTCCAGCCGGAACAGCTTGGTGTCGGCGAGCGCCCAGGCCAGCGCGGAGTCCTCGAAGCCGACCGAGGCGGCGGTGGCCCCGAAGATGCCCTGCGGGACCTGCCGCCCGTTCACCCCGACCTGCTTGGGGATCAGCACGTCCGACTCCCAGGTGTCGGCGGAGGTCACCATCCGTTCCAGCGCCTCGTCGCCGAGCCAGTCGTCGGCGCCGAGGAAGAGCACGTACCGGCCGCGGGCCAGCGCCAGGCCCCGGTTGGTGGGGGCGGCCGGGCCGCCGGAGTTGGCCTGGTGGACGACCTGGAACAGTCCGGGGTGGCGGGCCGCGTAGGTGTCGAGCAGGGCGCCGCCGCCGTCCGTGGAGCCGTCGTCGACCGCGACCACCTCCATGCGCGCGTGCCCGATGCTCTGCCGGACCAGCGAGTCCAGGCAGGCGGTCAGGTACGGCATGGTGTTGTAGACCGCGATCACCACGGTCACGTCGGGTACGGTCATCGGGCGCTGCCCTCCGGTGCACGGGTCGCCAGGACGGTGCCCGGCGCCGCGCCGCCCGCGAAGCGGGGCGGGCGGCGCGGCGCCGGGCGATGCAACGGTCAACTAGGCGGCCCGGCGCGGGGTCACGTTCGCCACCCGCACGAGCGAGCGGCGGCGGACGCCCGTTCCCCGGCCGAACGGTTGCTCAGCCGATGGCGACCTCCGCGTACATCCGGGCGATCACGTCCTCGATGGCGGGCTCGCGCACCGAGAGGTCGACCAGCGGGTAGCCGGCGGCGACGGCCGCCACCACCGGGGCGGCGCTCTGCTCGGCCGGGAAGGCCAGCCACTGGCGCGGCCCCTCGACCCGGACCACCCGGGTGCCGGGCACCTCGATCGGCGGGCGCTCCTCGGCCAGGTCGACGACCAGGGTCCGCTCGCTGTCGCCGACCGCGTGCAGGCCCCCCAGCCCGCCGTCGTAGACGACCCGGCCGTGGTCGATCACCATGACCCGGTCGCAGAGCTGCTCGATGTCGGTGAGGTCGTGCGTGGTGAGCAGCACCGTGGTGCCGCGCTCGCGGTTGACCTCGCGCAGGAAGTCGCGCACCTTGCCCTTGCTGACCACGTCCAGGCCGATGGTCGGCTCGTCCAGGTACAGCACGGCCGGGTCGTGCAGCAGGGCGGCGGCGAGGTCGCCGCGCATCCGCTGGCCGAGCGAGAGCTGGCGCACCGGCGTGTCGAGCAGCGTGCCGAGGTCGAGCAGTTCGACGCAGCGTTCCAGGTTGGCGCGATATCGGTGCTCGGGGATCCGGTAGAGCCGGCGGGCCAGCTCGTAGGAGTCGCGCAGCGGGAGGTCCCACCACAGGGTGGTGCGCTGCCCGAAGACCACACCGATCCGGCGGGCCAGCGCGACCCGTTCGCGGGCCGGGTCGACGCCGGCCACCCGCAGCCGTCCCGCGCTGGGGACGAGGATGCCGGTGAGCATCTTGATGGTGGTGGACTTGCCGGCGCCGTTGGGGCCGATGTAGCCGACGCACTCGCCGGCCCGGACGGTGAAGGTCAGTCCGTCGACGGCGCGCACCTCGCGCTTCTCGCGCTTCAGCCGGCCGGCCTTGGCGCGCACGGTGAAGGTGCGGCGGACGTCGTCGAGTTCGATCAGTGCCATGGGTCTTCCTCAGTAAGGGCGGTGGGTGGAATCAGCTGCCGGCGCCGCGGTAGGCGCGCAGGCCGGCGCGCCAGACCAGGCCGGCGGCGGCCAGGCTCAGCACGGCGGCCAGCGGCGAGGCGAACCGGAAGGCGGCGGGCAGGCCCAGCGGGTCGGGCTCGTCGAGGATGTGCAGGGCGGGCAGCCAGTTGACGAAGGCCAGCGGCACGCCGAAGACGGTGCCCGCGACCAGTTCCTTGGCGAACACCGTCGGCGGGTACTGCAGCACGGTCGCGCCGCCGTAGGTGAAGGAGTGGTGCAGCTGCCCGGACTCGCCCCACCAGAACTGCAGGCCGGCGAAGCCGATGAAGACCGCGGCGAAGATGAGGGTGCCGCAGAGCAGCAGCACGGGCACCAGCAGCACCCGGTCCCAGGTCCAGCGGACGTCCAGCACGAACAGCGACCAGACCAGCACGGCCGCCGCCTGCGCGGGCCGTCCGATCCGGCGCAGCGAGAACCGCTCGGCGCAGATCTGGGCGAGCGCGGGCGCGGGCCGCACCAGCATGGTGTCCAGGGTGCCGGTGCGGATGCGCTCGCCGAGGGCGTCGATGGAGCCGACGAACAGGTTGGCCGTGCCGAGGGCGAAGGCGGAGGTGCCGTAGAGGAAGCCCAGTTCGGGCAGGGTCCAGCCGCCGAGGCTGTCGGTGTGCCGGAACATCAGGATGATCACGACGAAGTCGAGGAAGGTGATGGTGACGTTGGCGAAGGTCATCATCACGAACGACGCCCGGTAGGACATCAGCGCCCTGGTCCACATGGCGGCGACGAGCCACCAGGAGCGCACCGCCCACGCCGTCCGGGCGGCCAACCGTTCACGGGGAGCCAGCGGTTCGCGGGAAACAAGCAGCTCAGCCACCCTGGACCACCACCTTGCGGGTCGCGAGCAACTGGACCAGCCGCCCGGCCGCGAGCAGCACCAGCGCCCAGGCCAGCTGGAAGCCCAGCGCGCCGAGCAGTCCGGTGCCGGTGGCACGCTCCAGGAAGACGTCGGTCGGCACCTTCACCAGCGCCGCCCAGGGCAGCACCGTGGCGAGGTCGCCGAGCCGGCCGGGGAAGAGCGCGAGCGGCAGCAGCATCCCGGAGAAGAAGATCGACAGCATCACCATCAGGGTCCGCACCCCCTCCGAGTCGTGCAGCCAGAAGCCGGTGAGCGCGACGAGGAACCGCAGGCCGAAGCTGACCACCACCGCGAGCAGCACCGACAGCAGGAAGAACACCCAGGTCAGCGGGTGTTCGGGCATCCGAGTGCGGAAGGCCAGGGCGCCGACCAGCACGGGCGGCACGCCCCGGGCGAACAGGTCGAAGGCGGCCCGGCCGAGGTCGGTGGCCAGCCACCAGCCCTGGAAGTCCACCGGGCGGTAGAGGTCGATGGCGATGTCGCCGCTGCGGAACCGCTCCTGGACGTCGTCCTGGAAGCCGCCGCCCATGACGGCGACCGTCATCAACAGGGCCTGGCTGACCCAGATGTAGGTGACGGCGGCGCTCTCGTCGTAGCCGCCGAGGCCGGGGCGGGCCCGCCAGAGGGCGACGAAGGTGTAGGCGAGGATGAAGCCGAAGACCGTGTTGGTGAAGGCCCCGGCCACGGTGGCGGCCCGGTAGGTGGAGAAACGGCGGAAGGCGCCGCGGACGACCGCGGCGTACAGGCTCAGGGCGGCGCGGGCGCCGCCGGGATCGGGAGGACGGAGCTCGGCCCGAGACGGCCCAAGCCTCTGCATATTGTCTCCTTATCGACAAATGGCGGCACAGGGAGACCCCTGTCCGCGAGCGCGCATGCCGGACCGGCCCCGGCCGCCCATCCCCCGGGGGTCCCGGGCCGGGCGGCGGAGCTGACGGGCCGAAGCCCGAAGTGGCTGCGCTATCTGGTTTGCACCTTTCACCGTACTGCGACCGCGCCCCGCCCGCACCCGGTTTTTCCATCACCCGACCGGAGCCGCCCCGGCAGCTGATGCGCAGTCAAATAGCACATAATCTCCGCATGACCCCGCGCACCAGCCGCCAGGCCAAACGGGCCGCCCGCCGCGAGGCCCGCCGCGCCCTACCGCTCCGGCGACGGCTGCTGCCCACCTGGCGGGTCACCCTCGGCGCCGTCCTCGGCACACTGCTGCTCGCCGTCGGTGCCTTCGCCGTGCTCTACGTCATCGTGCCGCTGCCCGACCCCAACGCGCAGGCCGTCGCCCAGAGCAACATCTACCTCTACGCCGACGGCGTCACCGAGATCGCCCGCACCGGGGCCGTCAACCGCACCGACGTCACCATCGACGAGGTCCCGGTCACCACCCGGCAGGCCGTCGTCTCCGCCGAGGACCGCACCTTCTACCAGAACCGCGGCATCGACCTGAAGGGCATGGTCCGGGCCGGCTGGAACAGCCTGACCGGCCAGGGCATGCAGGGCGGCTCCACCATCACCCAGCAGTACGTCAAGAACTACTACCTCACCCAGAGCCGGACCATCGAACGCAAGGGCCGCGAACTGCTCATCGCCCTCAAGGTCGACCAGCAGCGCGGCAAGGACGAGATCCTCGCCGGCTACCTCAACACCAGCTACTTCGGCCGCGGCGCCTACGGAATCCAGAGCGCCGCCCGCGCCTACTACGGCGTCGAGGCCTCCCAGCTGACCCTCCCGCAGAGCGCCTACCTCGCCGCCCTGCTCCAGGCCCCCAGCGCCTACGACGTCAAGACCGCCACCCCCGCCAACCGCGAACGGGCCGTCGCCCGCTGGCACTACACCCTCGACGGCATGGTCCAGCTCGGCTTCCTCGGCGCCACCGAACGCGCCGCCCTCACCTTCCCCGAGCCGATCGACCCCCAGCCCGCCACCGGCCTCGCCGGCCAGGCCGGCTACCTGGTCGGCGTCGCCGACGACTACCTGGTCGGCAGCGGCATCCTCGACAGCGCCACCCTCAAGGCCGGCGGCTGGCGCATCACCACCACCTTCGACCAGCAGAAGCAGGACGCCTTCGTCCACGCCGTCCAGGACGAACTCACCGACGAACTCGACCCCACCGCCCGGCCCGACACCGACACCGACGTCCGGGTCGCCGGCGCCTCCGTCGAACCCGCCACCGGCCGCGTCGTCGCCGTCTACGGCGGCCCCGACTACGCCAGACAGCCCTACAACGACGCACTGCGCCAGGACAACCAGATCGGTTCCACCTTCAAGCCCGTCGACCTCGCCGCCGGCCTCACCTCCCACCACAGCAGCGGCGACGGCCACCCGATCACCACCGAGACCCGCTACGACGGCACCAGCGAACGCCCCGTCACCGACGGCCCCACCCCCTACGCGCCGCCCAACGAGGACGACCTCGACTACGGGCCCGTCACCCTGCGCCAGGCCATGGCCAAGTCGGTCAACTCCGTGTACGCGCAGGTCGGCGTGGACGCCGGACTCGACCACGTCCGGGAGACCGCCATCCGGCTCGGCATCCCCGGCGACGTCCCCGGCCTGGACCCCGCCAACACCTCGATGACCCTCGGCACCGCCACCCCCAGCGCCCTCGACCTGGCCGGCGTCTACGCCGCCCTCGCCAACCACGGCGAGGCCCACCGGCCCTGGTCGGTCGCCGCGCTGGAACGGATCACCCCCGGCACCGGCCCCGTCGAGGCACCGGAACTGCCCGAACACATCCCCGCCACCGCCCTCGACCGGGGCACCGCCGACGCCGTCACCGACGTCCTGCGCGACGTCATCAGCACCCGCGGCACCGGCGCCGCCGCCCTCGACCTCGGCCGGCCCGCCGCCGGCAAGACCGGCACCACCGACGCCAACCTCTCCGCCTGGTTCGCCGGCTACACCCCCGAACTCGCCGCCACCGTCGGCCTCTTCCGCGAGAACCCGAAGACCCACGCCAAGGAACCGCTGGCCGGCACCGCCGGCTACGCCCGGATCAACGGCGGCGCCTTCCCCACCCGGATCTGGACCGCGTACATGAGCGCCGTCCTGGACGGCACCCCCGTCCAGAGCTTCGACCTCGAACCCAGCGAGGGCAACGGCCGCCCGGCCGGCGGCGGACCCACCGGCACCCCGACCGCCACCTCCACCGCCACCTCGTCCGCCGCCCCCACCGCCCCCGTGCCCTCCCCCCACGCCCCCGGCGGCCGCGACGGCACCGCCCAGACCCCGGCGGCCCCGGCCGCACCCGCGGCCCCCGCCGCGCCGCTCACCCCCCGGCAGCCGACCGTCCCCGCCCCGGAGCCCACCCGGCCCACCGCCGCCCCCGAACCGGTCACCCCCACGGCACCCGCCGCGCAGGAACCCACCCAGCCTCAGCCCACCCCCAGCACCCGGCCCACCACCGACCGGCCCACCGCCCAGCCGGCGACCACCGCCCCCAGCAAGGCCCCCGACCCGACCCGCACCCCGGGCCCCGGCCCCAGCACCGCCCAACCCCCCGCCGGCGCCCAACCGGGCACCCCGCCCCCGGCGTGACGCCCGAGGCGACACGCAGGCGCGACGCCTCAGGCCACCAGCTCACGCTCCAACGGCGTCCGGAACCGCGGCGTCACCCGGACCGCCCCCAACCAGCCCGCCAACCGCCGCGCCTGCGCCGCCACCGCCTCCCCCGCCTCGGCCCCCACGTCCCCGAACAGCCGCCACACCACCTCGCCGTCCGCCCGCTGCGCCCAGCCGCCGACCACCCGGCCGCACCACCACACCGTCGGCCCCGCGTTCCCCGCCCGGTCGAACAGCGCCGGCACGTCCCCGGGCCGCAGGTACCAGTCCCGGCCGCGCCAGCCCATCACCGCCGGATCCAGCCCCGGCAGCAGCGCCGCCCACGGCTCCGGCTCCGCCACCGGCCCCTCGTCCCCCGGCAGCACCAGGCCCACCGCGCCGCCGGACAGCGACACCTCCACCGCGCCGACGTCCGCCAGCGCCTTCCGGACCTCCCCCAGCGTCCAGCCCGTCCACCACTTCACGTCCTCGACGGTGCCCGGCCCGTACGACGCCAGCCAGCGCCGCACCACCTCCGCCTTCGCCTCCCGCACCGGCACGTCCGGCCACGGCGCCACCGGCGCCCACGGATAGCTGTTGCTCAGCCACGACCCACGCGGCCGGGAGCGCCGCACGTGCCCGTCCGAGGCCAGCACCCGCAGCAGCCGGCTCCCCACGCTCTGCTTCGCCTCGTACGGCTTGCCCACCGACATCAGCATCGTCTCGCGCAGCGCCGGCACGTCCGCGCCCAGCTCGGCCGTGGTCGCCTCACCGCGCGCCGCCAGCGCCGCCAGCACCGCCCGCTCGGTGCGCGCCAGCCGGACCTCGTCCCAGCCCTCGGCGAACTCCGCGAGGTGCTTGACCAGGGTCGCCCGCTCCTTGGCCGCGATCTGCCGCGCCGCCGCCGCGCTCACGTACGGCGCGAACTCCTCGGTCACCGCGAAGAGCGTGCGCCGCATCGACAGCAGCTTCACCAGCGAGACGTCCTCGTACAGCGCCCGCTCCACCTCGCCCGCCGACGGCTCGCGCAGCCGCGCGCACGCCGACAGGTACACCGTCGCGGGGTCGGAGGCGTGCAGCCCGACGACCGCGTCGGCCACCTCCTCCACCCGCGCCGCCCACCCGCCGGGCGCCAGCAGCAGCCGCCGCCCCAGCCGCGCCCGGCGCTCGGCGTCGCCGATCTCCACTCCACTGCTGACCATGACCGGCTCCCCGGGGCTCAGAGGTCGGGCGACAGGACGACCGGCGGGACCTCGTACGGCGGCTAGAGGTACAGACCCGTCGAGCCCTCGGTGTCACCGAAGCGCATCGCGGCCACGGCGTGCAGGTCGCGCTCGCGCAGCAGGACGTAGGTGGCGCCGCGGACTTCGACCTCCAGCTTGTCCTCGGGGTCGTAGAGGACCCGGTCGCCGGGCTCCACGGAGCGCACGCTCTGTCCCACGGCCACGGCCTCGGCCCAGGCGCAGCGCTTGGAGATCTCGGCCGTCGCCGGGATGAGGATGCCGCCGGTGGAGCGGCGCTCGCCCTCGCCGGCCTCGGTCTTCACCAGCACGCGGTCGTGCAGCATCTTGATCGGCAGCTTCTCGCCCAGCCGGTCGTGACGCGGCGAGTCGGCCTCGGCGGAGAGGGACTGCTGGGTCGGTTCGTCGTTCGTACTCACGACCCCGAAGGTACCGCCCCCGGGCGCGGCGTGTGACGCCAGCCCGGTCCTGCGGCGGGAACGGCACCGGGCCGGGCACGCGGTGCCCGGCCCGGAGGTGCGGTGGCCGCTCAGCCCTTGCGGCGCCGGCGCGCCGAGGCGACCAGCAGCACCAGGCCGACGCCGACCAGCGCGGCCGGGACGATCCGCTCCTTGCGCGGCTGCCCCTTCTCGTCCACGAACTGCGCACGGGCCTGCTCCACCAGCCCGCTCGCGGCCACGTACGCCCGGCCGGCCTTCTCCTCGACGGCGGCCACGGCCTTCGCCTTCACCTGGGCGGAGATGGTGGTCGGGTGCACCCGCACGGCGAGCTCGTCCAGCGTCGCCGCCAGCTGGGTGCGGGTCCGGGCGATGTCCGCCTCGATCTGGGCGGTCGTCCGCGCCGACTTGTCCGTACTGCTCGCCTCGCCCACTCGGGCCACCCCATTCACTGATGTTCGTCCTGTGCGACTGACCCAGTGTGTCAGCTACCACGCGCAGCCGCGCGGCCCCACCCACCATCGGAGGTAGGTTTGCCGTGGTACGACCGCCCGTCCAGCACCAGGAGAAACCCGTGAGTGAGCGTCTCCAGCCCGGTGACACCGCGCCCGCCTTCACCCTGTCCGACGCCGACGGCAACGAGGTGTCCCTCGCCGACCACCTCGGCCGCAAGGTGATCGTCTACTTCTACCCGGCCGCGCTCACCCCCGGGTGCACCAAGCAGGCCTGCGACTTCACCGACAACCTGGAGGTCTTCTCCGGGGCCGGCTACGACGTCATCGGCATCTCGCCGGACAAGCCGGAGAAGCTCGGCAGGTTCCGCGAGGCCGAGGACCTCAAGGTCACCCTGCTCTCCGACCCGGAGAAGAAGGTGCTGGAGGCCTACGGCGCGTTCGGCGAGAAGAAGCTGTACGGCAAGACCGTCACCGGCGTGATCCGCTCCACCGTGATCGTGGACGAGCAGGGCAAGGTCGAGCACGCGCTGTACAACGTCAAGGCGACCGGCCACGTCGCCAAGCTGCTGCGCGACCTCAAGGTCGCCGCGGCCTGACGCGACGCCCGGGCACGGCGGCGGCGCGTGACGTTTCGTCACCGCCGTGTCCCGGTGCTGTCCGCGCTCTGCCCGGGACCTGTCGGCGGCGGGCCCGCACCCCCTAGCGTTCTGCTCACCGGGCGCCAGCCGCCCGGGTCACGTTCCCGCCCCAGGAGTAGAGCCGTGCAGAGTGCCAGATCCGTGTCCACCGCCCGTGTCGCCGTCGCTGGCGCGATCGTCGCGGCGCTCGCGCTGACGGCCTGCGGGCCGGAGAACGAGGACACCGCCGTACCGCCGCCGGCCACCCCGGCCGCCTCGGCACCGGCGACGGCGCCCGCCACGGCACCGGCCTCCGCACCCGCGAGCAGCGCCGCCGGCAGCTCCGCGAGCGGCTCCGCCAAGCCCTCCGCCCCGGCCGGAAAGCGCCGGGTCGTCGACGCGCGGACGGCCGGCGGGCTCGCCAGGACCACCGGGAAGGACGCCGTCTCCGACGTCGCCGTCGACCCGGGCGAGATGCGCGAGAACATGCACATGGTGCTCGCCGACTTCGACCGCCCCGGCCAGACCTCCGGCCGCCGGATCCTGCTGATCGCCGTCGACAACATCCCCGAGGACCCGGCCAAGCGCCGCGAGCACCTCTGGCGCGGCATGATCGACTACGCCCTGCGCAACGGCTCCACCGGCGAGCCGACCACCGCCACCCCGTTCGCGGCCGGCCCGCTCGGCGGCTCGCTGGAGTGCCTCAAGCTGCCGGAGGCTCCCACCACGGACGTCGTCTGCGGCTGGTCCGACGCCTCCACGGCCGGCGTCGCGCTGTTCCCCAGGACCACCCCGGCGGAGGCGGCCGCCCTGTTCGCCACGATGCGCGGCGACATCGAGAAGTAGGCCCGGAGACACGACGACGCAGCGGTGGCGGCGCACCCCCCGACCGGGTGCACCGCCACCGCCGTCTCTCACCTCAGGCGACCGCTGTCATCAGCAGGCGCCGAGGTCGCTCCAGACACCCCAAGAGCCGCTGGCGCTCGGGTCGTCGCCCTTGGTCCACCACTTGTTCTGGTAGTAGTGGCCCTTCCAGGAGACCTTGGTCGGGGTGGCGTAGGTGGTGCCCGCGTCCCAGCTCGGCGCACCCGCGCAGCCGGCCGGCGTGGTCGGCGGCGTCGTGGGAGGCGTGGTCGGAGGCGTGGTCGGCGGGGTGGTGGGAGGCGTGGTCGGCGGCGTCGTGGGAGGCGTCGTCGGCGGGGTGGTCGGAGGCGTCGTGCCGCCGTCGACCGCGCCGCGGGTCAGGTCGCCCTTGAGGCCGTACAGCGTGCCGCCCACGTTGACCGTCCAGTTGGACGGGGTGGACACCGGCAGGTAGTAGACGAAGTCCATGTCGATCGACGCGCCCGGCGCGAGCGACTGCCAGCCCGGCAGCTTCACCGAGACCCGGTTGTAGGTGCCCTTGAGGCCGCCCACGTTGCCGGTGCCGGAGTGGTCCTGCTTGATCACGGTCAGACCGAAGCCGGACTGGTCCTTGGCGTTGCCCGGGGCCGAGTTGCTGTAGTCGAACTGGAACTCGGTGCCGCCCGGCAGGGTCGTCGTCGAGTTGTTGACGATGTGGATCTTCGGGTTGATCGGGTAGTTCGAGTCACCCAGCGCGAAGTTGGTGAACGACACGTCGATCGGCAGGGTCTGCTGCGGCAGCGCGATCGTCGAGCGGGTCGCGCCGTACGGCGAGGCCGCCTTGAACTTGTCGTACATCAGCGTGGTCAGCGTGTCACCGGGCACGTACTGGCCCTTGCCGCCGTTGGCGGTGGCGTCCCACTTGTAGTCGCCCGCGAGCTCCCAGATCATCGTGCCGCCGGCACCCTGGTTGACGATGTAGTCGGCCTTGGCGGCGATCGACTGCTCGTCCTCGGTCGACAGGTAGACCTTCTTGGTCTCGTTCCACAGCCACGGCGCCACCAGGGTGGAGCTGTAGTTGCGCACGTAGCTGCCCTGCAGGGCGGTGTCGGTCACGCCGTACTTGGAGAGGTAGTCGGGCACGATGCCCTTCTCCAGGTTCTTGGCGTGCCACATCGGGTTCGACCCGGCCGGGGACTCCTTGCCCGCGTCGTCCTTGTCGTTCCAGATGTTGTCGATGCCGACCGCGCCGTCACCGCACGAGGTCAGGCCGGAGCCGACCGGGCAGGTGGTCGCCGCGGCGGTGCCCCAGAGACCGTTGGTGCCGCCCTGGACGTTCTTGAAGCCGCGGGTGTAGTACGGCAGGCCGACGTTGATCCGGCCGGCGGGCATCGCACCGCGGAAGTAGTGGTACGACCAGTCGGCGTTCAGGTAGCCGATGCCGCCGTACTGGCCGGTGCCGTAGACGTTGGCCGCCGCCAGCTCGCCGTCCTTGCCGTCGTCGAACAGCGCGGCGTTCGGGCCGACGTACTTGTTCCAGGAGCCGTGCAGGTCGTACGACATGATGTCGACGTAGTCCAGGTACTGCGCGATCTGGAAGGTCTCCATGCCGCGCAGCAGGTAGCCGGACGACGGGGCCGCGACCGAGAGCAGGTAGTGCTTGCCGTCGGCGGCGCCGGCCCGGTCCAGCTTCTCGCGCAGCGTCTTCATCAGCGCCGCGTAGCCCTTGGCCAGCGAGCCGCGCTTGCCGTTGGCGATCTGCCAGTCCAGCGGGTTGCCCGCGTCCTTCATCGAGGTCGGGTACTCGTAGTCGACGTCGACGCCGTTGAAGCCGTACTTCTTGATGAAGTCGACGGCCGAGTTGGCGAAGGTGTCGATGCCCGCCTGGTTGACGCTGCCGTCCGGGTTGACGGTCATCGAGTAGAAGCCGCCGGAGTTGACGCGCTTGCCGTCGTCCCCGAAGTACCCGCCGGTCTCGGTCCAACCGCCCACCGAGATCATCGTCTTGACGTTCGGGTACTGCTTCTTGTACTTCGTCAGCAGGTTGAAGTGGCCCTTGTAGGGCAGCGACGGGTCGAGCTCCGCGCCGGGCACGCCGGGGAAGGACATCCCGGTGGCCGGGTTCTGCGCGTTGTCGCCGCCGACCGACAGCTTGTTGTCCGAACCGACGTGGGCGAACGCGTAGTTGAGGTGGGTGACCTTGTCCCACGGGATGTCGCTGACCAGGTACGGCTTGGTGCCGTCCTGGCCGGTGCGCCAGCTGGTGAAGTAGCCGATGATGCGGCGCTGGTGGTCCGCGCCCATCTTCTCGCGGCCGTTGGTGTCGTAGACACTGCAGTAGGGGACGTCGACGCCGGGCGTGGCGTACAGGCCGTCGGGGCGACAGGCCGCGTTGTCGACGGCGGCGGACGCCTGGGAAGGCGCCGCGCCCAGCGTGGCCACCAGCAGGCCGGCCATCGCCGCACCCGCCATCGCGGCCAGGCCGGCGCGGGCCGCCGGGCTCGTGGAACGACGGGCAGCGGTGGGACGCCGCTCCGCCGAGGATCGGATCAACACTCGGTCCTCCGGGCAGAGTGTCGGCGCGTGCCTGTGGGGGAGCACGCACGTGGGGGAAAGCAGATTGGCGCCGAAGCTATGTGGTCTGAACCACATAGGTCAATAGGTCTGTACCAATTGGTAATCAATTCCCCAACATCCCCGGTCGAACGGCTGATTGTCGACGGTCACCCGGCACCCCCCACACCCCAGCCACCCCCGCACTCCTCCGCATGCCGACCACCCCCCACCCGGGCCCCCGCCGGCACCACCCCCGTAACCGAACGCCTCACCGATCGTTCACCCGGACGGGGGACGGGCACGCGCGAGCCCGAAGGGGAGAGTCATGGCGGTCAGGTACACCCGCGACCTGCTGACGGCGGTCGCCGCCGAGTCGTCCAGCGTCAACGACATGATGAGGAGGCTTGGCGTGCCGCTGGCGGGCGGCACGCACAGCTACCTGAGCAAGCGGTTGCGGCACTACGGGATCGACACCTCGCACTTCACCGGCGGCCGGCCCGCGTACGAGCGCCGGACCTACACCCGGGAGCAGCTCGCCGAGGCCGCCGCGAGGAGCACCGGGATCGGCGCGATGCTGCGCGAGCTGGGCGTGGTGCCGTACGACAGCGCGTACTCCTACATGAAGCGGCGACTGGCCGAGTTCGGCATCGACACCTCGCACTTCCGCGGGGAGGTCCGGGACGAGCAGGTGATCACGGCCGTCCGCGAACAGTCCAGCATCGCCGGCGTGATCCGGGCGCTCGGCCTCTCCGAGAGCGGCGGGGCGCGCAAGCTCGTCAAGAACGTCATCGCCCGTCACGGACTGGACACCGGCCACTTCACCGGGTCGGCCCACAACCGGGGCGCGCGGACAGGGCCCCGGGTCCGTCCGGACGCCCTCCTGGTGGCGCTGCCGCCCGGAAGCCACCGCGTCCCCGGCGACCGGCTGCGGGCCATGCTCGTCCACATCGGCACACCGGACGCCTGCTCCGGCTGCGGCACCCCGCCGTCCTGGCGCGGACGTCCGCTGACGCTGGAGGTCGACCACATCAACGGCGACTGGCTCGACAACCGGCGCGAGAACCTCCGGCTGCTCTGCCCGAACTGCCACGCCGTCACCCCGACGTACTGCGGACGGAACCGCAAACCTGTCATCGGCGCCCCCGGCAGCCGGTAGGCTTGTGCCGACGTGCGCCCGTACCCCAGCTGGCTAGAGGGCTGCGACTTAGGATCGCAGTGTCGTGGGTTCGAGTCCCACCGGGCGTACCAAGCAAAATGGCCCACCTGCCTTCAAATCAAAGGCAGGTGGGCCATTGCCGTGGTGCGCGGGGGTCAGGCGATGAGGTCCTTCACGACCGGGGCGAGGGCGCGGAAGGCCTGGCCGCGGTGGCTGATGGCGTTCTTCTCGGCGGGGGTGAGTTCGGCGCAGGTGCGGGTCTCGCCGAGGGGCTGGAGGACGGGGTCGTAGCCGAAGCCGCCGTCGCCGGACGGGGCGGTGCGCAGGGTGCCGAGCAGGCGGCCCTCGACGACGCGCTCGGTGCCGTCGGGCAGGGCGAGGGCGGCGGCGCAGAAGAAGTGGGCGCCGCGGTGCTCGGCGGCGATGTCGGAGAGCTGGGCGAGCAGGAGGTCGAGGTTGGCGCGGTCGTCGCCGTGCTTGCCGGACCAGCGGGCGGAGAAGATGCCGGGCGCGCCGTTCAGGACGTCCACGCACAGGCCGGAGTCGTCGGCGACGGCCGGCAGGCCGGTGGCGCGGGCCAGCGCGTGTGCCTTGAGCAGGGCGTTCTCGGCGAAGGTGACGCCGGTCTCGGGGACGTCGGGGATCTCCGGGTAGGCGTCGGCGCCGACCAGCTCGACGTCCAGGCCGGCATCGCCGAGGATGTCGCGCAGTTCGGCGACCTTGTACTGGTTACGGGTGGCGAGGATGAGTCGAGTGGTCATGGAACCACCCTAAACCGAGCAAACGGTGTGATCCCGCGTCAGCCGGAGCCCCGGCCGCCGCCCCGGTCGGCGCCTCAGCCGGTGCAGACCTTGGTGAGGTTCGAGGCGGCGTCGCCGAGCGGCTTGAAGTCCGGCACCTGCTTGTTGTTGACCGCCTGCTGGACCTTCTCGACCTGGGTGCCGAGGTCGGTGATGGCCTGGGCGACGTCGGTGTCCTTGGAGTTCTTGCCCAGCTGGTCGAGGTCGTTCTTCAGCTTCTGCAGCGCCTGCCCGGCGGCGGCCGCGTCGTTGCTCGCGTTGCTGTAGGCGTTGCTGACCTCGTTGATGTCGCCGGTGATCTTGACGGCGGTGTTGCCGCAGTCGATCGCCTTCTGGGCGGCGGAGCAACTGACCGCGCTGAGCGGGAGGATGGCGATCAGGCCGGCCACGGCGAGCATGGTGGGGCGGGCGATGCTCTGGGGCATCCGGTCCTCCTGGGTGCGCGGGGTATCCGGAAGGGAAGGACGCGCGCTGAGGGGTGCGCGGTTCCCGCAATCGGGTGCTGCGGGAACCGTACGGGCTCCGGGCCCGGCCTGTACAGCGGCCGTGCCCGGAGCCGGTGATTTCCGGAAACCGAAGCGGAACCGCGCCCTCAGGAGGTAAGGGGCGGCCCGCCGGCGCCGGCTCGCCGGTGTCAGCCCTCCAGCTCGCCGAGGACCTTGCGCTGGACCTCGTCGAGCTCGGCGCAGCCGAGGGTGCCGAGGTCGAGCAGCCGGTCGAGCAGGGCGCGGTCGAAGGGGGCGCCCTCGGCGGTGCCCTGGACCTCGACGAAGCGGCCGTCGGAGGTGCAGACGATGTTCATGTCGGTCTCGGCGCGGACGTCCTCCTCGTACTGGAGGTCGAGCATCGGGACGCCGTCGATGATGCCGACGCTGACGGCGCTGACGCCGCCGGTGATCGGCTTGCCCTTGGCGCGCAGCAGCTTGCGCTCGCGGGCCCAGGAGACGGCGTCGACGAGCGCGACGTAGGCGCCGGTGATGGCGGCGGTGCGGGTGCCGCCGTCGGCCTGGAGGACGTCGCAGTCGAGGACGATGGTGTTCTCGGCGAGGGCGCGGTGGTCGACCACGGCGCGCAGCGAGCGGCCGATGAGCCGGCTGATCTCGTGGGTGCGGCCGCCGAGGCGGCCCTTGACGGACTCGCGGTCGCCGCGGGTGTTGGTGGCGCGCGGGAGCATGGAGTACTCGGCGGTGACCCAGCCTTCGCCGCTGCCCTTGCGCCAGCGCGGGACGCCCTCGGTGACGCTGGCGGTGCACAGCACCTTGGTGTCGCCGTAGGAGATGAGGACGGAGCCTTCGGCGTGCTTGCTCCAGCCCCGTTCGATGGTGACGGGACGGAGCTGGTCGGGGGTGCGGCCGTCGATGCGTGACATAGGCACCGAGCGTAGTCGGTTGCGGCGGGTGGTCCGGGTACGCCCCGAGGCGTCCTGAGGCGTCCCGAGGCGTCCGGGTCTGCCCGGACGGGCCGCCGCCGGTGCCGGGACGTGCCGCGGCCCGCCGACCGGAGGGGTCGGCGGGCCGGGGTGCGCGAGCCCGGTGGGCTCAGCTCACATCATGTCCTCGATGTCGGCGGCGATCGGGTCGGCGTCGGTGCCGATGACGACCTGGATCGCGGTTCCCATCTTCACGACGCCGTGGGCGCCGGCGGCCTTCAGCGCGGCCTCGTTGACCAGGGAGGCGTCCTTGACCTCGGTGCGCAGGCGGGTGATGCAGCCCTCGACCTCTTCGATGTTGTCGATGCCGCCCAGACCGGCGACGATCTTCTCAGCCTTGCTGGCCATTGCTTTCTCCCTCTGTCTCGGCCCGTCGGCTGCTCTGCCGGGTGCCGTCCTGCGCGGTGACCTCGGTCGCGGTGACGCGGGGTCAGTGGTCGGTCGTGCCGTGGCACGCTGCCGGAGCAGCGCGACCAGCATGACCCGAGCCGGACCGATATGCCACGTTAGTCCACTTTTGGCCCACTCCGGCGCGCATGCCGCGGATCGGCGTCCGAGGATGACGAGCAGTGGGGCCGTCTCCCGGCGCGCCGCCTGCGTCCCAAAGTGGTCTACACCAATATAGGTGTACCCCGATGAACGCAGGAAGGGCCCCGGGTGTTCCCGGTCCCCGCCCGAGGCTCCCGGCGGGGGCCGGCGGCCGGCCACTGCACCCGGAGGGCGAAGGATGAGTTCGGCAGGCGCCACAGCACCGCGGACCACGTGGTGGCACACCTTCTACGGCGGCCTCCAGAAGATGGGCCGCTCGCTCCAGCTGCCGGTGGCGGTGCTGCCCGCCGCCGGCATCCTCAACCGTCTGGGGCAGGACGACGTCTTCGGCAAGGACGGCCTGGGCTGGGACAACGTCGCCAAGGTGTTCGCGGCGGCCGGCGGCGCGCTGCTGGACTCCTCGCTCGGCCTGCCCATGCTGTTCTGCGTCGGTGTGGCGATCGGCATGGCGAAGAAGGCCGACGGCTCGACGGCGCTGGCCGCGGTGGTGGGCTTCCTCGTCTACTACAAGGTGGTGCACGCCTTCCCGGAAGACTGCAAGCCGCCGACCGTGCTGGTGAGCGACCAGTGCGTGGACTACACCTCGGCGAAGGCGGCGGCCGCGACGTACCAGAACCCGGGCGTGCTGGGCGGCATCCTGCTCGGCCTGATGTCGGCCTGGCTCTGGGTGCGCTTCCACCGCACCAAGCTGGTCGACTGGCTGGGCTTCTTCAACGGCCGCCGCCTGGTGCCGATGATCACCGCCCTGGTCGGCATGCTGCTGGCCGTCGTGGCGGTCTGGGCCTGGCCGCCGATCGGCCGCGGCCTGAACTCGTTCAGCCAGAACCTCGCCGACCTGGGCGCGGCCGGCGCGGGCATCTTCGGCGTGTTCAACCGGGCCCTGCTGCTGATCGGCATGCACCAGCTGCTGAACACCTTCGTCTGGTTCCAGTTCGGCGAGTTCACCAAGCCCGACGGCACCGTCGTGCACGGCGACATCCCGCGCTTCCTGGGCGGCGACCCGACCGCCGGACAGTTCCAGTCGGGCTTCTTCCCGATCATGATGTTCGCCCTGCCGGCCGCCGCGCTGGCCATCGCCCACGCGGCGAAGCCGCACCGGCGCAAGGAGATCTACGGCCTGATGCTCTCGGTCGGCCTGACCTCCTTCGTGACCGGCGTCACCGAGCCGATCGAGTACTCCTTCGCCTACATCGCCCCGGCGCTGTACGGCGTGCACGCCCTGCTGACCGGCGCGTCGATGGCGGTCACCTGGGGGCTCGGGGTGCACGACGGCTTCAGCTTCTCGGCCGGCCTGATCGACTACGTGATCAACTGGGGCCTGGCCACCAAGCCCTGGATGATCATTCCGATCGGCCTCGGCTTCGCCGCCGTGTACTACGCGCTGTTCCGCTTCATCATCGTGAAATTCGACCTGAAAACGCCCGGACGCGAGGACGAGAGCGAGGTCGAGGACGTGACCAAGGCATAAACCCAGCGTCACCACGGCGAATCCGAAAAGACCCCCGGACCCCCGGTCCGGGGGTCTTCGGCATATCCGGGGCGGGTCGTTGGTCCCGGTGCGAACGCCGGAGCCGGGCGCGTGACGAGCCGACGGCACCCCGCCGGTGACCTGCCGGGGAGTCCTCGGCCGCCCCGGCTTTTTGTTGCGCAAATAGCCAAAATCCCAATCACGACGGGTAATCAAGATCGTTGATCCGCAAGTAGGTTTCGATTTCATAGCGCTTCCCATCTGCGGCGCTTTCGAGGGTTCCCCGTCTCCTCCGCCCGTGCTACAAAACTGGTCTACACCACGTGTGGTGTAGACCAGTTCGCGGTTCGGCCCCCTGTGCACCTTCCCCCGACCGATCCGCCCTTGCCGTTAGGAACCCACCCCCATGAGTCAGTCTGCGCAGGCACCGGCGCCCGCCACGGCTCCGGCCACACCCAGCCCCGCAAAGAAGTTCGGCCAGAACACGCTCCAGGGTCTGCAGAAGATCGGCCGCAGCCTCCAGCTGCCGGTCGCCGTGCTGCCCGCCGCCGGCATCCTGCTGCGCCTCGGCCAGGACGACGTCTTCGGCAAGGACGGCCTCGGCTGGGGGAAGGTCGCCACGGTGTTCGCCACCGCCGGTGACGCCGTCTTCACCAACCTCGCGCTGCTGTTCTGCGTCGGTGTGGCGATCGGCTTCGCCAAGAAGGCCGACGGCTCGACCGCGCTGGCCGCCCTGGTCGGCTTCCTGGTCTACAAGAACGTGCTCACCGCCTTCCCGATGGACGGCTCCGTCACCGCCGCCCTGCCCAAGGGCAAGCCGCAGGACCCGGGCGTCTTCGGCGGCATCGTGGTCGGCCTGCTCAGCGCCGTGATCTGGCAGAAGTACCACCGCACCAAGCTGGTCGACTGGCTCGGCTTCTTCAACGGCCGCCGCCTGGTGCCGATCATCATGGCCTTCGTCGGCACCCTGCTCGGTGTCGTGTTCGGCCTGGTCTGGGGCCCGATCGGTACCGGCCTGACCAACGCGAGCGACTGGCTGACCGGCCTCGGCGCCGGTGGCGCCGGCATCTACGGTGTCGCCAACCGCCTGCTGATCCCGGTCGGCATGCACCAGTTCCTGAACACCTTCTTCCAGCAGCAGGTCGGCAGCTTCACCGACGCCTCCGGCACCACCTGGACCGGCGACATCCCGCGCTTCTTCCACGGTGACCCGACCGCCGGCCAGTTCATGTCCGGCTTCTTCCCGATCATGATGTTCGGCCTGCCGGCCGCCGCCCTGGCCATCGCCTACTGCGCCCGCCCCGAGCGCCGCAAGGCCGTCCTCGGCATGATGATCTCGGTCGGCCTGACCAGCTTCGTGACCGGCGTCACCGAGCCCATCGAGTTCTCCTTCATGTTCATCGCCCCGGTGCTGTACGTGATCCACGCCGTCCTCACCGGTCTGTCGATGGCCGTCACCTGGGCCCTCGGCGTGCACGACGGCTTCGGCTTCTCGGCGGGCCTGATCGACTACCTGCTCAACTGGAACCTGGCCACCGACCCGTGGCTGATCATCCCGATCGGCCTCGCGTTCTCCGCCCTGTACTTCTTCCTCTTCCGCTTCGCGATCATCAAGTTCGACATCAAGACCCCCGGTCGCGAGGACGACGACGAGATCGAGGACGTCACCAAGGCCTGACGCCCGAAGACCACCGCACGCCGCTCACGGCCCCGCCCCGCCACCCGCTCCCCGGGTGGCGGGGCGGGGCCGTTCGCGTGCCCGGGCGTGCCCGTCCGGGTGTCCGCGGCGGCGGCCGCCCGCTGAGACGGTGGTTGACGAACACACGGACGCGCTGGTCAACTGAAGCGGTGAACGCCCCCCGCCTGCTGGTGACCCGCAGCCACATCGACTTCGGTCGCGTGTGGTCCGCGGCGTGTCGCGGCTGACCCGAGCGTTCCCGCCGCCGCCCGGCTGACGTCCCCGCCGCGCCCCGGCCCCCGCACCACCCCGTCACCCGCGCCCGCCCGCGTCCCGGGCGGGCCGGCCCGTGCCCGCGCGCACCCGCCCGCCCCGTCCCCGCCCGGGGACAACGGGGGCACGGGCCGGTGCGCGAGCGCCGCACGCACCGCTTCCGTCCCAGGAAAGTCAAGGCCACCCATGCCCCGCCAGCTGCACCTTTCCGCCGCCCTCGACAGCCCCGGCCACGTCGACGCCGCCCACTTCACCGCCCTCGCCCGGCTCGCCGAACGGGCCGCACTCGACTTCGTCACCCTCGACGACTCCTACACCCCCGAACCGCGCCGGCTGGACGCGCTCGCCACCTTCGCCCGGCTCGCCCCGGTCACCCGCGGCCTCGGCCTGGTCCCGACCGTCACCACCACCCACACCGAGCCGTTCCACACCTCGATCTCGGTCAACACCCTGGACTGGGTCAGCGAGGGCCGGGCCGGCTGGCTGGTCGGCGTCTCCGACACCGAGGCCGAGGCCCGGGCCTTCGGCCGCAAGGGCACCGCCCCGGCCGACGAGCTCTGGGCCGAGGCCGCCGACGCCGCCGAGGTGGCCGTCCGGCTCTGGGACAGCTGGGAGGACGACGCCGAGATCCGCGACACCGCCACCGGCCGCTTCGTCGACCGCGCCAAGCTCCACCACATCGACTTCGAGGGCCCGCACTTCTCCGTGCGCGGCCCCTCCATCACCCCCCGCCCGCCGCAGGGCCGCCCGGTCGTCGCGGTCGGCGTCGCCGCCGCCGACCTCGCGCCGGACGCCGCCCCCGGCGGGCGCGCCCGGGTCGACACCGCGGCCCGCTACGCCGACGTCGTCCTGCTCGACGCCCCCGACCGGGCCACCCGGCTCACCGCCGCCACCGAACTGCGGCTGCGCGGCGGCGAGGCGCTGCGGATCCTGGCCCGGATCCCGGCCGCGCTCCCCGACGAACCGGCGGCGGACGCCCTGCTCGGCGAGATCACCGAGGGCGGCGGCGGGGTGGACGGCTTCCACCTGGTGCCCGCCGATCCGGCCCGCGACCTCGCCGCGCTCGCCGACCGCGTCGTGCCGGCCCTGCGCGAGCGCGGACTGTTCCGCACCGGCTACACCGGCCGCACCCTGCGCGAGCACCTCGGCCTGGCCCGCCCCGCCAGCCGCTACGCGCTCGCCGCGACCATCGCCGCCCCCGCCCCCGCCGCCCACGCCGAGGTGACCCGATGACGGACCGTCCGCTCAAGCAGATCCACCTCGCCGCGCACTTCCCCGGCGTCAACAACACCACCGTGTGGAGCGACCCGGCCTCCGGCAGCCAGATCGCCTTCGACTCCTTCCGCCACCTCGCCGCGACCGCCGAACGCGGCCGCTTCGACTTCTTCTTCCTCGCCGAGGGCCTGCGGCTGCGCGAGGTCAAGGGCCGGATCCACGACCTGGACGTGGTCGGCCGCCCCGAGTCGATCACCGTGCTGGGCGCGCTCGCCGCCGTCACCACCCACCTGGGGCTGGCCGCCACCGTCAACGCCACCTTCAACGAGCCCTACGAACTGGCCCGCCGGTTCGCCTCCCTGGACCACCTCTCCGGCGGGCGCGCCGCCTGGAACGTGGTCACCTCCTCCGACGCCTTCACCGGCGAGAACTTCCGCCGCGGCGGCTACCTCGACCGGGCCGACCGCTACACCCGGGCCGCCGAGACGGTCGCGCTCGCCCGGGAGTTCTGGGACGCCGCGGGCACCGCAACGGTCCGCCACCAGGGCCCGCAGTTCGACGTCGAGGGCACCCTCTCGGTGCCGCGCCCACCGCAGGGCCACCCGGTGGTGATCCAGGCCGGCGACTCCGACGAGGGCCGCGAGTTCGCCGCCGCCACCGCCGACGTGGTCTTCAGCCGGCACTCCACACTGGCCGCCGGCCAGGCCTTCCACGCCGACGTCAAACGGCGGCTGGCCGCGTACGGGCGCAAGCCCGACGAGCTGAAGATCATGCCGGGGGTCACCTATGTGCTGGGCGACACCGAGGAGGAGGCCGTCGAGCGCGCCGCCGCGATCCGCCGGGCCCAGGTGAGCCCGGCCACCGCGATCAACTACCTGGAGCAGATCTGGGGCGTCGACCTCTCCGGCCACGACGTGGACGGCCCGCTGCCGGCCGTCGACCCGGTGCGCGACTCGGGCCTCGTCCAGGGCCGCACCTCGCTCGGCGACCCGCTGGAGGTCGCGGCCAAGTGGCGTGCGGTGGCCGCCGAGAAGGGGCTCAGCAGCCGCGAGCTGGTGATCGAGGTGACCGGCCGGCAGAGCTTCATCGGCACCCCGGCGAGCGTCGCCGCCCAGCTCGACCACCACGTGCAGAGCGACGCCGCGGACGGCTTCATCCTCGTCCCGCACCTCACCCCCGGCGGCCTGGACGACTTCGTCGACCGGGTGGTGCCGCTGCTCCAGGAGCGCGGGGTGTTCCGCACCGAGTACACCGGGACGACGCTGCGCGACCACCTCGGCCTGCCGGTCCCCGGCCGGCCCTGACACCACCCCACACCGCCGCGGCCGGCGTGCCCCGCCGTCAGACCCGGCCCAGCCGGGCGGCGTGCACGCCGGCCTGGAAGCGGCTCTCCGCGCCCAGGTCGGCGGTCAGTTCGGCGACCAGCCGGCGCACCGTGCGCTCGGAGAGCTCCAGCTTGCGGGCGATCGCCGCGTCGGTCCGCCCGGCCGCCAGCAGTCGCAGCACCTCGGCGTGCCGGCCGGGCGTCCCCGTCCCGCCGGACAGGAGCTCGGCCGGCGTCCAGGCCGCCGACCAGAAGTACTCGAACAGTTCGGCGACCAGGGCGACCAGGGTCGGCTCGCGCACCACCACGGCCGCCTCCGCGACCGGGGCGTCCCCGCCGGGCCCGGCCCCCGGGGCGGGCAGGATCGCCAGCCGGGCGTCCACCACGATGAGCCAGAGCGGCAGCGAATGGGCCACCCTGATCCGGGCCCCGGCCTCCGTCAGCTCCCGGAGGTGACCGAGCACGGCAGGGCGGCGCAGCGCGGCCGCCGGGTGGACGGCGCGCAGGGCCGCGCCGTGCGCGAGGGCGAGGCGTTCGCGGGCGAGTTTGCCGGCGAGGGCCGGGCCGGAGAGGTCCTGTCCGGGGCGCAGCGAGAGTGCCTCGCCGCGGGCGCCGCGGGCGGCGTCCTCCAGCAGGGCGGCGATCCGGTCGGCGCCGCGGACGACCTCCAGCGCGCTGCCGGCGCGGTGGCGCTCCTGCACGGGCAGGTAGCCGGTGTGCAGCCGGTCGACCGCCTCGCGGGCCCGGTCCAGGGCCCCGACGAGGTCGGCGACCTGCCGGTCGGCGTCGAACAGCAGTTGCCGGACGGCGGTGTCCACGGACACCGCGGCGTGGCCGGGACCGGGCCCTGGGGCGGGCCCTGGGGCGGGGCCGCCCGCGGCGGGCTGGAGCAGGCCGAGGCCGAGGAGTTCGGCGGTGGCGGCGGCGAGCCTCCGTTCGTCCCAGTCGGGAAACAACTCGCCGGGTGGGCGGCCGGGTTCGGCGAGCAGGCGGGCGTAGAGCCGGGTGGCGTCCGGGTCTGCGGGGCTCTCCATCGGCGCAGCCTACTGACGCCCGGCGCGGATCCGTGCGGGGCTTCCACCCTGCGAGACGGGTCGCTTCCGCTCCTGGTCATGGCCGGTTCCGGCAGTGGCCGCGGCGCTGACCGGAGGCGGTCGGGTGGTCAGGATGGCGGACATGACGGCTCTTCCCGAAGCTTCGACGATCTGGCTGGACGGTGCGCTGGTGCCTTGGCACTCGGCGACCACGCACGTCCTCACCCATGGCCTGCACTACGGCACCGGGGTGCTGGAGGGCACCCGGGCGTTCGCCACGGCGGACGGCCCGGCCGTGTTCCGGCTGCCCGAGCACCTTCGCCGGCTGGACCGCAGTGCGCGCATGCTGCGCATGGAACTCCCCCACGGTGTGGACGAGTTGGCGAAGGCCACGGTCGACCTGGTGCGGGCCAACGGTCACCGGTCCTGCTACCTGCGGCACTTCGCCTTCCTGGGCTACGGCGCGATGGGCCTGGACATGCGGTCCTCGCCGACCGTCACGGCGATCGCGAGCTGGGAGTGGCACTCCCAGCTGCCGGACGGGCGGGGCGGGATCAGGCTGAAGACGAGCAGCTGGCGGCGCACCGACCCGAACGCGGTGCCGCCGGCCGCGAAGGCGACCGGGCCGTACCTGAACTCGGTGCTGGCCCGCCGGGAGGCGACCGACGCGGGGTACGACGAGGCGCTGCTGCTCGGCCCGGACGGCGCGGTGAGCGAGTGCACCGGGGAGAACGTGTTCGTCGTGCGCGACGGGGTGCTGCGCACGCCTCCCACGAGTGCGGGCGCCCTGGAGGGGATCACCCAGGACACCGTGCTGACGCTGGCGCGCGACCTGGGTGTGCCGGTGCGGGTGGAGGCGCTGCTGCGTTCCGACCTGTACGCGGCGGACGAGGTGTTCGTGTGCGGCACGGCGGCCGGGGTGGTGGCGGTGGGCTCGCTGGACGACCGGGAGCTTCCGGCGGCCCCGGGACCGCTGACGGATCGGCTGCGGGCGTCCTACGAAGCGGCGGTGAGCGGCGCGGACGGGCGCTACCGGCACTGGCTGACGTACGTGGAGTGAGCGGTCAGACCTCGTAGACCGCGCCGGCCCGGGCGATGTCGACCGGTCCCGCGTAGGCGGCGGCCGCGTCCCGCCGGTTCACCTCGGCATCCGTCCACGGCGGGATGTGGGTGAGGACGAGCCGGCGGGCGCCGGCCGCGGTGGCGTGCTCGCCGGCCTCGCGGCCGTTGAGGTGGACCGCCCGGTAGGTGTCGCGGCCGTCGAGGTAGGCGGCCTCGCACAGGAAGAGGTCGGTGTCCCGGGCCAGTTCGACGAGTTCGGCGCTCTCACCGGTGTCGCCGGAGTAGACGAGGCTGCGGCCGTCGTGTTCCAGCCGGAAGGCGAAGGCGTCCACGGGGTGGTTGACCTGGGCGACGTCGATCCGCAGCGGGCCGAGGTCGAAGCGGCCGGGGGTGAGGGTGCGGAACTCGAACACCTCCTTCATCCCCGGGTTCTCCGGCATGTCGTAGGCGCGGGCCATCCGGGCGGCGGTGCCGGCCGGGCCGTAGACGGGCATCGGATCGGGGCAGCCCTCGGCCCGGTAGTTGCGGGCGACCCAGTAGGCGCACAGGTCGACGCAGTGGTCGGCGTGCAGGTGGCTGAGCAGGACGGCGTCGACGTCGTAGATCGAGACGTACTTCTGCAGGGCGCCGAGCGCCCCGTTGCCGAGGTCGAGCACGACGCGGTAGCCGTCGGCCTCCACCAGGTAGCTGGAGCACGGCGAGTCGGCCGACGGGAAGCTCCCCGAGCACCCCACCACGGTCAGTTTCATCCGAGCCCCTCCGCCCCGACACGTCCTGGCTGCCGCTGGTCATGACAGCGGGCCGGGAGTACCGGCCGGAGGCGCTGCCCTGCGCGTGTTGTCGAGGGTAAGGGCGGACCGGCACTTTGCCCCCGTCTCCGTGCCGTGCTGTGGCTGGAATCACCAGAACGCCGGGGAGACGGGGGCGGGCGCGCCGCGGTGGGCGGGTCAGCGGCGGCCGGGGCGCCGGCGGGCCCAGGCGCGGATGGTGTCGGGGTACCAGCGAGGGTGTCCGGCGGCGTCGAGCAGGTCCGGTTCGGGCAGCAGGCCGTGCCGCCGGTAGGTGCGCACGGTCTCCGGCTGGACGTTGATGTGGCGGGCGATCTCGGTGTACGACCACAGGTCGGTGCTGCGGCTCACGGGTCACCTCCGCTGGTGCGTGGGGGACGTTCGTGGCCAGCCTTTCCGGGCGCCGGGCGATCCCGGCCCCGGACCCGACACCGTGGTCGTACCGTGACGAACCGGGAGCACGGTGCGGACAAATCCCCGGCCCCCGCCGCCCGGCGGGGGCCTCAGGCCCAGAGCTGGCCCTGCAGCGCCTCGACGGCGGCCTCGGTGGACTCGGCGGTGTAGATGCCGGTGGACAGGTACTTCCAGCCGCCGTCGGCGACCACGAAGACGATGTCGGCGCGCTCGCCGGCCTGCGCGGCCTTGCGGCCCACCCCGATCGCCGCGTGCAGGATCGCGCCGGTGGAGACGCCGGCGAAGATGCCCTCCTCCTGGAGGAGTTCGCGGGTGCGCCGGACGGCGTCGGCGGAGCCGACCGAGAAGCGGGTGGTGAGCACCTCGGCGTCGTACAGCTCGGGGACGAAGCCCTCGTCGAGGTTGCGCAGGCCGTAGACGAGGTCGTCGTAGCGCGGCTCGGCGGCGACGATCCGCACGCCGGGGACCTTCTCGCGCAGGTAGCGGCCGACGCCCATCAGGGTGCCGGTGGTGCCGAGGCCGGCCACGAAGTGGGTGACGGTGGGCAGGTCGGCGAGGATCTCGGGGCCGGTGCCGGTGTAGTGGGCGCCGGCGTTGTCGGGGTTGCCGTACTGGTAGAGCATCACCCAGTCGGGGTGCTCGGCGGCGATCTCCTTGGCGATGCGCACGGCGGTGTTGGAGCCGCCGGCGGCGGGTGAGGAGATGATCTCGGCGCCCCACATGCGGAGCAGCTCGCGCCGTTCCTCGCTGGTGTTCTCGGGCATCACGCAGACCATCCGGTAGCCCTTGAGCTTGGCCGCCATGGCCAGCGAGATGCCGGTGTTGCCGCTGGTGGGTTCGAGGATCGTGCAGCCGGGGGTGAGCCGGCCGCCGGCCTCGGCGCGCTCGATCATGTGCAGCGCCGGGCGGTCCTTGATGGAGCCCGTGGGGTTGCGGTCCTCCAGCTTGGCCCAGAGGGTGACCAGGCCCTCGGTGTTCCCGGGCACCGCGGCGGACAGCCGGGGCAGGCGCACCAGCGGGGTGTTGCCGACGGCTTCGAGCGGGCTGTCGTAGCGCAAGGGGTCCTCCGGCGGGCGGCGGTCGGGATCGGTACGGGCGGACCCGCCCCGTCCCGGGCGGTGCGCGGGACGGGGCGGCGGGTGGCGGGGCCGGGCCTACCGGGCGCCGCCGGCCACGGCGGGCAGGATGGTGACGCTGTCGCCGTCGGCGACGGCGGTGGAGATGCCCTCCAGGAAGCGGACGTCCTCGTCGTTCAGGTAGACGTTGACGAAGCGGCGCAGCTCGCCGCCCTCCAGCAGGCGGGCGGCGATGCCCGGGTGACGGGCGTCGAGGTCGGTGAAGAGTTCCCCGAGGTTGCTGCCGGTGCCCTCGACGGCCTTGGCGCCGTCGGTGTAGGTGCGGAGGATGGTCGGGATGCGGACCTCGATGGCCATGGGTGCGCTCCTGTGCGAGTCGTGAGGTGGGTGGGCCGCAGCGGGCGCGGCAGGGCGTTGCGGCCCGGGGCGGGGATCTCCGCTGCGGGCCGCGGCGGGCGGCTCAGCGCGAGCGCGCCGGCGTGCCGGGACAGATCGCGCTGGCGAGCCGGCACAGGTCGATGTGCAGGCGCGCCACGAGGCGGGTGCCCGGGGCCTGAGTGCTCACATCGACGGAACGCATGGGCTCATCGTATAGATTCCCGGCCCCGCTCCTCCATGCCCGTCTCGGGATGCGGATGAGTCCGTCCCCCATGTCGAGACCGCCCGGAAACGGCAGTGGCCCGCCGACCGCTCGCGGACGGTCGGCGGGCCCCGCCCAGGTGGGTGCGGGTCAGGCCGGGTAGGCCTCGACGACCTGGACGTCTTCCTCCGTGATCACGCCGTCCACGATGCGGAACGAGCGGAACTGGTACGGGTCGTCGGGGCCGTTGCCCTCGGCGGTCGAGACCAGGACGTAGTGGGCGTTCGGCTCGGAGGCGTAGCTCACGTCGGTGCGCGAGGGGTAGGCCTCGGTGGCGGTGTGCGAGTGGTAGACGATCACCGGCTCCTCGTCGCGGTCGTCCATCTCGCGGTAGAGCTTGAGCAGGTCGCCCGAGTCGAACTCGTAGAAGGTGGGCGAGCGGGCGGCGTTGAGCATCGGGATGAACCGCTCGGGGCGGCCGCTGCCCTCCGGTCCGGCGACCACGCCGCAGGCCTCGTCCGGGTGGTCGGCGCGGGCGTGGGCGACGATCGCGTCGCGCAGTTCTCGGGTGATGGTCAGCATGGCGCCAGGATAGCCACGCCCCGGCGGCGGGCCGCCGGGGCGTCCGGGGGGCGGTCAGCGGGGGTCGCTGCCGCCGCCGTCCGGCACGTGCAGGTGGTCGTGGGCGACCGCGTGCACCGCCTCGGGGGCGCGGCGTCCGAGCCCCCGGTAGCCGGCGACCAGCAGCACGGCCCAGACCGGGAAGACGTACAGCGAGATCCGGTTGTCGGCGTCCAGGCCGATCAGCACGACCACCAGCGCCAGGAAGGCGAGCGCGGCCCAGCTGCTCCAGACGCCGGCGGGGGCCTTGAAGCTGGGCGGCGGCAGGTGGCCGGCCTGCCAGGCCCTGCGGTAGCGGATCTGGCAGACGAGGATCATCGCCCAGGTCCACAGGCCGCAGACGGTGGCGACCGAGGTGATGTACTCGAAGGCCTTGGCCGGGACGAGGTAGTTGAGCACCACGCCGACGCCCATCAGCAGCGTGGAGACGGTGATCGCGGCGGCCGGGGTGCGGTGGCCGTTGAGCCGGGTGAGCCGCCCGGGGGCCTGGCCGCGCAGGGCGAGGTCGCGCAGCATGCGGCCGGTGGAGTACATGCCGGAGTTGCAGGAGGAGAGCGCGGCGGTGAGCACCACGAAGTTGATGATGCCGGCGGCGGCGGGGATGCCGATCTTGCCGAAGGTGGCGACGAACGGGCTGACGCCGGGCTGGAACTCGGTCCACGGCACCAGCGAGAGGATGACGACCAGGGCGCCGATGTAGAACAGCGCGATCCGCCACGGCAGGGTGTTGATGGCGCGTGGGAGGGTCTTCTTCGGGTTCTCGCTCTCGCCCGCGGTGACGCCGACGAGTTCCACGCCCAGGTAGGCGAACATGACGATCTGCAGGGTCATCACGGTGGCGCCGATGCCCTTGGGGAAGAAGCCGCCGTCCTGCCAGAGGTGGGTGACCGACGCGGTGTCGCCGGCGTCGCTGAAGCCGAGGGTGAGCACTCCGACGCCGATCAGGATCATGCCGATGATCGCGGTGACCTTGACCATGGAGAACCAGAACTCGATCTCGCCGAAGATCTTCACCGAGATCAGGTTGGCCCCGTAGAGGAGCAGCAGGAAGCAGAGCGCGCAGAGCCACTGCGGGATCTCGGGTGCCCAGAACTTCACGTAGACGGCCGCGGCGGTGGTTTCCGCCATGCCCGTGACAACCCAGAAGAGCCAGTACGTCCAGCCGGTCACGAAGCCGGCGAAGGGCCCGAGGAACTCCCGCGCGTACTCGGCGAAGCTGCCGGCCACCGGCCGGTAGGTGAGCAGTTCGCCGAGCGCCCGCATGATCGCGAAGATCACCACGCCGGCCACGGCGTAGGACAGGATCAGGCTGGGGCCGGACTTGGATATGGCGGTTCCCGCGCCGAGGAAGAGGCCGGTGCCGATGGCGCCGCCGATCGCGATCATCTGGATCTGGCGGCTGCCCAGGCCCCGGTGGTAGCCCTCCTCGTCCGGCCTGGCGTCGACGACCTCGTCGTAGAGCTGTTCGGTCATGCTGCACCGTCCTGGAGGGGATGTCGCGGATGGGACTCGCGGGGGAGCAGTCGTACCACGCACGGTCCGGATACCGGTGTCCATCTGAGCGATATTTGAGCATGCCCTGATGGGGTTTCGCCCGTTTTGGACGAAAAGGCCCCGGCCGCTCGTCCGGCATGCGGACGAGGGGCCGGGGCCTGCCCCGAACGGGGGAGACTCGGTCCGGGAACGGGCCCCGGCGTCAGTCGGTGAGCGCCTCCAGCAGCGACTCCTGCAGGGCGCCGAGCCACAGGTAGGCCATCACCAGGGGCTTGCGCTCGTCGGTGTCCGGCAGGTCGTACAGCCCCTGTTCGTCGTCCTCGGTGACCTCCAGCCGCACGCCCAGGGTCAGCCGCAGGTCGTTGAGCGCGCCCAGCCAGCGCAGGCACGCGGCGGCGTCCAGGTTGACCAGGCCGCCCTCGCCGCCCAGGCCGTCCAGCGCCCGGACGACCTGCAGGGCGTCCTCGCGCTTGCGGGCCCGCAGGTCCAGCTCGGTGTAACGGCGGAACTCCCCGGCGGCCTCCCGGGACTCCTCGTCGGCCGGGCGGGCCGGGTCCCCGTAGGCGTCCGGGAAGAGCCGGGCCAGCGCCGGGTCGTCGGGCGCCTTGCTCGGCCCCTCGGCGAACAGCGCCGCCAGCGGGTCGCCGGACCCGTCGCCCTCACCGCCCGGACCGGGGCCGATCAGCTCCAGCATCTGCACTTCCAGCGAGCGCAGGATGGAGACCTCCAGCTCGTCCAGCGCGAGCACCGCGCCCCCGCCGCCGGCACTCTCGAACAACCCAGCCATCGGTATCGGTCAGCCCGTCCTCGTCGGTTCCAGTGGTCCGCGGCATCGGCCGCTCGGCCGCCCGCGCGGCCGGTCGTGCGGTCAGTCGTGCTGCAGGGTCGCCCAGAGGCCGTAGCCGTGCATCGCCTGCACGTCGCGCTCCATCTCCTCGCGCGAGCCGCTGGAGACCACCGCCCGGCCCTTGGTGTGCACCTCCATCATCAGCTTCCGGGCCTTCTCCCGCGGATAGCCGAAGTAGGCCTGGAAGACGTACTGGACGTAGCTCATCAGGTTGACCGGATCGTTGTGGACGATGGTGACCCACGGGGTGTCCGGCTCCGTCACGGGTACGCCCTCGACTTCCGGGCGCTCGATCTCCACGGGCGCGACACTCACCGCCGGTTCCCTCCTGCCGCTCAGTTCGGTTCCCGGGTGGCTCCCACCCGGCCGTCACGTGGTCTCCACGTGCCCCTCCAGCCCCATGCTGCCATCCGGGGGACCTGCGGGCGATTCCGCCCCCGTGCCCGCGACGCGCTGGACGGATCACCGCGCCGAGAAATCGTCACATTGACGCTAAGGGGTAGTAGCATCATCCGCATGGACGCCACTTCCGTGCCCGCGGCCGGCTCGACCGCGCTGCTCACCGACCGCTACGAGCTCACCATGCTGCAGGCCGCCCTGCGCAGCGGGGCGGCGCACCGCCGCTCCGTCTTCGAGGTGTTCACCCGTCGGCTGCCCGCCGGCCGGCGCTACGGCGTGATGGCGGGCACCGGCCGGGTCCTGGACGCCGTGGAGAGCTTCCGCTTCACCTCCGCCCAGCTCGACTGGCTCGCCGACCAGGACGTGGTCGACGAGGAGACCCTGCGCTTCCTCGCCGACTACCGGTTCACCGGCGACATCCACGGCTACCCGGAGGGCGAGGTCTACTTCCCCGGCTCGCCGCTGCTGACCGTCGAGGGCAGCTTCGCCGAGGCGGTGATCCTGGAGACGGTGATCCTCTCGATCCTCAACTACGACTCGGCGATCGCCGCCGCCGCCTCCCGGATGACCTCGGCGGCCGGTGGCCGGCCGGTGATCGAGATGGGCGCCCGGCGCGCGCACGAGCGGGCCGCCGTCGCCGCCGCCCGCGCCGCGTACGTGGCCGGCTTCGCCGCCACCTCCGACCTGGAGGCCGGCTTCACCTACGGCATCCCGACCACCGGGACCGCCGCGCACGCCTTCACCCTCGTCCACGACAGCGAGCGGGACGCCTTCCGGGCGCAGATCGACTCGATGGGCCGGGGCACCACCCTGCTGGTCGACACCTTCGACCTGCGCGAGGCGGTGCGCACCGCCGTCGAGGTGGCCGGCCCCGAGCTGGGCGCCGTGCGGATCGACTCGGGCGACCTCACCCTGCTCGCCCACCGGGTCCGCCGCCAGCTCGACGAGCTCGGCGCCACCGGGGCCCGGATCATCGTCACCTCCGACCTCGACGAGTACGCGATCGCCGCGCTGGCCGCCGCCCCGGTGGACGGCTACGGCGTCGGCACCAGCCTGGTCACCGGCAGCGGGGACCCGACCTGCGCGATGGTCTACAAGCTGGTCGCCCGCGCCGCCGGGCCGGACGGCCCGCTGGTCCCGGTCGCCAAGCGCGCGGCCGGCGGCAAGACCAGCATCGGCGGGCGCAAGTGGGCGGCCCGGCGGCCGGACGCGGACGGCGTCGCCGAGGCCGAGGTCGTCGGCACCGGGACCGTCCCGGACGCCCTGGCGCCGCACCTGGTGCAGGTGCCGCTGATCAAGGCCGGCGAGGTGATCGGCCGGGAGCCGCTGGAGGCCGCGCGCGAGCGGCACACCCGGGCCCGGGCGGCGCTGCCGCTGTCGGCCACCCAGCTCTCCAAGGGCGACCCGGTGCTGGCGACCGAGCTGCACGTGTGACGCCCCACCGGCCCCGTGACGGTTCGTGGACGGGGGAAGGCCCCGGGCGCGCCCCGGGCCTTCCGCCTCCGGATGCCACTGCCTACAGTCGACCGTAGAGTTCCCCCGTACGGACGTGAGGCCCCCTCGCACCGTCTCCCCCCGTCCTCCGCAGGACCCCACCAGACCGAGGAATGCCAGCCATGCACCGGGCACTGATCGTCGTCGACGTGCAGAACGACTTCTGCGAGGGCGGCAGCCTGGCCGTCGCCGGCGGGGCCGAGGTGGCCGCCGCGATCACCGACCTCATCGCCGAGTCCGCGCCCGGCTACCGGCACATCCTCGCCACCCGCGACAACCACATCGACCCGGGCGACCACTTCTCCGACGAGCCGGACTACGTGCACAGCTGGCCGGTGCACTGCGTCGCGGGCACCGAGGGGGTCGGTTTCCACCCCAACTTCGCCCCGTCCGTCACCTCCGGCGCGATCGAGGCGGTCTTCGACAAGGGCGCCTACGCGGCGGCGTACAGCGGCTTCGAGGGCGTCGACGAGAACAGCCGCGGGCCGGCCGAGTGGCTGCGCGAGCGGCAGGTCACCGAGGTGGACGTGGTCGGCATCGCCACCGACCACTGCGTCAGGGCCACCGCGCTGGACGCGGTGCGGGCCGGGTTCACCACCCGGGTGCTGCTCGACCTCACCGCCGGGGTGGCCGCGCCGACCACCGCCGCCGCCCTGGACGAGCTGCGGGCGGCCGGGGTCGAGCTGGTCGGCACGCCGGTCGTCGGGGGCTGAGCCCGGGCGCCGGCACCGTCCTGGGCGGTGCCCGCCGTTCCGGACGCTCAGTGCTCGGTGACCAGCAGCTCCACCACGTCGGTCCCGCCCAGCCGGAACGCCTCGCGCAGTTCGGCGCCGACCGCGTCCGGGTCCTCGGCCAGCCGCGCGCCGGAGACGTACACCACCCGCACCCCCAGGTACTCCATCCGGTGCTGGCCGCCGCGCATCCAGGCCGCCTCGCCCTCGCTGACGCTGCGCAGCTCCGAGTCGACCTCGACCGCGACACCCGCCCGCGGCCAGTAGAGGTCCGGGACGGCGACGTAGGTGCCGCCGCGCATCCGCAGTTCCGGGCCGGTCAGCGGGACGGGCAGCAGCCACTCGTCGACCAGCTCGCCGATCCGCTCCAGCGAGCGGTCCCGCTCGGCGGCCAGCAGGCCGTCCAGCACGGCCCGCACCCGCAGGTCGGAGACCAGTCCGGACTCGGCCAGCTCGGCGGCCAGCTCGCGCACCGTGCAGCGCAGGTCGGGGCGGCGGACGGCCTCGCCGAGCACCTCCCGGACCGGGGCCGGCCCGCCGGCCGCGCCTTCGGAGGTCCACTCGTGCAGCGCGTCGGCGACCGCCCTGGCGACCGGCGCGCAGGCCAGCCCGTGCACCGAGCGCGCCACCAGCTCCCGCTCGGTGCGCCGGATCCGCACCTCGCCGGCGTCCTTGAGCCGCCGCTGGCGGGGCACCAGCACGTCCACCCCGGTGACGGCGGGCAGCCGGGGCACCGCGGCGAAGCCGTACAGCGCGAGCGCGGCCGCCCCGGTGATCACCGCGCCCTCGGCGCGGCCGCCCTCCCGGCCGTTCCGCGCCGCGTACAGCAGCGCGGCCCACATCCGCTGCTCCGGCGAGGGGTCGCCGGACTGCAGCAGGTAGACCCGGGGCAGCAGCCGCTGCCAGGGACCGCCGCGGCGGCAGTGCTCGCTGATGATCCGGGCCGGCACACCACGGGCGCGCAGCTGGCCGGCGGTGAGGACGTTCTGCTGACGGCGCGCCAGTTCCTCCAGGGACGGCGGCGGCGTGGGAATCCGGTAGCTCATGCCGACACCATCCCCAACGGCCCGGAACGAGTCGCGGCCGCCTGACGCACTGTTACCCAACCGTCGCGAAACCGGGATCAGGCCGCACTAAAGTCCTCATACCCTCACCCATTCGGAGGAATGGGCGATCAGTCGCTTGTCATACTCGATCATCATTGATCAGCCACCAGGCCGTCTGACCCTGCGTGATCAAGCACATACGGCGAAGTCACCTCCGGGCGTCACTCCAGCCCGCCGGATTGCCTACCCTTAGTACATGTCACGTGACGAGACCGCCGGCCTCCGCGCGGCCCAGCTCCGGCTCGGACGCCTGCCCGGATACGTCCGCCGGCCGGACCCGGCCCGCCGCAGCGGCGCACAGGGCCATACCTACAAGAAGGGCTGGGAGGTCCGCTTCACCGCGCGCAGCGAGGCGGAGATAGCGGAGATCCGCGACCTCGTGGTCGCCGCCGGGTTCGCCCCCGCCCGCCCCTTCTTCAAGGGCCACCAGTTGATCCAGCCCGTCTACGGGATGGCGGCCGTCCAGGCCTACCTGGCGGCTAGACAGGTGGCCGAGGAACACGCGGCGCGCACGGCCGACGGGCGGGCCCGGCGGGGCTCCGGAGCGGCCCGCCTCCGCAGCGCCACCAAAGCCGCACACGAGGCCGCGCACGAGGCCGCGCAGGAAGCGGCCCACCAGACGGCCCACGAGGAACAGGAGGCCCAACTGGCCCAACAGACCCAGGAGATCGAGAAGGCCGAGGAGACCGGGGAAGTCCAGACGATCGAGGGAATCCGGCAGGACGCCGGGCGCGAGGACGTGGAGCACGCGACCGCGCCGCACGAGGGCGCGAACGCCCGGGGCCGCGAGCACGAGCGGGAGCGGCTGACCGCCGCCACGGAGGCGGCCGGGGCCGCAGGGGCCGCGGCTGCGGCGGCCGCGCGACTCGCCCGCCGCCGGGCGGTCGAGGCCTTCCCCGCCCAGCTCGCCCGCGGCACCACACCGGACGACCGGGCCGTCCCGGCGGAGAGCCGCCGGGCGAGTTCCTGACAGTTCGTCAACTTTCGTCTCGTACACGGCGATCCGCCGACGAAGGGCCGGGCACGCGGGACGCGTGCGACGGGGCCGGCCCACCACCCCGCCCCCGCCCGGGGGCGCCGCCGAACGGCCCGCTCGCGGCATCGCCGCAGCCCGGCACGGTCCGGCGAGGACCGGGCGGCGCGTGCACGGTGGTGCGCCCGGTGGTGCGGGCGCGGCTTCGCGCCGCAGGCGTGGACGAGAACCGCCGAACCGCCTACGGTGGCACATCACACCCTCTGCGGTGGCGCGCCGAACGGCTGCCACCACCGGCCGGATCACCCCGCTGACCGGCCACGGAGCTCCGCGTCCACGCCTCTGACACCACTGCGCACCACTCCCCGCCCGTCCGCCACCGCCGCACCGCCCGCCGACCCCCCACCCGGCCACCGCCGGAACCGGCCGCGCGGCGGCGCCTTCCGGGCAATCCAGCCGATTGGTAACCCAGCGCACCGAGCGCCTACCGTAGAGTGAGCACAGATGATCGACCGTCAGAAGCCCATCTCACTTGCCGAGAAGCCGAGATGACCCAACGTCATGACAGCACCGCCGAGCCGCCTCCGGGGCCCGGCGAACCCGCCGTACCGCTGGAGTTCGCGGCGTTCTGCGAGCTGCACCGACCGCGGTACCTCAGCTATGCCCGGGTCTGGCTGCCCGACCCGGACCGCGCGGCCGGCGCCGTCCAACAGGCCTTCGCCGAAATCGCCGTGCAGTGGCGCGAGTTGCTGGGAAGCTCCAACCCCACCGCGCACGCCTGGCAGATCCTGCGCGACACCGTCGGCGACCACACCCGGCAGAACGGGCTGCCCTCCGGCCGTCCCGACACCCAGGACCGCCCGGCCCGCCCGGCCGACGACGACCTGGCCATCCTGCACTACGTCGTCGGTCTCGCCGCGCCCGAGATCGCCGACGTCATCGGCACCGACACCGCCAGCGTGGCCGGCCGCCTGCGCCGCACCATGCTGCGTGAGGCCTCCGGCTGGTGAGCCGCACGAGCGGGCGCCCGTGAGCCGGTGACCACCCTCGCCGGCCCCCTCAGACCCGCTCACCGGTGACGTCGTACAGGTGGTGGACCGGATCGTGCACCAGGTAGCGGGAGAACGACTCCACCGTGAAGCGCGCCCCGTCGCTGCGGTTGCCGGTGCGCTCCCACCCCGCGCCCGTCACCCCTTCGAACGCCGCCGCCAGCACCTCTGCGGCCTGCGTCAACTCCCCCGCCACCACGGCCGGATCCTGCTCGCCGTACCGCTCGGCGACGGCCGTCTCGTCCTGGTCCCAGTTGGCGAACAGCGGGTCGTCCCGGTCCAGCATCAGGGCCAGCCTGACCTGGAACAGCCGGAAGACGTCCCGGACGTGGCACGCGTATTCGAGGTCGGACCAGATCTCCGGCCGCGGCCGGCGGCGCAGCGCCGCCGGATCGCCGGCCAGCACCCCCGCCCAGGCCGCCGCGTTGGCCCGGATCATCCCGGCCACGTCCTCGCGGCCGATCGCCCCGGCGTCCAGCCCGCAGTCCGCGCAGGGGCGCTCCAGCACCCACGTCCAGTCCTTGGTGTCGGGGACGATCGCGTCGTCGCCGGCCGTGCCGCTGATGTGCTCGGAAGTGCTCATGCGCCCAGGATGGCCGCCCGGGACCGCCCCCCACCAGCGGCGTCAGCGCCAGCGGTCGCCGAAATCCTGCCAGCCCCGCCGCCCCCGGCGGCCCGGCGGGCGGCGTCAACACGTCATCCACCCTTGGGGGGCTCTCCGCGTACTCCGTTCGGCTGATAACGCCGTCCGGTCCCGTCGACCGGCCCGACTCGGCCGGCAGCGGCACCTGCGGCCCCGGGAAGGGCGGGCGAATTCACTGGCGGGAACGGAGCGCTCCGGTCCATCCTGACCGGCATGCCGACCTCCGCCCGTGATCCCCACGCCGCCTTCGACCCCGGCGCGCTCGCCCGCAAGCCGACCCTGCCCGGCGCCACCGTCACCCTCGTCCCGCTCTCCGCCCGGCACGCCGGCCCCATGTGGGAGTCCACCGACGACGAGGAGACCAACCGCCTCACCGGCACCCGCCGGGTCTTCACCGAGGACGAGATCCGCGACTGGTGCGCCACCCGCCCCGAGCAGCCCGACCGCCTCGACCTCGCCGTCGAGGACCGGGCCACCGGCCGCTTCCTCGGCGAACTCGCGCTCAACGACGTCGACCCCGACAACGCCTCCGCCCACTTCCGGATCGCCCTCGCCCCCGGCAGCACCGGCCGCGGCATCGGCACCGAGGCCACCGTGCTGCTGCTGCGCCACGCCTTCGGGACGGTCCGCCTGCACCGCGTCCAACTGGAGGTCTACGCCTACAACCCGCGCGCCGTCCGCGCCTACGAGAAGGCCGGTTTCCGCCACGAGGGCCGGGCCCGCCAGGCCCACTTCTGGGGCGGCGCGTACCACGACGTCCTGCAGATGGCCGCCCTGCGCCCCGAGTGGCTCGCCGCTCACCCCTGATAGGGCGGCCACTGCTGCGGCGGCGGCGGATAGGCCTGGTGCGCCGCCGCCGCGGCGGCCCGCGCCCGCCGGCGCCGCCCGCGCACCACCAGCAGCACCGCCACCACGACGCCCACCAGCACCACTCCGGCGACCACCGCGGTGCCCATCAGCACCCACTTCACGCCGCGGTTCTCCGCGGTCACCGGCACCGTCACGGGAGGCGGCGACTCCCACTCCTCCTCGCTCGGCGAGGCGGTCACGCCCCCCTTCGCCTCCGCCCGCCCGGCCAGCGGATTCTCCCGCGGCCCCCCGTCCACCGCCGGATTCACCTCCAGCGCCTTCGCCGGCGACAGCACCCCGTACCCGTACCGCTCGCTCGGCACCGCCGATCCGTCGGCGGGCGGGGTGGCGCTCTTGATCATCCGGTTGATGACCTGCCCGGCGGAGAGCTCCGGGTACTTCGCCCGGATCAACGCGGCGGTGGCGGAGACGTAGGCGGTGGCGTCGGAGGTGCCGTTGGCGACGCCCTGCGAACTCGTCGACTTGGCACCTGCCCGGGGGATCTCCGCGCCCGGCGCCACCAGGGTCGTCTCGGGACCGGAGCTCGACTTGCTCCAGATCAGCCCGTTGCGGTCCACCGCGCCGACCGCCACGACCCCGGGGAAGGCGGCCGGATAGTCCACGGAAGCGCCCTTGTCCCCGTCGTTGCCCGTACTCGCCACCAGGACAACGTCCTTGTCCATCGCGTACTTCACCGCCGCACGCTCGTCGGGGTCGGCCCCGGAAGGCCCTCCGATGGACATATTGACGACCTTCGCACCGTGGTCAACGGCATAGCGGATCGCCCTGGCGATGTCCGACTGGTCCGAGGGTGACTCCTGAGTCAGATCGATCCGAATCGGAAGGATCTTGGCCTTGGGTGCCAGGCCCACGATGCCGGCCCCGGTACCGTGGCCGTGGCCCGCGATGAGACTCGCCATCCCGGTGCCGTGGCCGTTGGTGTCCACCGTCCCGTCGGTCTTCTCCCCGGTGAGGTCCACTCCGGCCAGGACCTGCCCCGTCAAGTCCTGGTGCTCCTTCAGCACGCCGCTGTCGACGACGGCAACCGTGACACCTTCTCCCTGCGAGACGGGCCAGATCGCCGATTCCGCCCGGTAGGTCACAAGGGGCCACTGCGCATCGCGCACATTCTCGGCATGGACAGGACCCGTGCCCACGGCCGCCAGCAGTGCGCCGGCCATCAGCACAGCCGCCCTGCGGCCAAGACGCCAGCTCCTCAAGTCCCGCCACCCCACTCAGCACAGAGGCCGCCCTGCAGCCTGGACGGCCGCAGGGCACCCGATCGATCGGCCCAAGACCCGCAGGCCGGGCGTCATTCCACCACGTTCGGATTGACCGGGTCGTCCGACGCCCAGGTCTCCTCGTCCTCGACGAGGTAGTCGGGACGGCTCCGCTTCCTCTCGTCGTCCCTCCGGCCCCGGTCGACGCCACCCAGCGGAACCATGGGCGTCTGCGCAAGCGGGCTGCCCGCACCGGTCTCCGGCCGGATCCGTCCGCGCGCTCCCACGCCCGAACCGCCCTCGGTGAAGGCCTGCTTGCCACCGCCGCTCCTGCCTGAGTGGTCCTCGGCACCGACAATCGCGCCACCGACTCGACCGGCCTTGCCCTCGAGGGTGCCCCTGCCACGGTCGGCGCCCGCGCCGACGCTGCCGCCACCACTCGCCCCTGACATGCCCTCGGCCCCGAAGACCACACCGCTGCGGCCGGCCCCGGACCTCCCCGGAGTCCCTTCGCGGCCACCGCGCGCGGCTTCCGAAGCGACCTGCCCGTTCCACCCGGCGCCGGGCCCTTGTCCCTGCCTGACAGCCGGGCCGAAGGACTGCGGGATCCCGCTCGGGTGGGAATTACCTGCGCCGTTGCCGCCCTGCGGCGCGACGGGCTGCGTGACCGGGCTGTTGGGCAGGGTCTGGTTTCCGCCGTTCCCCGGCGAACCAAGGATCGACGTACCGCTCCCCCCGGACGGCAGCGGCCCGCCGGATGTCGACGGCGTGGGAACGGCGGCCGCGCCGTCCACGACGGTCCCGGCGCCGAACTTCGCCGGCGCGGCCTTGGGTGGCGGCATGGCAACGCCGCCCTTGACACCGGGGTCGGAGGGAGCCGACGGCGCCTTCGAGAACGACGGGCTCGTCCCTTGCGGGTTCGCGCGTCCCGCGCCGACCGTCCGGGGATCCGCCACCGCCCCCTCGCGCGGGCGGTACACCGGCGCCGCGCCGGGGCCGACGTTGCCGACACCGACCCCACCGAGAAAGCCACCCACAGCCGCGTAGCCGCTGGAGCCCGCGTCGTCGGCCGGGCCTTCCGTGAATTCGTCCTTGCCCCTGCCCTTGCCCGGTGGCCCCGGGGGTGGTGGGGGCTTCAGCATCGGACTGGCCGTGCGGTAGTGCATCGCGAGGGTCTGCAGGACGGTGGCGGCTTCGGACTTCTTCTGGTTGGCGATGTCGGTGCGGGCGTCCTCATCGTCGGCGCCGAAGAGGGAGGAGAAGGTGTCGCCGACGCCGTCCTTGAACTGGGCCCAGCCGCTGGGCTCCTCGGGCATGTCGCGCTTGGCCTTGGCCATCGCCTCGGAGATCGCCTTGAGGGTGTTGGCCGCGTCGTTGGCGTAGGAGGCGGTGGTGTTGATGGTGGTGGCGAGGTGGAGCATGCGGGCGTGGAAGGCGTCGCTGGTGCTGCCCTCCCAGGAGGTGGCGGCCTCGGTGCTGGCGCGGGTGAGGGTGGCGCGGATGGCCTTGAGGGTGTCCGCGGCGCGGCGCCAGGGGTCGGCGGCGGCCATCACCTCACCGGGGTTGAGGGCCTGGACCATCTTGCGGAGTTCGGCGTGGCTGTAGGCGCCGAAGTCGGTGTACGTCACCGGACCCCCTTCCCGTCGTCGTGCCGGGCCGGGGCGGTGGTCGCGGCGTAGGCGGCGGTGCTGGTGGCGGAGGGGTTGGCCACGGACCAGCCGTCGTCGCCGAGTTTCAGCTTCGTCTTGGTCCGGTGTTCCTGCTCCTCGTAGTTGGTGGCGGTGAGTTCGGCCTTCTTCTGGGCCTCGTCGACCGCGTCCTGGAGCTGGTTGAGGACGTCGCGCAGGCCGTCGCGCATGGTCTGGTAGCGGCCGTGCAGGTCGGTGGCCTCGGCGAAGGTGCCGAGCGAGCTGGGTCCGATGCCGCTGCGGCCGTGTGTCGCGTTGCCGTCGGCATGACGCTGGAACTCGGCCAGCAGCAGGCGTACTTGGGCGGCGAAGGCGTGCAGCTGCTCGACCTCGACGCGGTAGCCGCGTCCTGCCCCGCCGGTCGATCCGGTTCCGTTCCCCGTTGCCACGTGCGGCGCCTCCCCCGTGCGTCCGGGCAGTGTGTCGTTGACGGTTCTGGTGAGCCAGTCATGTCTAACACACGGGCCGGTGCTCTGGTGGGCCGTCAGTCCGCGTCCGGCGTCCGGCTCGCGGCGGCGAGGGCGCGGCGGCAGAGCGAGTCGGCGTGCCGGGTGGTCTCGGGGAGGCGGTAGCGGGGGGCGAGGGCGAGGGTGGCCTCGACGGCCTCGGCGAGGCCGATGCGGTGGCCGACGGAGACGAAGACGGGCTTGACGCCGGGACGGGTGCGCAGGGCGCGGCCGACCTCCTCGCCGGTGGCCGGGTCGGTGAGCGGGGTCGAGTCGCCGCGGGCGGGGCCGGGTTCGCGGTGGTCGAAGGTGAACGGGGTCTTGGCGACGCCGAGGGTGCGCAGGCCGGTGAGGACGCCGAGGTGGCTGGCGAGGCCGAGGCGGCGCGGGTGGGCGAGGCCGTAGCCGTCGCAGACGACGGTGCCGGGGCGGTGGGTGAGGGCCGCGAGGGCGTCGAGGACGGCGGGGAGTTCGCGGAAGGCGAGCAGGCCGGGAACGTAGGGGAAGGCGATGCGTCCGGTGGCGGTGGCCTCCTCGACGACGGCGAGGGTGGCGCGGTCGAGGACCACGGCGGCCGCGACGACGAGGTCGCGGGCGTCGTCGTAGGCGACGTCGACGCCGGCGATCAGCCGGTCGTCGCCGGCGTCGGTGCCATCGCCCGCGGTGGCTCCGATGGCGCCGGCCGGCCGGACGAGCGGGCGCAGGCGCTCCTGTTCGGCGAGCGCCTCGGCCTCGGTGGTGGGCCAGTCGGCGGGGATGGGCACGGCGGTTCCCCCTGGGTGCGCGGAGCGGTGGTGCGGTCGCGCCCACGGTACCGAGCGGGTCGGACGGGCGGAGCCGCCGGTCCCGTACCCGCCGACCGGCGCGCGGAGCACCGCGCGCCGGTCGGCGGGTACGAGCGGGGGCCGGACGGTTCAGGCGGTGGAGACCACCACCGTCTTCGCGGACTTGTCGTGGATGCACTGCCGGTAGGGCTTGTCGAAGACACCGAACAGGCCGTCGATCAGCCACCAGAGCCCGGCGCAGCAGAGCACGGCGGGCACGATGAAGACGGCCGCCCTCGTCCAGGCGGCCGCCTGTGTCGGGGAGTTGCCGTCGACGAGCATGGCGACCCGGATCTTCATGGCCTTCTTGCCGAGGGTCTGCCCGTCCCGGCTGAGCATCAGGCCCTCGTAGACGAGGTAGAGCCCGCAGGCGAGCCAGAAGGCGCCGGCCGAGCCGGAGCGGTCGGAGAGGGAGGCGAACGGCAGGACCAGCAGGACGGCGACGGCCTGCACCAGCAGGTAGTCGATCAGCCGGGCGAGGATCCGGTTGGGCCAGCTGCCGAGCGGCGGCATGCCGGGGACGGGGCCGGCGCCGGGCGTGCCGTACCCGGCGGGGCCGTAGCCGGGCGGGGGCTGGTCGTACGGCGACCCGCCGTAGGGCTTCTGGCCGTACGGCGGGCCCGCGGGAGCGCCGCCGTAGGTGCCGCCGTACGCGCCGGGGCCGCTGTCCGGCGGCGGGCCGGCGGGGGGCGGAGTGCCGTACGGGTCCGACGGCGTACCTTCCGGCGTGCCGCCGCCCGACTGCGGGGGCTGCTTGCCGAAGGAGGGCTTGCCGCCCCCCTCCGGCTCGGGGCCTGAGGGGTCGTAGGTGCTCATGCCCCGAGTAGAACATCACACTTTGTATGAACTTGGGATATTGACTCCGTTTTGTCCGACATGACCATCGGACGGAAGGCCGGGCGAGGTCAGAGCCGGACGACCCGGGTGCGCGCCGCCCGGTCGTGCCAGCCGCGCCGGGCGGGCCGGTCGAACAGCGGCCAGAACAGGCCCGCCACCAGCAGCGTCGAGAGCTGCCTGACCAGCCAGCGGAGCAGCGAACGACCGATCCCCGGACGGTCGGGGGCGGTGGCCGCCGCCGTGCGGGCCACCGCGACCACCCGGATCCGGGCGAGCCGTTTGCCGAAGGTCTGGCCGGTGCGGGCGGTCGGCAGGACCTCGTAGAGCAGGCCCACGAACAGCAGGATGCCGAGCAGGACGGCGGCCTTGCCGAGCACCGTGCCGTCGACCAGCCAGACGTCGATCTGGCGGTGGGTGAGCCGGCTGGCCATCCGGGCCTGGTCGAGCTTGCGCTGGAGGTGGGCCTCGACCGAGCGGCCGAGCGGGGCGCCCGCCGCGACGGCGACCACGGCCAGCACGGCGGTGTCGACCAGGCGGGCGGCGACGCGGCGCCCGAGCCCGGCCGGCAGCGCCGCCGGGGCCGCCCCGGCGGCCCTCACCCGGCGGCGCGGGGCGGGGGCAGGGGCAGGGGCAGGCGAACGGACGGCGGCGGGACGGGCCGCGGTCGGACGGACGGCGGACGGCACGACAGGAGCGGCCGGCACGAAAGGGGCGGGCTGCACGGACGGCGCCGGTTCGGCGTCCCGCACGGCCGCCACCGCCGGGAGCGGATCGGCGAGCGGATCCGGAAGCGGATCCGGGGCCGATACCGGCGACGGGGCGGGCGGCGCGGCCTGAACCGGAGACGGCACCGGAGAGGGCATCGGCGACAGCACCGGCGACGGCACCGGAACGGGCCGCGGGCCGGCCGCTTCGGAGCCGCCCGCCCGCTCCGGGGCGGCCGGCGCTTCGGCGGGCGGGTCCTCCACCGCCTCGGGCAGCACCCCCCAGGACACCCAGCGCGACGCGTCTCCCGAATCCCTCGGGCCGTGCCACTCCCGGTGGTCCGCCCGCCCCCCGACCGGCTCCGGTCCCGGTACCGGCTCCCGCCCGGGCTCCGGTACCGGATCCCGCCGGAACACCCGCCCGGCCGGCTCCACGCCAGACGCCCGCTCCCCGCCGCGGCGGAACACCGGCCCGTTCTCCGGCACCGCGAAGGTGAACGACGCGCCGCCGCCCGTCTGGTCCAGGTACACCGGCCCGGTGTCCCCGCCGGAGGACGGCCGCCCCGCGGGCTCCCCCGCCGGCTCGTCCGCCACCGGCGGCGGCACGTACCGCCCCGCGCCGACCGCGGCCCCCGGCCGGCGGGTCGCGTACCGGGGCGGTTCGAGCACCTCGCCCTCCGCCGGGGCGGGCCGGCTGGTGCCGGGCACCCAGGCGGACCCGCCCCAGTAGCGGACGAAGCCGGGGACGGAGGGGTCGGGGTAGTAGCCCGGCGCGGGACCGGCGGCGGTCTCCGTGCTGCCGCCGGCGTGGGGCCGGTCCGTCATGGGGGCTCGCTTTCCTGGCAGGCCGATGCGGCTCGCCCGGCGGGGAGCTGTGCGCGACGGTGGCACGGGCGACCCGGGGTGGCTCCGCCGTCGGCGCGCGCGGAGGTACCGCCGAGGGGGCGGACAGTCGCCGGGCAGTCACAAAGAGTAGTACCTCGGCGGGCGGGCGGCGCCAAGTTGGCCATTCACCGGACACGCCAGGGCCGCCCACGGTAAGGAAGACGGCGCGAACGCCCGGCCACGCGCCCGTCGTCCCGGGCGCACCACTGCGCACACGACCGCCGTCGAAGCTCCGCAAGAAAACCGAGAAATCCCGGAAACCCGTGTAAGAGCGCTCCCTGACCGCGCTCTCCCAAGGCACAGGGCCCTGAACCGGGCACGAACCGCAGGCAGAGAGGAACCCGATCATGGAGCGCCCGACGAGCGTGGTCGAGCACGAGCTGGAGCTCAACCTGGTGCTCTCGCCCGAGCACAGCGTCCCCGTGCCGGCCCGGCTGTCCTACGGCAGCCACGACCCCTTCGCCGTGCACATCACCTTCCACCTGGACACCGGCTCGCCGGTGACCTGGGTGTTCGCCCGGGAGCTGCTGGTGGAGGGCACCTTCCGGCCCTGCGGCCAGGGCGACGTGCGGATCTGGCCGACCCGCTCGGGCCGGCGCAGCGTGCTCTGCCTGGCGCTGAGCTCGCCGGCCGGGGACGCGCTGCTGGAGGCGCCGCTGCCGGCGGTGGCCGCCTGGCTGGAGCGGGCGCACCGGCTGGTGCCGCCGGGCAGCGAGCTGGCCGCGCTGGACATGGACGGCTCGCTGGCCGAGCTGCTCGCGTGACGCGCCGGTCCCCCTCCTCCCCCCGGGGTGACCGGGCCGGCTCAGCGGGCCGCGGGGGCCTGCTGACGCTCGCGCGCGGAGTCCGGCCGCTCGCCGCGCTGGCCGGGCAGCGCCGCCGCCGGCCCACCGGCCGCCAGGCGCCGGGCGCGCACGCGTAGCGCGGCGGCCAGCAGGAAGCCGATCCCGACGAGCGGGTAGATCGAGGTCGGGATCTGGCGCAGCGGCGACAGCTCCAGCACCAGCGCGCCCTGCGGCTTGGCGAGCCACATCGCGAAGGACAGGAAGGCGACCAGCGTGGCGGCGAAGGCGACCCGCCAGCGGACCTTCCGGACGGCGGCCGGACGGGCCCGTTCGACCGCCGCCTCGCAGGCGAGCAGGACGAGCAGCGGCACGCACCAGACCCAGTGGTGGGTCCAGCTGATCGGCGAGATCAGCACGGCGGTGACGGCGGCGCAGCAGACGCCCCAGGCCTCGGAGCGCGAGAGCCAGCGCGAGCTGCGGGCCGCCCAGGCGGCGACGCCGAGGCCGGCCACCGCGACGACGACGGCCGCCAGGGTGGCGGCGGTGCCCGGTTCGGCGGTGTGCAGCAGCCGGGCGACGGCGCCGCTGAGCGCCTGGTTGTCGACGATCTCGGTCTTGCCGACCCGGGAGGAGTCGTAGAGGTACTTGGTCCAGAAGCCCCAGGTGGCGTCCGGCAGGACGAGCGCGCCGATCAGGAAGGTGCCGAGGAAGGTCGCGCCGGCCACGAACGCGGCCCGGACGCGGCCGGTGAGCAGCAGGTAGACCGCGAACAGGCCGGGGGTGAGCTTGATGCCGGCGGCGATGCCGATCGCGACGCCCTTGCTGCGGCGCGCGTCGGGCCGGGTGAGGTCCCAGAGGATGAGGCAGGCCAGGGCGAGGTTGATCTGGCCGTAGCGCAGCGTGGTGTAGACGGGTTCCAGCCAGACGCCGGCGCCGGTGACCAGGATCACGCCGATCGCGCGCAGGTCCCGGCGCGGCCAGCCGACCAGCTTGAACGACAGGTGGGTGAGCAGCGCGAGCAGGCCGAGGTTGCAGAGCGTGACGGCGACGCGCAGGAACGGGATCGGGAACCAGGTCGTCGGCACGAACAGCATCGCGGCGAACGGCGGGTAGGTGGCGGGCAGGTCCCACTGCGTGACGCGCAGCGCGTAGAGGTCCTCGCCGTTGGCCACCGCGGCGCCCTCGGCCCGGTAGACGATCATGTCGACCATCGAGGTGTGCGCGAAGTGCCGGACCACCGCGTAGGCGAGCAGGGAGAACAACGCGACCGCGGAGGCGGCCAGCAGGGGCCGGCGCGGAGCCTCGCGCAGGGCGCGCAGCGGTGCGCCGAGGGCGGCGCGCAGCCGGTCCGACAGGGGGGCGGGGGCCCGGTCCGGTGTGGTGGGCACCGCGCCGCGCTCGTCTTGCACCGCTGTCACTCTTCGCTCCGTCCGCCGGTCGGCCAACCAGCGACGATACCCGATGCCCCGCGGCCCGCCCCGATCGGACCAACTACGGAGAGTGACCGGGCGGGATGTGGTGCCGGCCGGCCGTGCCCCGTTGCGGTCGGGGCACGGACGGCCGGAGTCGGTGGTGCGGGCTCAGCCGGTGTAGGCGCCGAGGGCCCGGGTGAAGTCCAGCGGCTGCTGGACGATCGAGCTGCAGCTGGCGTCGGCGTACGGCTTGGCGCCGCCCTCGCAGGCCTTGTCGCGGGTGCCGGACCACATCGCCAGCCAGGCCAGGTGCTTGCTCTTCGCGAAATCGGCGAGCTGCTTGGCGTCGGCGACGGTGAAGACCTCGCTGGCGACGTCGTTGACGCCGATCATCGGGGTGACCGCGACCTTGCGCCAGGCGGCCGCGTCGTCGAGGCCGAGCACGCTCTTCACCTGGGCCTGGGTGGCGGTGGCCGCGGCGATGGCGTACGTGCCCATCCGGCCCTGCGGGTCGGGGGCGACGCCGTCGCCGTAGTCCATCGCCATGATGTTGACCGCGCCGATCGCCACGCCGTTGTTCTTGGCGTCGGCGATCAGGTTGACGCCCTCCTGGGTCAGGCCGGAGGGGAGCACCGGGAGGGTGAAGGAGACCTCCAGGGGCTTGCCCTTGGCGGCGGCGTTCTTCTGGATCTGGGCGATGGCCTGGGCGCGGCGGGCGTTGGCGGCGGCGTTGGCGATCGCGCCGCCCTCGACGTCGAAGTCCACCTTGGTGAGGCCGTAGGCGTCGACGGTCTTCTGGTAGACGGCGGCGAGGTCGGCGGCCGAGGAGCAGGCGAGGGCCAGTTCGGAGCCGTTGGCGCCGCCGAAGGAGACCCGGACGTCGCCGCCGATCGCGCGCAGGGCGCCGATCTGGGCGGCCACCGCGTCGGCGGCGAGGTCGCTCACGCCGCCCCACTTCGGGGTGCAGCCGCCGCCGGAGACGACGAAGGCCAGGTTGAAGTGCTTGACGCCGGTGGCCTTGGCGGTGGCGACCAGGTCGTAGGGCGGGTAGAGCGAGGTGTCGACGAACGGCGTGAAGCCGGCGCCGGCGGCCGGGGCGGGGGTGCCGGTGGCGGTGGCGGTGGGCGCCGGGGTGGTGGGGACGGCCGTGGTGGTGGCGGTCGCGGTGGCCGTCGGGGCCGGGGTGGTGGGCCGGGGGGTCGCCGTGGCGGTCGGGCTCGGCGCGCCGGTGGTCGGGGCGCCGGTGGCGGTCGCGGTGGCCGAGGCCGAAGCGGTGGCCGAGACGGTGGGCGAGGCCGAGGCGGACGGGGAGGCCGTCGCGGTGGTGGTCGGGCGGCCGGACGGGGTGGGCGCGGTGCCGTCCCCCGGCTTGCAGGACGCCTTGTTGATCAGGCAGTTGCCCGGCTCGGCCTGCGCGGCGCCGGAGCCCTGGGCGACGAAGCCGACCACGACGCTCTTGCCCGGCTCCAGCCGCTTGCTCCACGCCTCCGGCTTGACGGTGATGTGCTGGCCCTCGGCCGTGAAGGTGGCGTTCCAGAGCGAGTCGATCTTCGCGCCGGCCGGCAGGTCGAAGGTGAGCGTCCAGTCCTCGATGGCGCTGCCGTCCGGGTTGGTGACCAGGTACTGGCCGGTGTAGCCGGCGTCCCAGGCGCTGGTGCGGCTGTAGACGGCGCCGAGCGAGGCGGCGCTGGCCGAGGAGGCGAGGACGACGACGCCCCCGGCGACCAGGGCGGCGGCGACCACCGAGGCACCGAGCAGCACGCCCTTGCGGCTTCGCCGGCGGCGGCCGCTGGAGCGGCGGTGGGGCTGCTGGGTCGTCATGGGGGCTTACCTCCGGGGCTGGCAGGTGTGCGGTCGGGCTGACCGACGCCGATGACGCTAACGGCGCCGAATGGCCGGAAACCGTCTGCTGAGCCAGGGGTAGAACTCCCTTACGGCGCGCTTAAGAAAGAGGGGGAGCGCACCCCCGCCCCGCCGCTCCCCCGGCCCTCTGTCCCCGCCCGAGGCCCTGACGAAGCGCCGAAACCTTTCGCCACAGGCGCGCGGCGGCCCCGGTCAGCGCGGGAACAGCGGCCCGCGGCCGCGGCGTCTGCCGGTCCGTGCCGGGGCGGTGCCGTCCTGCCGGACGCGCAGCCGCAGCCGGATCTCGGCGCCGCCGAGCACGTCCGACCTGCCGAGCGCGAGGTCGCCGCCGGTGGCCTCGGCGAGCTTGCGGACGATGTCGAGGCCGAGGCCGGTGGAGCCCTCGCCACCGTGGCCCTCGCCGCGCTTCAGCGCGGCCTCGGGGTCGGTGAAGCCCGGACCGGCGTCCCCGACCAGCACGATGACCGAGCTCTCGGTGAGCAGCACGTCCACCGAGAAGGCGGTGCCGACCGCGGTGTGCCGGAAGACGTTGCCGAGCAGCGCGTCCACCACCGCCGCCAGGTCGCCGCGCTGGACCGGGACGGGCGTCTCGCGCTCGGCGCCGGCCAGTTGCCAGGGGCGGCCCTCGTCCTCGGCGAGCGCGGACCAGAAGCCGACCCGATCGCGGATCACCTCGGCGGCGTCGCAGCCGACGGTGACGGCGGGCGCGTCCTCGGGTGCCCGGCGGGCCGAGCGGATGATCTGGTCGACCTCGCGCTCCAGCTGCGACACCGCGTGCCGGGTGGCGTCGGCCGCGTCGCCCTCGCCGAGCGAGGCGGCGTTCAGCCGCAGCACGGTCAGCGGGGTGCGCAGCCGGTGCGACAGGTCGGCGGCCAGCTCACGTTCGGCGGCGAGCAGTTGGACGACCCGGTCGGCCATCGCGTTGAACGCGTGGGCGGCCTCGTGCAGCTCGACGGGGCTGCCGGCGGCCTGCTTGCCGTCCACCGGCACCCGGACGGCGAGGTCGCCCGCGCCCAGCGAGCGCGCGGCAGCGGCGAGCCGGCGGGCCGAACCGACGATCCGGGCGCCCATCCGGTCGGCGACCAGCACCGAGATGGCGACCAGCCCGAGCGCCACCCCCGAGAGCACCTGCCAGGCGGTGGCGACGCCCCGGGTGAGGTCGCCGTCGGCCACGAACACCTCCACCACGGCGGTCCGCTCGGCGTCCACCGCGACCGGCTGGAGCAGCGCGTAGCCGCCCGGCACCTCGACGGTGAAGGACCGCCCCTGGCCGAGGGCGACGGCCACGTCGGCGTCCAGCGCCCGGACTTCGCCGATGGTCGCACCGGCCTCGTGCCCGGTGGCCGCGGCGGACGTTCCCGGCGCCGCCACCGTGCCCACGGCCACCCCCGTCCCGCCCGGCGCTGCGGCCACCCCGCCCGCAGCGCCGATCGGACCGGACGCGACACCGCCGCCGGCACCGGAAGAGGCACCGGCCCCGGCGGCGCCCTCCTTCGCCGGCAGGTGCACCGCCATCCGCTCCTGCGCACCCGCGTCCGTCGAGGCCACCGCCCGGGCGATGGCGTCCTCGTCGGTGGTGATGGCCAGCGCCGGGCCGAGCGCCGCGGCCTGCCGCTCGGCCGCCGTGAACGCCCGGTCCCTGGCGGTCTGCTGGACCATCAGGCCGAGCGGGATCAGGAAGGCCAGCGCGACCATGGTGGTCCCGGCCACGGCGGCCTTGATCAGGGCCCAGCGCAGCGAGTGCCGCAACCGCCTCATGTCCGGCGCTCCACGGGGACGGGTCCGGAGGACTGCCCGGACGCCTCCAGCCGGACCCCGACCCCGCGCACGGTGTGCAGGTAGCGCGGGTTGGACGCGGTCTCACCGAGCTTGCGGCGCAGCCAGGACAGGTGCACGTCGATGGTCTGGTCGCCGCCGTAGGTCTGCCGCCACACCTCGGCCAGGATCTCCTTGCGCGGCACGACCACGCCCGGCCGGGCCGCGAGGAAGGCCAGCAGGTCGAATTCACGGCGGGTCAGGTCCAGCCCCCGCCCGTCCAGCGAAGCCTCCCGGCGCTGGAGGTCGATCGCCAGCCCGCCGACCCGCAGCACCTGGCTGACCGGGGCCGCCCCGCCGCCGAGCCGGCGCAGCACGGCGGCCATCCGGGCACTCAGGTGCTCCCCGGAGAACGGCTTCACCAGGTAGTCGTCGGCCCCGTCGTTGAGCAGCCGGACGATCTCGGCCTCGTCGTCCCGGGCGGTGGAGATGATGACCGGGACGTTGGTCAGGCCACGGATCATCTTGAGCGCCTCGCTGCCGTCCAGATCCGGCAGCCCGAGGTCCAGGATCACCAGGTCGCAGCCGACCTGGGCGACCTCGCGCAGCGCCTCAAGTGCCGTGCCCACGCTGCGGACCGCGTGGCCGGTGTCGGTCAGGTGGCGGATGAGGGCGGATCGTACGAAGGGGTCGTCCTCGACCACGAGCACTGTTGCCATGGGGCTGCACGGTACGCCATCGGCCCCGATTGGTCTGTACCTCGGGGTGGTTCGCGCCGGTCTGCGGGGAGTCCGCCGCACTTGTGCAAGTTCCCTGTGGAAGTACCGGGGTGCCCGTCTGCGCGACCCGGAGATACGGCAGGATGTGCGCACGATGCGGAACGGACTGGTACAGCTCGGCGCCTGGGCGGCGGCCACCGGGGCGGCGGTGGCGCTGTCCTGGTTCGGTGTGCACGCCGTGCTGACCGGCGCCGCGTTCGAACGGCCCAAGGCACTGCCGCTGCCCTCGCCGGCGTCGGCCGACGGGGCGAGACCCGTGCCGACTCCCTCGGCGACGCAGCCGCAGGCGGCCGACCGCACCGGGCCGACCGCGACGCCGTCCACCGCCCGGGCCTCGGCGGCCCCGCCCCGGCCCACGGCCCACGCCACCCCCACGGCCCCGTCGGCCGGCGCGTCGGGCCCGCAGCGCCCGGCGCCGGCCGCCGGCGCCACGTCCTCCGTGCGCAGTTACCCCGTCCCCGGCGGCAAGGTCGCCCTGGACCTCCAGTCGGACCACGCCTCGCTGGTCTCGGCCACCCCTGACTCGGGATGGCAGATGCAGGTCTGGAACGGCCCGCAGTGGCTCCGGGTGGACTTCACCAAGGACGACCAGGCCAACTCGGTGATCGTCTCGTGGAACGGGTACCCCCCGAGGGTCGACACCGTCGTCCGCTGACCGGGGCCGGTCACCAGCGCTCGAAGGGCACGTAGCCCGGCAGGTAGGGCCCGCGGTACCGGGAGCGGTCGACCAGGGTGTGCCTGGTCCCGCCGGGCACCCCGATCGCGGCGAGCACCACGGTGCCGTACGCGTCCCGCACCTCGTAGGGCTCGGCCAGCGAGGCGGCGCCCCGGTCGACGGCGTAGTCGTAGGCGTAACAGACGTCCGGCACCGCCACCGCGAGGTCGATCACCCCGTCGCCGTGCCGGGCCAGGTGCCCGGCCAGTTCCCGGCCGCGCGGGCCGATCGCCTGGACCAGCGAGGTCAGCACGAACCTGGTCCCGGGCCCCCGCAGCACGTAGGAGACCGTCTCCGGCTCGCCCGTCTCGGGTCCGGCGTACGCGGCGCAGCGCAGCCCGAGCGCGACGGCGTACCGGTGGGCCGCCCGCTCGGCGTCGGCGACCGCGAAGACCACCGCGTCGGCGCGGCCCATCGGCAGCAGGCCGGGCTCCTCCGGGCCCCCGGCGGTGGCCGGGCCGACCGCGCCGGGCCCGGGCGCGCCGAGGCCGGCCGGGCCGGGGCCGGCGGCGAGCAGCACGCGTTCGGCGGCGGTGTCGGTCATGTCAGCCCTCCCGGACGGGGTACGGGACCACGGGTCGCCCCGGCACGCCGGGTCGGGGCGGACGCACGGGGTTGTGGCTGGAGGGTGGCGCCGGGCCGACGTCCGCGCAACTGTTCCGTTTCCTCCTGGTCAAGCTGTGCTCCGGGGCGGGAGAATCGGGCGCACCGCTGTACAGAATGCCCACCGGAGGACGGAGCCCTCGATGCCCCCCGCCCACGCCGCCGGCGCCCCGGGCGCCCCCGGAACGTCCGACTCGCCCACCGGACAGGGACATTCCGGCGCGGCGGGCGGCCCCGCCGGGAGCACCAACGACGCGATCGACGCGCTGGACGGCCGGCTGATCCGGCTGCTCGCCGAGGAGCCGCGGATCGGCGTGCTGGAGTGCTCGCGCCGGCTCCAGGTGGCGCGCGGCACGGTGCAGGCGCGGCTGGACCGGCTCCAGGCGCGCGGGGTGATCGGCGGTTTCGGCCCGGAGGTGGACCCGGCGGCGCTGGGCTACCCGGTGACGGCCTTCGCGACCCTGGAGATCTCCCAGGGCCAGGGCACGGACGTGCGCGAACACCTGGCGGCGGTGCCGGAGGTACTGGAGCTGCACACCATCACCGGGCACGGCGACATGATGGTGCGGATCGTGGCCCGGTCGAACGCCGATCTGCAGCGGGTGATCGACCGGGTGGTCGGCTTCGACGGGATCGTGCGGTCCTCGACGGCGATCGCGCTGGAGAACCCGGTGCCGTACCGGATCCTGCCGCTGGTCGACCAGGCCGCCGCCGAGTAGCCGCCGCGGAGCGACCGGGGCCGCGCCCCGGAGCGGCGGGGGCTCAGCAGGCGGGCACGGCCCCGCCGGTGCGCAGCCCCTCCAGCGCGGAGAGCGACTCCTCCAGCGTGCCGACCGGCACCAGCCGCAGTCCGGCGGGCGTGTTCACCCTGGCGTCCGCGCACTCGTCCTTGGGCAGCAGGAAGACGGTCGCACCGTCCCGGGCCGCCGCCTGGGTCTTGAGCGGCACGCCGCCCACCGCGCCGATCACACCCTGGTCGTCGATGGTCCCGGTGCCGGCGACGGTCAGCCCGCCGGTGAGGTCGCCGCCCTTGCCGTCCCCGGCGAGCTTGTCGACGATGCCGAGCGCGAGCATCTGGCCGGCGCTCGGGCCGCCGATGTCGCCGAGGTCGACCTTCACCTTCACCTGGGCGGGCGACAGCTGGAGGTGGGCGAGCGCGGCCGCGGTGGCGGCGTCCTGGGACTCGGCCATCTGCTCGGCGGTGACCTCCTCGGCCTTGGCCGGGTCGCCCTGCGGGTAGACGGTGTCGGTGGGCCGAACGGCCTCGTCCTGGTCGAACCAGGCCTGCAGCGAACGCCACAGGGTGGTCCGCTCCCCGGGGTTGGTCGCCGAGATGGTGACCATCCGCAGCTGCCCCTGGGTGGTGCGCACCGGCGCACCGGTGATGGTGAGCACCGGCCGGTCCTGGTAGCTGCCGAGGGTGTCCGCGGTCACGCCGGGAAAGGTCAGCGTGTACGGCAGCGGGACGAAGGCGGCCACGCCGAACAGCGCGGCGACCAGGACGCCGCAGAGCGCGAGGGCGCGGGCCCGGGGGGAGGTGAGGGCCGGGGGCAGCTTGGTGTCGGACACAGAGGCATCCAAACACACCGCGCCGTCCGGCGGGCGCGCACGCCGCCACCCGGACGGCCCGCCCGCCGCACCGGGCGCTCAGCGCAGCGCGTCGGCGACCTCGGTGGCGGCCTCGACGACCCGGGGGCCGACCCGCTCGGGGACGAGCCCGTTGAGCATCACGACGCCGACACTGCCCTCGATGCCGCTCAGTCCGAGCAGCGCCGCGGCCGCGCCGGACGCCCCCGACTGCTCCTCCGCGCGGGTGATGACGAAGCCCTGTTCGGGCCGGCGCTGGCTGGGGAAGCCCCGGGCCTCCAGGATCGCCCGGCCGGCCGCGCTCTCCCCCAGCGGGTGGCGCAGCCCGGTCCGGTAGGCGACGTGGAAGTCGGTCCAGCTGGGTTCGACCACCGCCACCGCGAGCGCCTCGTTGCCGTCCACCAGGGTGAGGTGGGCGGTGGCGCCGAGGTCCTCGGCGAGGCTGCGCAGCGCGGGCAGCGCCGCCTCGCGCAGCAGCGGGTGGACCCGGTGGGCGAGCCGGAGCACCCCGAGGCCGACCCGGGCGCGGCCGCCGATGTCCCGGCGGACCAGCCCGTGCTGCTCCAGGGTGGCCAGCAGCCGGTAGACGACGGTCCGGTTGACGGCGAGGCGGGCCGCCAGCTCGGTCACGGTGAGCCCGCGTTCCGAATCGGCGAGCAGCTTGAGGACCCGGACGCCGCGGTCCAGGGTCTGGGAGGTCTCTGCAGTCACGACACGCAATTCCTTTCCGCGGCGGGTCGCGGATCGGCGGGCCGGTCCGGGACTCGGAATGTCGCGCGCAGGTGGGTGGCCGCGCTCGGGCCGCGGAGTGTCGTCCTTGACGTCCTGGGGCCCTGCGGCGCCCGTCTCGCGGGGGGTCGCCCGGCGGGAGAGCGTGTGGGAAAGGTAGTGAAGGAATTGCGGCGGCGGAAGTGTTTGTCCAAAATTCGGTCAAGATCAATGGCGCACGCCCCGTCAAAACCGGGCAAACCAGCACAGAGCGCTCCGGTCAGGCGTTCCCGGATCCGCCCGGAGTCCGGGTTCCGGACGGATCGGGTCTCACCGGGGCCGCGCCCCGCGGGCCGTGCCGGAGCCCGCGTCAGAGCAGGTTGCGCAGGACGGTCCAGGCCGTCGCCGCACCGAGCAGCACGGCCGTCCCGCGCCGGCCGAGCGGCGGCTGCCAGCGCCGGCCGGCCAGCCCGTGCCGCAGCCAGACCAGGTAGGTCACGGCGACCAGCGGCAGCGCGAGCAGCAGCGCCGCGTTGTCGTGCCAGGCGGCGGCGAGGTCGCCGTGCAGCAGGTCGTAGGCCATCCGGGTGCCGCCGCAGCCGGGGCACTGCAGCCCGGTGACCTTGCGCCAGGGGCAGAACGGCAGCACCTGCCCCGGCAGATGGGGGTTGCGCGACCACAGGTACGCGGAACCGGCCACGCCGCCGGCCAGCACCGCGACCGGTGCCCACGCCGTGCGCAGCCGCTCGGGAACGGCGAAGCCGCCCCGGCCGGAGTGGCCGGGGCGGCGGCGCGCCTTCGCGGACGTGGCCAAGGCTCAGCTGCGCAGCAGACGGCCCTGGGCGTCGGTGCGGTCGTTGCTGGTGAGGAAGAGGATGCCGTCGATCAGCGACCAGACACCGAGGCCACCGCAGGTCAGCAGCTGGGCGATGCCGATGCCGATGTGGCCGGTGTAGAAGCGGCCGACGCCCAGGCTGCCGAGCAGGATCGTCAGGACGCCCGCGACGACCTTCGACTTGTCGGAGAGCTCGGGCTGCTGCGCGTAGGGCTGCTGGTACGACACGTTGGGTGTGCTCCTTGAAAAGACAGACAGGCCCGGACGCACGACGGCGCGTCGCGTCCCCCCGGGTCGGTGAGGTGCCGGCCGGATTCACCGGGAGCTGCGACGGCCGGCCCCGGACGGGGGGCATGCGGTGTCGGCGGCCCGGAGGCGGCGCGGCACGCGGAACACTAGCCGATCATCTGACCGGCTGTCTCCACAAATCCTTCGCGTATATCCGAACGTCATGTGACCTTTATGGTCACGCCATCCGACCGCCCGACGGATCGCTACTTCGCCCACTCCCGGATCCTGGCGATCCGCGCCTTCAGTTGATTGGCCGTCGCCTGGGCGGTCAGCGGACCGCCGCACTGGCGGCGCAGCTCGTTGTGGATGGTGCCGTGCGGCTGGCTGGTGCGGTGGTGCCAGGCGGCCACCAGCGCGTTCAGCTCCTTGCGCAGCTCGCGCAGCTCCTGATGGGTCACCACCGGCCGCTGCTCGGCCGGCAGCTCCAGCAGGTCGGCCTCCTCGGCGGGCTTGCCCTTGCTCCGCTGGATCTGCCGGTGCTGGCGCTTCTGCAGCAGCATCTGCACCTGGTCCGGCTCCAGCAGGCCCGGGATGCCGAGGTAGTCCTCCTCCTCCTCGCTGCCCGGGTGCGCCTGCATGCCGAACTCCATGGCGTTGTACAGCACCCGGTCGAAGACCGCGTCGGAGCCCAGCGCCTCGTAGGAGAACTCCTCGCCGCCCGCGCCGTCCGGGCCGTCGTTGGCCCGCTCGGCCTCGGCGAGCAGCCGGTCCTCCTCGTCGAAGAGGCCCTCGCCCTCCTTCTTCGGCCGGTCCAGCACGTGGTCGCGCTGGAGCTCCATCTCGTTGGCGAAGCCCAGCAGCATCGGGATGGTCGGCAGGAAGACGGAGGCGGTCTCGCCGCGCTTGCGGGCGCGCACGAAGCGCCCGACGGCCTGGGCGAAGAACAGCGGGGTGGAGATCGAGGTGGCGTAGACGCCGACGGCCAGCCGGGGCACGTCGACGCCCTCGGACACCATGCGGACCGCGACCATCCAGCGCGAGGTCCCCTCCGAGTACTCGGAGATCCGCTTGGAGGCCTCGGTCTCGTCGGAGAGGACCAGGGTGACCTTCTCGCCGCAGATCTCGCGCAGCATCTTGGCGTAGGCGCGGGCCACCGTCTGGTCGGTGGCGATCACCAGGCCGCCGGCGTCCGGGATCGCCTTGCGGACCTCGCCGAGCCGGCGGTCGGCCGCCTGCAGCACGGCCGGGATCCACTCGCCCTGCGGGGAGAGCGCGGTGCGCCAGGCCTGGGCGATGAGGTCCTTGGTCATCGGCTCGCCGAGCCGGGCCTCCAGCTCGTCGCCGGACTTGGTGCGCCAGCGCATGTTGCCGCTGTACGACAGGAAGATCACCGGGCGGACGACGTGGTCGGCGAGCGCGTGCCCGTAGCCGTAGGTGTAGTCGGCGACCGACTTGCGGATGCCGTCGCCGCCCGCCTCATACTGGACGAAGGGGATCGGGTTGGTGTCCGAGCGGAACGGCGTACCGGTCAGCGCCAGCCGCCGGGTGGCCGGCTCGAAGGCCTCGAAGCAGGCCTCGCCCCAGGACTTCGAGTCACCGGCGTGGTGGATCTCGTCCATGATGACCAGCGTCTTGCGGGCCTCGGTCCGGTTGCGGTGCAGCATCGGGTTCACACCGACGCCCGCGTAGGTGACCACGATGCCGTGGTAGTCCCGGGACAGCGGCCCGGAGGAGTACGCCGGGTCCAGCCGGATGCCTATCCGGGCGGCGGCCTCGGCCCACTGCTTCTTCAGGTGCTCGGTCGGCGCGACCACGGTGACCTGCTGCACCAGGTGGTTGTGGAGCAGGTAGGAGGCCAGGGTCAGCGCGAAGGTGGTCTTACCGGCGCCCGGGGTCGCGACGGCGAGGAAGTCGCGCGGCTGGTTCTCGATGTACTTGTCCAGCGCCCCCTGCTGCCAGGCCCGGAGCTTTCCCGCGGTGCCCCAGGGGGCGCGGCCGGGGAAGGCCGGGGACAGGTGGTGCGAGGCGGCCGGCGCGGCATGGCCGGCGGCCCGGACGGGCGCTTGCGGCTCCTGGGCGTCGGAGAAGAGCGGCATCGAGGCGGCGGCAGTACTCACGGTCTCCGAGGGGGGATCATCGCAGGTCAGAGGCGGTCTTTCGGCCTCGCCCCGCGGTCGGACGGCGTTCGGACAACCCGCCCAGCGTACCGGGCCCGGGGGTGATCCGGCGGCGGCGGCAGGCCCGGACCGGCCCTGTGTACGGCGGGTGCGGCCGGAAATCGATGTGACGTGGATCACGCGGGAAAGTCGCGAAAACGCGGTAAGCGGAACCCCCTCGACCGCCTCTCTTCCGGGTGAGGCCGCCCCAACCCTCCACAGCCGTCACCGGCCTCGCACCCCCAGAGAAGGGAACCGCCGTGCACGCCATCGCCGAAGAGACCGTCCAGGCCCGTCTGGTCCTCTCCCCCCACCGCTCCGTCCGGCTGCGGGTCACCCTGACCTACCTCCCGGACGACCCGCTGGCCGTCCGGATGGGCTTCCCCGCCGAGTTCTCGCTGGACGAACCGGGCGACGGGACCGGCCCGCAGGCCGCCGACATCGTCTGGGTCTTCGCCCGCCGGCTGCTCGCCTCCGGTCTGGAGGTGCCCTCCGGCATCGGCGACGTCCACGTCCGGCCCTCGCTCGGCCGGCGCACCCTGGTCGAGCTGCGCGCGCCCGAGGGCACCGCGATGGTCCAGTTCGACACCGCCGACCTGCGGCGCTTCCTGTGGCGCAGCCGCCTGCTCGTCCCCGAGGGCGAGGAGCACCTGCACCTGGACGCCGACCGCGCCCTCGCCCAGCTGCTCGGCTGAGCGCCCCGGCGGGGCACGCGTCAGCGGCCGCCCGGGCCCGGCAGGCGCCGTGTTGTCGCCCGCTCGCCTCCAGGGCGCTCCGATCCGGCGCCGACGGTCGGCGCTCCAACGCCGCGACTTCGTCACGGCGTCCTCGCTACTCCCTCTCGGCGCCGGCGCGCCCCTTCGGCTCGGGGCGGGGGCCTTCGGCCCGTGCCGCGGCGGGCTGGGCCCGGGGCGGGGGCCGCCTACGCCGAGAGCTTGCGCATCAGCCGCACGCCCTGGGCCGGCGTGAGGTGCGGCAGGTACGCCTTGCCGATCGCCCGGGTGATGCTGGGCAGCGCGGCCGGGTCGGGGTAGGCCATGTACATCGGCCGGTACTCCGGCTGGAACTTCGCCTTGAACGCGAGCAGGGAGCGGAAGCCGTACACCGGCTCCAGCGCCCGGCCCAGCCAGTCCAGGGTCTTCTGCAGCCCGGTCGGCGGCTCCTGCTCCGAGCGGGCCAGCGGCGCGCCGGAGAGCGAGACGAAGCGCGCGCCCTCCTGCTTGAAGCCGAGCGCCGCGGAGGCGATCAGGAACTCGGTCACGCCGCGGAAGCCGTCCGAGCGCCGGCGCATGAAGTCCAGCGTCCAGCCGACCGGCTCGCCGTTCTCGTAGACCGGCATCCAGCTGGTCAGGCCGTGCACCGTGCGGTCCCCGTCGACGGCGAGCAGCAGCCGCACCGCCGGGTCGTCGAGCTCCTCCAGGCCACCGAGGGTGAAGCCCATCTCGGGCAGCCCCTTCTCCGAGACCCACTCCTCCGAGATGGCCCGGATCTGCTCCTTCAGCGCGAGCGGCGCCTCGTGGTAGGACCACCACTCGGCGGTGATGCCCTGCTTGCCGGCCTTGTTGAGCGCGGTGCGGATGTCCTGCCACTTGCGGCCGGTGAAGGCGAGGCCCGGCAGCGCGACCACGGTGTCCTCGGCGACCTGCAGCGAGCGCCAGCCGAGCTGTCCGGCGGCGGCCCGGGTCTCCGGGGTGACGCTGTAGAAGCAGGGCGTCCAGCCGCGCGCGTCGCAGTACCGGGCGAAGCCGGCCACCGCGCGGGCGCGCGCCTGCGGGTCGCCGAACGGGTCGCCGGTGGTCAGCGCCACGGTGTTCAGCACCCGGTAGGCGACGGCCGCCCGGCCCTCCTCGTCGAACCAGTAGTGGTTGCCGTCCCAGGTGGTGAGGAAGGAGAGCGTCCCGCCGCCGTGCTCGGTGAGCAGCGTGCGGGCCCGCTCGGCGTCCTCGGCGTCGACGTGCACCACCGGGCGGCGGAAGACCACCAGCAGCGCGCCCAGCGCGACCGCCCAGAAGAGCAGCCCGCAGTACGTCTCCAGGACGCGGGCGAACGGCCCGACCGCGACCGGGTAGTCGGGCAGCAGGTCGTTGTAGGCGGGCGGCAGGAACTGGGCCGGCAGCCCGGCGACCAGCCCGCCGAAGGTCGCGCCCGGCTCGAACTGCCGGGCGACCAGCACGCCCAGCCCGGTGTACGCGGCGCTCGCGAGGACCAGCGCGCCGCCGAGCACGGCGGCCAGCCGGCCGAGCAGCGCGCGCGGCAGCAGCAGCGGGAAGCGCTTGCGGGTGACCAGCAGCAGGCCGCCGGTGACCAGCGGCAGCAGCAGCGCCTCGACGAAGTACTGGACGACCCCGCCGGAGCCGGTGCCGGTCTCGGTGAACAGCCAGACCAGCATGGCGGTCCAGAGCAGTTCGGTGGCGACGGTGATCCGCCAGGCGAGCCGCAGACCCCGGCGCAGGCCCTCGGCGAGGACCAGCAGCAGCGCCGGGAAGAGCGCGGCCATCAGCCGGGCCGGGGTGTCGAAGATCCGCTCGACGGCGTGCGCGCGGGCGCAGTCGTGGGCCGAGACCGCGCAGAAGTCGGCGACCTCCTCCGGGCTGAGCCGGTGCGAGAGGTAGATCTCCGAGAAGGTGTTGAACGGACCGGCCGCGTTGTCGTACAGCGAGGCGATCAGCGGGCCGAGCGCGGCGGCGACCAGGCAGAGCGCCACCAGCACCCGGGTCTCGGTGTGCGAGGAGCGGTGCGAGCGCAGGTGCGGGCGTCCGCGCGCGAGCAGCGCGCCGGCGGCCAGGCCCACCAGGGCCCCGGAGAAGCGCTGCACGCTCTGCAGGTGCCCCACGTACAGCGTCATCACCAGCGGCACCAGCACCACCAGCAGGTGCAGCCGACGGCGCCAGAGCACGGTGAGCCGGTAGCCGAGCACGCCGGCCAGCGCGAACAGGCCGACGCCGGGGCCGACCGCGGTCTGGTCGACGATCGAGGCCGTCCACTGCTCGCCGAGCCCGGCGCCGGCCGCGACCAGGCCGGTGCCGACCAGGGTGCCGGCCAACTGCCCGGCGACCAGCACCCCCAGGGTCCGCAGCGGGCCGAGCCGGCGCTCGGCGGCCGGAGCGACCAGGAGCAGCAGCAGGCTGGTGAAGACGTAGGCGCCGATGCCGGAGCACCAGAACAGCGAGGTGAGGGGCGTCCACCAGCGGCCCTCGCCGAGGGTCGGGGTGCCGACGCCGATCCGCTCCAGCAGGGCGGCGGACGGGCCGCGGGCGAGGCTGCCGGTGGCGGCGCCGACGGCCCACAGGCCCAGCAGCAGCACCAGGGTGAGCGGGGCCTCGCCGAGCCGGGCGGCCAGCCGGGTGCCGAGGAGGGCGGCGCGGGCGAGGCGCTGCGGGGGGCGCGGCGCGGGTGCGCCGGGGGCGGGCGCGGACCCGCCACGGGACTGTTCGGGCACCCGTGGGCGCGGCTGCTCGCCGTCGCGCCGCGGCGGCCGCTCGCCCTCCCCCACCCGGTCGCGTTCGCCCACCAGGGCCCGGGCGGGCGCGGCGCCGAGCCGGATCACCGGATCATCCCGGTCTGCCGGCCGAGCCAGGGCAGGTTGCGGTCGAGGGCCTCGCGGAACACCGTCCAGCTGTGGCCACCGGGGATCGGTTGGAACTCCACCTTCATCCCTGCCTTCTGCGCGGCGGCGTACATGGTCTCCTGCTGCGGGCGGAAGTCGCCGTCGCCGGCGCCGACGGCGAAGATGCCGGCGGTGTCCGGGTACTGGCGGGTGGCCATCAGGTGCGCCGGGTCGACGGCCTCGAAGGCCTTCTCGTCCCCGTCGAAGGCCTTGTCGACGGTCTCGCCGTGGCTGCCCAGGGTGGGCTCGTCCTGGCCGGAGATGTCGATGAACGAGCCGTAGACCTGCGGCGCGTTGACGGCCAGCTGGAGCGCGCAGGTGCCGCCGAGCGAGGCTCCGCCGATGGCGAGGGAGGTGCGGCCGGTGGCGGTCTGGAGGTGGCCGCGGATCCAGTCCGGGACGTCCTCGGCCAGGTAGGTCTGGGCCCGGGCGACGTTGGAGTCCATGCAGAGGCTGTTGCCCCACATGGTCGCGATCTGGTCGACCATCACCACGATCGGGGCGAGCCCCTGGTGCTCGGCGGCGAAGGCGTCCAGCCGCTCCTGCATGCCGCCGGAGTTGACCCAGTCGGACGGGTTGCCGGGCTGGCCGGCCATCAGGACCAGCACCGGCAGCAGCGGCCGGGGGGCCGCCTGGTAGGCGGGGGGCAGGTAGACGTAGGCGTCGCGGGCGTCGAAACCGGACTTGGTCCCGGGGATCGGGGCGGTCGAGACGGTGCCCTTCTCCGGCAGGCCGGGCGGGGCGTGCCAGACCTCCTCCAGCACCTTGCCGGGCGGCGCGCTCACCACCTCGGGCGCCTTGCCGGTGGTCAGCGCCTGGGTCCTCGGCGCCAGCATGACGCGGGCCGTCGGGTACTGGTCGAAGCCGCGGTTGACCTGCGAGGCCGCCATCAGCACCACCAGGACCGCGCCGCCGGCCGCCAGGAACCGCTGCCGCCCGGGCAGCAGCGGGGCGCGGAAGCCGGCCAGGGTCAGCGCGAGGACGGCGAGGGCGACCCAGCCGAGCACGTAGTCGGGGGTGCCCTCGGGGAAGGGGTGCCACCACCCGTCCACGACGATCTTGACCGCGCCGGTGAGGGCGGCGGCGAGCAGCACCGCGCCGAGCGGGCGCAGGCCGAGCCAGCGCCGGTCGCGGGAGAGGACGAGCAGCGCGAGCGCGGCCCAGCCGGCGGCGAGCACGGCGTACGGGATCGGTCCGTGGGTGAGCGGCCAGTCCAGCGGGTTCCAGCGGACGGCGAGCTCGGTGGTGGTGGCGAGGGTGGTCATACGGGTTTCCCCGGCCGCGTGGTGTCGGCGAGGAAGCCGTAGGCGACGACGTTGCCGTCGTAGCCGCGCTCCTCGCTGTAGCCGCCGCCGCAGGTGATCACCCGGAGTTGGGCGTCGGCGGCCTGGCGGTACACCCGGTCGTCCGGGAAGTCCTTTCGGTCGTGCACTTCGATGGCGTAGAGCTGGTAGACGGCGGTGCGGCCGTCCTCGCGGAGGATCTCGATCCGGTCGCCGCGGTGCAGCGCGCCCAGATGGTAGAAAACGGCGGGCCCGCTGTCGTTGTCGACGTGTCCGGCGATGATCGCGGTCCCGCGCTGGCCGGGGGCGGCGCCGTCCTGGTACCAGCCCGCGAGGTTGCGGTCCTCCTGCGGCGGGGCCTGGAGGCGGCCGTCCCGGTCGAGGCCGAGGCCGGTGACCGGGGCGTCGAGCCGGACGGCGGGGATGCGGATCCGGGTCGGCCGGGAGGGTCCGAGCGGCGGCACCACGGAGACCGGGGCGAAGCCGCTGAGGGCCTGCCCGGTGCCGGGGGCCGGGGGGAGCACGGCGGCCGTGCCGTCGTGCAGCAGCCACGCCCCCAGCACGAGCGCGGCGCCGACCGCCAAGGTGCCCGGCCACGGGCTCCTGCTCTGCTGGGCGCCCACGGGCGCTCCCCTCTGCTGACGGTCCGACCGCTGCCGGTTCCTGGGAACTTCCTGAGAACCATGCAACCGGATCGGACCCTATGCCACATTCATACGCTGGTCGTACTCACTCCCCCCGATCGGCAGGGTCCTTGGGGCACACCCTGGTCCGATGGGGTGAGACGTCACCGTCACGCCACCCTCCGGTCACCTGGCGGTTCCCAGGAATGGCGACGATCTCTTCATCGGACACTCAGGAACACCGTCCTGGTTGCATCCTTCGGGCGATGAGTTCCGACCGTTCGTGGTGGAGCAACGACCGATCCCGATCGCGTGCCATGCTGACCCCGTTCACAGGCCTATCACCGCACTTGTCCCACCGGGCCCCGGTCCGCCCGGACGGCCGTGCGCCGCGCCTGCCGTGCCCCGCCCCGCGCACGCCCCACGAACGGAGTGACCATGGACGCTCTCTCCCGCCGCACCCTGTTGGCCGCGGGTGCCGCCGGCGCCGCCGCCCTCGCCGCGGGCTGCGGGGCCCGGACCGACCCGGGCGTCGGGCAGGCGACCACCCCGGCGCCGGCACCGGCCACCCCGGCCGAGGACCACGCGCCCGCCCCGGTGACCGAGGCGGCCAAGCCCCCGGTCACCCTGATCGGCGACGGCTCCACCTCCGACACCGGCCCGCAGCCGGGCCGGCTCGCGCCCGACGCGCTGCGGCCCGGCGGGCGGCCCCCGCAGTTCGTGGTCTTCTCCTGGGACGGCGCCGGCGAGCTCGACAACGGCCTGTTCGCGCGCTTCCGCCGGCTCGCCCGGGAGCACAACGCCTCGATGACCTTCTTCCTCAGCGGCCTCTACCTGCTGCCGGAGTCCCGCAAGGACCTCTACCGCCCGCCGCAGCACAAGGCCGGCGCCTCCGACATCGGCTACCTGAGCGACCAGCACATCCGCGACACGCTGGAGAACGTGCACGCCGCGTGGCTCGAAGGCCACGAGATCGGCACCCACTTCAACGGCCACTTCTGCGGCGCCACCGGCGTCGGCCGGTGGTCGCCGGAGGAGTGGGACAGCGAGATCCAGCAGGCGATGGACTTCGTGACGAACTGGCGGACCAACACCGGCTTCACCGACCTGCCGGCGCTGCCCTTCGACTACCGCAAGGAGCTGATCGGCAGCCGCACCCCCTGCCTGGAGGGCCAGCGCAACCTGCTGCCCACCGCGGTCAAGCGCGGCTGGCGCTACGACAGCAGCGGCAACGGCACCCAGACCTGGCCGCAGAAGATCCAGGGCGGCGCGCTCTGGGACCTCCCGCTGCAGTCCATCCCCTTCCCCGGGCACACCTTCCAGGTGCTGTCGATGGACTACAACATCATGTTCAACCAGTGCGGCAGCAACACCAGGGTCGACCCGGCGCTGCGCCCCGGTTTCCAGACCCAGGCCCGGGACTCCTACCTGATGGGCTTCGAACGCGCCTACACCACCAACCGCGCGCCGTTCGTCATCGGCAACCACTTCGAGGAGTGGAACGGCGGCATCTACATGAACGCCGTCGAGGAGGTGCTCAAGGAGATCGCCGGGCGGCCCGAGGTGCGGCTGGTGTCCTTCCGCCAGCTGGTCGACTGGCTGGACGCCCAGGACCCGGCGGTGCTGCGCAAGCTGCAGACCCTCGGCCCCGGCCAGGCCCCCGCCGGCGGCTGGGAGACCTTCCTCGGCACTGAGACCCGCCCGCTCGCCTCCGAGGCGCTCCGACCCGGCGCCGCCGGCTGAAGCCTGCCCGTTCAGGCAGCCCTCCGGACCTCAGGCGGCCTTCCGGACCCGGCCCGAGACCAGGGCGCCGAGCAGGGCGACGCCGGTCATGGTCAGGAAGATCACCGTGAACGCGCCGGTCGACCCGGTGCCGGCGGTGCCCTCGTGGGCGGCGGTGACCGAGCCGCCGCCCAGCGCCGCGAACAGCACCCCGGACAGGCCCACCAGCAGCACGTTGCCCAGCGCGTCGCTCACCTGGAGCGAGGCCGAGTTCGCCCCGGCGTCCTCCGGCGTCGACAGCCGCATCATCAGCACGCTGACGCTCGCGATCGTCAGGCCCATGCCGATGCCGCCGACGCCCCAGGCCACCGCCGCCACCCAGGCCGGCACCGCCGGGACGAGTACCAGCGCCGCCCCCGCGATGGCCACCGCGGTCAGCACGAAGCCGCCGCGGATCATCACCTCGCGGTACCGCTCGGCCCCCGGCCGGCCCTGGATCCAGGAGCCGAGCGCCCAGCTCAGACCGCCGCTGGTCAGGGTGAGCCCGGCCAGCGTCGGCGACAGGCCGCGCTCGGTCACCATCATCAGCGGGATGAACGCCTCGGCCGCGAAGAACGCCCCCGCCGCGACGCCGCGCAGCAGGATCACCGTCGGCAGCCCGCGCCCGGCCCGCAGCGTCCCGGCCGGCAGCAGCCCGAGCACCGCCGGGACCAGCAGCGCCGCCCCGGCGACGGCCGGCAGCAGTCCGAGCAGGTCCAGCCGCTGGCCCGCGTACTGCAGCAGGCCGGCGCCGAGCGCGGCCATCGCGGCCAGCCCGGTGCGGCGGCGGTCGAAGGCGGCGCCCCTGAGCACCGGCTGCTCCTTCTCCGAGCGGCGCAGCGCCGGGCCCATCACCGCGAGCGGCAGCAGGATCAGCAGCGGCACGGCGAGGAAGACCCAGCGCCAGCCGAGGTGCTGGGTGACGGCCCCGGAGACCACCGGGCCGATGATCGAGGGCAGCACCCAGGCCGAGGAGAAGGCGGCGAACACCGACGGCCGCAGCCGTTCGGGATAGGCCCGGCCGACCACCACGTAGAGCGCGACGATCACCAGGCCGCCGCCGAGGCCCTGGATCGCCCGGCCGCCCACGAAGATCCACATTCCGGGGGCCGAGCCGGCCACCAGCAGTCCCACGCCGAACACCGCGATGCCGGCGAACAGCGGTTGCAGCGGGCCGCTGCGGTCGCACCACTGGCCGGAGACGACCAGCGCGAACAGCGTGGTGGTGAAGTAGCCGGAGAAGGCGAAGGCGTAGAGCCCGAGCCCGTCCAGTTCGCGGGCGGCCACCGGCATCGCGGTGTTGACCGCCGTCGCCTCGAAGGCGATCACCAGGACCACCGAGACGATCCCCAGGGTGAGGGCCCGGAAGCGGTCGCCCAGCACCCCTCCCCCGGGGTCGGTCGGTATCGGAACGGAGGCGGTGTCGGCCGAGGCGGGGGAGGCTGTGGTCATACGTATGATCGTAAGGCGCATCTGGCCCGTTGGCCCCTGACCCGGGTCGCTGCTCCTCTCCGACTCCGGACCTAGGACCGGGTCAGTGCAGCACCTTGAGGCCCACCACGCCGGAGACGATCAGCAGCAGGCAGCCGATCCGGGCCGCGGTCACCGCGTCCCCCAGGACCGCCATGCCGTACAGCGCGGTGCCCACCGCGCCGATGCCCACCCACACCGCGTAGCCGGTGCCGATCGGGATGGAGCGCATCGCGTACGCCAGGCCGCCCATCGAGAGCGCCAGCGCCACGCCGAACACCACGGTCGGGACGAGGCGGGAGAAACCCCTGGAGGCCTCCAGGGCCACCGCCCACACGGTCTCCAGGACACCGGAAACGATCAGAACGAGCCAGGCCATGACGGTCGTACCTCCGCAGTCGGCAGCGGCCGGGTTGCCGCTGTCACTGCGCCGTCTTGTCGTCACCGGGTACGACGCGCTCGTCCGGGGCGGCCACGAGGGACCACCTGCCCCCGACCGTAGCACACCCCACCGGAAATCCCGCCACACGGAATTTACAAAAGGATATTGACGTTCCGCCGGGTGCCGGGCCAAACTGAATTCACCAACACGGCGAACGACGACAGGAGTCGGACATGGACAGGAAGACGGCGGCCCGTGCGCCCCGTACCTGCGCCCCCGCTCCCCTGTGTTGTCGCGCCTGTCGCTGCTGCCGCTGCGCCTGAGGCGCCCCCGCAGTCCAGCCTGTCCCCAGTTCCGCCCCCATGGCCGTGTGCCCGAGTGGTTGAGGGAACCGCCTGCAAAGCGGTGTACACGGGTTCGATTCCCGTCATGGCCTCCGAAAGCGAATTGCCGGTCGGCGCGAAAAGCGCCGCCCGGCAATTCGTCATGCATTTGCCGGGGAATTCGGCGGACCCTCCCGCCGAATTCCCCGGCCGGTGCTCAGCCGGTGACGGCGTCCTCCGGGCGGATCGGCAGCCGGCCCACCGGCAGACCGGTGGCGGCGCGGACCGCCGCGGCCACCGCCGCCGGCGCGGTCACCGCCGGCACCGCGCTGACCGCCTTGGCCCCGAACGGAGCCACCACGTCGCGTTCCTCCAGCAGGGCGGCCACCCGGATCTCCGGGGTGTCCAGCGCGGTCGGCAGCCGGTAGCCGGTGAGCGAGGGGTTGGCCAGCAGGCCGCCCTCGGTGCGAAGGTCCTCCAGCAGCGCCAGGCCGACGCCCTGGGCGACCCCGGCCTCGATCCGGTCCTCGATCTGCCGCGGGTTCAGCGCCCGGCCGACCTCCTGGGCGACCGTCACCTCGACCACCCGCACGGCGCCCAGCTCGATGTCCACGTCCACCACCGCGCGCATCGCGCAGAACGCGATGGAGACGAAGGCGTCGCCCTGCCCCGCCTCGTCCAGCGGCTCGGTCGGGTGCGGGCGGCACTGCGCGGTCGCCCACAGCTCCTTGCCCTCCAGCGCCTCGGCCACCGGCATGCCGAGCACCCCGTCGTACGAGGTGATCTTGCCGTCGGCGATCTGCAGCAGCTCCGCCGACATCCCGAAGTTGGCCGCGATCGGCTGGAGCAGCTGGTGGCGGACCATCAGCGCGGCCCGCTCGATCGCGCCGCCGGAGACCCAGGTGTGCCGGCCCCGGGCGGACGGACCGGCCACCGACTGGTCGCTGTCGGCCGGGGCGATGTACACCTCGCTGACGCCCAGGACGCTCTGCACGATCTGCCGGGCCAGCGTGGCGAAGCCCTGGCCGGCGTCGACCGCGGCGCAGATCACCGTGGCGTGGTCGCCGCTGACCCGCACCGTCGCGGTGGCGACCTCGTCCTCGCCCTCGGCGCCCAGCATGTGCACCATGCCCAGCGCGTAGCCGATGCCGCGCCGCACCGCGCCCGGGTCACCGGCGCCGCCGGGCCCGCCCGGCAGCAGCCACTCGGCGTCCGGGTCGTCCACCGGCAGGGCCGGCAGCGGCTCCCCGGCGACGGCCTCCAGCAGCGCGCTCACCGGGGCCGGACAGGTGACGGCCTGTCCGGTGGGCAGCGGGTCGCCGGTCGCCATCACGTTGCGGCGGCGGATCTCCACCGGGTCGACGCCGACCCGGGCGGCCAGCTGGTCCAGCTGAGACTCGTAGGCGAAGCACGCCTGCAGCGCGCCCTCGCCGCGCATCCGGCCGGCCGGCGGGTTGTTGGTGCGCACCGCCCAGGCGTCCACGAAGACGTTGGGGCAGTTGTACGGGCCGACCGAGAAGGCGGTGGCGGCGGCCAGCGCCTCGGCCGAGACGTCCGCGTAGGCGCCGCCGTCCAGCAGGATCTGCGCCTCGACCTTCACCAGCCGGCCCTCGGCGTCCGCGTGGTGACGGTAGCGCAGCAGCGCGGGGTGCCGCGAGGCGTGGGTGTGGAAGGACTCCTCGCGGGTGAGCGTCATCTTCACCGGGCGCCCGGTGCGCAGCGCCAGCAGCGCCAGGGTGACCTGGAAGGAGGGGTCCTCGCGGTCGGCGGTGGCCCCGGGCACACCGGTGACCACCAGCCGGACCCGGTCCGGCTCCAGGCCCAGGCAGGCGGCGGTGCGGTCGCGGTCCCCGTGCGGGTCGGTGGAGGACAGGTGCAGCTCGACCCCGCCGTCCGGGCGCGGCACGGCCAGGCCCGCCTCCGCGCCGAGCGGCGCCGGGTCCTGCCGACCCACCTGGTACAGGCCCTCGACGACGACCTCGCCGGCCGCCTCCGGGTCGCCGGTGCGCAGCGGCAGGTGGCGGAAGAGGTTGCCGTCCGGGTGCAGCGGCGGGGCGGTGAAGGACTGCTCGGGGTCGGTGACGGCGTCCAGCGGCTCGTAGTCGACGGTGATCAGGCCGACCGCCAGCCGGGCGGTGTCGGGGTGGTCGGCGGCGACCGCGGCCACCGGCTCGCCGTGGTGGCGGACCACGCCGGCGGCGAGGACCGGCCGGTCGGCGACGATCGGTCCGGACGGCGCGCCGTCCGGCAGGCCGTCCGGGCCGGCCGGCAGGTCGGCGGCGGTGACCACGGCGTGCACGCCGGGCAGGGCCAGCGCGGCCGAGGTGTCGATGCCGCGGATCCGCGCGTGCGGGTGCGGCGAGCGCAGCACCGCGCCCCACAGCAGGCCCTCGGCCCACAGGTCGGCGGCGTACGGGTAGATGCCGAGCGCCTTGGGCAGGGCGTCGCTGCGCAGCGGGGAGCTGCCCAGCCCGAACGGCTCCGTCGTGCCGCCCGCGTCGCCGTCCTGCTGGAGTGCTGCGCCGATGTCGGTAGGCGACGTCATGATGCGTGGTCGTCCTCGGGGAGCCGGATGCCGTGGGCGGGGGTGGCGCCGTACGGGACACCGGCGGGGGCGGTGCCCCCGGCCGGGACGCCGTGCGGGGGCGTGGGGACGTACGGCGTGCCGTGCGCGGGGGTGCCGCCGTCGTGGCCGGACTGCTGCGGGTAGCCGGCGGTGCCGTAGCCCGGGAGCGGGGTGCCGGCGGCCGGGGTCTCGTACACCGGGCCGTCGTACCCCGCGCCGTCGTAGGCCGGCGCGGGGGCGTAGCCGTTCTGCTGCGGGTAGCCGGCCGCGTCGGGGTACCCGGCGGCCGCGGGCGGGTAGGTGCCGTGCGCCGGGGTGGTCTCCGGGTACGGCTGCCCGCCGGGGTGGCCCTGGACCGGGTGGAAGCCGGTGGAGCCGTCGGCCGGCTGGGCCGGGACGTCCCGGATCGGGGCCAGCACGGTGGTGTCGTACACGCCGCTGTCGTAGCCGCCCGCGCCGTCGGGGGCGCCGTACGGCGCGGCGGGCGGCTGCGGGACGTGCTCGGTCCAGGCGTCGCCGTCGGTGTACACCGGCAGGTCGGCGGCGGTGTCGTTCACCGGGTCCACGGGGTCCGCGACGGGCGCGGGCGCGGGTTCGGTCACCGGCTCGCTCACCGGCGCCGGGGCCGCCTCCGGGGCGGGTGCAGACGCGGCCTTGGCGGTCTCCTCGGCGGCGGCCGCCTCGTCCGCCGCCCCGGCCTGTGCCGCGCGCGCGTCGGCGACGCTCTGCACGGCGGCCAGCGCGCCCCGGTAGCCGGTGCACCGGCAGAGGTTGCCGCACAGCGCCTGCCGCGCCTCGACCTCGGTGGGCCGGTGGTTGCGCTGGAGCAGGTCGTGCACGGCCATCGCCAGGCCGGGCACGCAGTAGCCGCACTGCACCGCGCCGGACTCGGCCAGCGCCTGCTGGACGTCGCTGGCGCCGCCGCCGGCCGACAGGCCCTCGACGGTGTTGATCTCGCTGTCCTGCGCCAGCGCGGCGGGGACCAGGCAGCCGGCCACCAGCTGTCCGTCGACCTGCACCGAGCAGGCCCCGCACTCGCCCTGCTCGCAGCCGTCCTTGGCACCGGCCAGGCCGAGCCGCTCGCGCAGCACGTAGAGCAGGCTCTCGCCGATCCAGGCGTCGGTGACGGGCCGTTCGAAGCCGTTGACCCGCAGGCTGTACGAGGTGGTCGGCCGCAGCTCGCGGCTGACCTGCGGCGCGTGGTCGTGCGCGTGGTCGAGCAGCCCCGCGTCGAGGGCCTCGATGGGGTGGTCTGTGGTCACTTGAGCGCCCTTCCCAGTGCCCGGCGGGCCAGCACGGCTACGGTACGCCGCAAGCGGACGGCAGCCGCGCTCGGCCCCTCGGTGACGGCCTCCCAGGCGCCCTCCGCGCCGTAGCCGTCGGGGACGCAGGCGGCGGCCACGTACTCGCCGAAGGCCGCGGTCGCGGCGGGGTCGATCTCCCGCGAACCGTCCCAGTCGATGCAGCCGGCCACCCAGGCCTCGGCCTCCAGGGGCCGCAGCGGCACCGGGGCGACGGCGCCGACGGCGCAGCGCACGGCGCGCCGGGCGGGGTCGAGGACGAGGGCGACGGAGGCGGTGGCGCGGGCCGGGCCGCTGCGGCCGGTGGCCTTGAGGAAGACCTGCGGGGCGTGCAGCAGCGGGACGCGCACCCAGGTGAGCAGTTCGCCGGGGCGCAGCGGGTCGAGGCCGGTGAGCAGGTGGCTGACCGGGACCTCGCGGGTGGCGCCGGCCCGGGCGAGGGTGACGCTGGCCTCCAGGGCGGCGAGCACCGGGAGGGTGTCGCCGGCCGGGGCGGCGGTGGCGATGTTGCCGCCGAGGGTGCCGACGTTGCGCACCTGCGGGGGTCCGGCGGTGCGGGCGGCGTCGGCGAGCGCCGGGATGAGCGCGGCGAAGTCGGGGCGGTCCATCCGGGCGTGGGTGAGCCCGGCGCCGAGGACGGCGGTGCCGCCGTCCTCGTAGCGCCAGCCGCGCAGTTCGGTGATCCGGCCGAGGCCGACCAGGGCGGCGGGGCGCAGGCGTCCGGCGTTGACCGCCTCCATCAGGTCGGTGGCGCCGGCCACCGGTACCGCGGCCGGGTGAGCGGCCAGCGCTTCGACGGCCTCGTCGAGGGAGGCCGGCAGCATGATCGTCCGGTTCACCTGGGTCCCACCGTGCTCCACTTGCTCATCGATCGCCTGCCGCCCGCGGCCCTGGACGGGGTGTCCGCTCCGGCAGCCCGGCCTGGCCCGTAGGGTACGGGCGATCGGGCCGGGTTGGGCAACTCTGGCACACAATGCTCGATGATCATTTCGGGACGGGCGAACGGTACTGCCCGTTTGGGACCGATACCGGGCGGTATCCGACCCGGTCCGTGATGGACCGGGTCGGATGTTCATCTGTTCTTGACGTCCGGCGCCCGCTCGGAAGTTCCCGTACGCGGTGTCAGACGACCGGCGGCAGCCCCTCGATCGGGCGGCCCTGCACGCCGGGCCAGGTCTGCCACGGGTGCGGACCGGCGGCCGGGCGGTACTCGACGCCGAGCGCGTCCAGCACCTCCAGGTGTCCGGCCATCCGCCGCTCGAAGCCGGCGAAGTCGCGCGCGGCCGGGTCGGCGGGCAGCGCCGACCAGGCGACCTCGGCGAAGGCCGCGAGCCGCGGGAAGGCCCGGTAGTCGACGTCCCGGGCGCTGTCCATGAACTCGCTCCACAGGTTGGCCTGGGTGCCGATCACCCGGCGGGCCGCGGCCTCGTCGAGCTGGGCCGGCACCGGCTCGAACCGGTACACGTCCTCCAGGGTGCGCACGAAGCCGACCGGGATCGGCTCGTCCTCGCCCGGCGCCTGCCGGTGGTCCAGGTAGACGTGCTGCTCCGGGCACATCACCACGTCGTGCCCGGCCTGCGCGGCGGCGATCCCGCCGCCGTAGCCGCGCCAGGAGGACACCGCGGCGCCGGGCGCCAGGCCGCCCTCCAGGATCTCGTCCCAGCCGATCAGCCGGCGGCCGCGCTCGGCGAGCCAGCGGTCGAAGTGCCGGATGATGTGGCTCTGCAGCTCGTCCTCGTTGGACAGGCCCAGCTCGCGGATCCGCGCCTGCGCGGCGGCGCTGTCCTTCCACTGCTCCTTGGGGCACTCGTCGCCGCCGAGGTGGATGAACTCGGACGGGAAGAGCTCCAGGACCTCCTCCAGCACCCCCTCGAAGAACCGCAGGGTGGCCTCGGACGGGTTGAGCACGTTGTGGCTGACGCCCCAGTCGGTCCACACGCCGAGCCCCGCGGTGTCCACCACGTCGGTGTTGCCCAGCTCGGGGTAGGCGGCCACGGCGGCCTGGGTGTGACCCGGCAGGTCGATCTCGGGCACCACCGTGACGCCCCGCTCGGCCGCGTAGGCGACGATCTCGCGCAGGTCGGCCTGGGTGTAGAAGCCGCCGTGCGGGCGGTCGTCGCGGCGCTGGCCGGCCCGGTAGCCGACCATCGAGCGCTCGCGCCAGGAGGCCTTCTCGGTGAGCGCCGGGTAGCGCTTGATCTCCACCCGCCAGCCCTGGTCGTCGGTCAGGTGCAGGTGCAGCACGTTGAGCTTGTGCGCGGACAGCTGGTCGACGAAGCGCAGCACGTCGGACTTGGGCAGGAAGTGCCGGGCGACGTCCAGCAGCGCGCCGCGCCAGCCGAACCGGGGGGCGTCCTCGATGTCCACGCCGGGCAGCACCCACTCCGAGCGCAGCGGGGCCCGCCGGTAGGCGTCCGGACCGAGCAGCCGGCGCAGCGTCTGGGCGCCCCACAGGGCGCCGGCCGGACCGCCGGCGGTGATCACGGCGTGGCCGGGGCGCACCGAGAGCCGGTACGCCTCGGCGGCCAGCGTGCCGTCGTGGACCAGTTCGACACCCTCGCCGGGCCGCCCGGGGGCGAGCGGGAGGCCGGTGGCGGCGGTCAGCGAGGAGCGCAGCCACCGTTCGGCCCCGGCCAGCTCCGGCGGCGCGGTCAGGGTGGTGGTCCGGTCGAGCGGAAAGTCCCGGTCCGGGAGGCGGACGGAACTCACGGGGGCGGGAATGAGGTCCATTGCGCCATCCTGCCCCCGGCCCGGAGAACTGGCATAGACCACCCCGGAATCGCGGTGCTATGCAAAACGGCGGTGCGCGGAACGCGGGCGGCCTACTTGCCCTTGTCGTCGCCGCCCTGCGGCTTGCCGATGCCGTCGTAGATCTCCTTGCACATCGGGCAGACCGGGTACTTCTTCGGGTCGCGCCCGGGCACCCACACCTTGCCGCAGAGCGCCACCACCGGGGATCCGGAGAGGGCGCTCTCCATGATCTTGTCCTTCTGGACGTAGTGCGCGAAGCGCTCGTGGTCGCCGTCCCCGTGGGACACCTGCGGGACGGGCTCGACCAGGGTGCCGGTGCCGAGGCCGCGCTCGGGCTCAAGAGTGCTCATGGGTGCCAAGTCTATGGGCGCCCCGCGAAACCGGGCCAGTACGGCGGCGCGCCATGTCCCGGCCGCCCGCCCCGGCGTCCCTCAGTTGAGCGTCGGATCGTCCGGGTAGCTCGCCAGCAGGGCCATCGGGCCGCGCTGGCGGCGCAGCACCGCCCGCCAGAGCCGCTCCGGCTCGGGACTGGAGATGTCCCCCGGCTCGCAGTCCACCAGGTACCAGGCGCCGCTGGAGATCTCCGACTCCAGCTGCCCGGGCGACCAGCCCGCGTACCCCGCGAAGATCCGCAGCGCGCCGAGCTCGCCGGCCAGCACCTCGGGCGGCGCCTCCAGGTCCACCAGGCCGATCGCCCCGTGCACCCGGCGCCAGCCGAGCGGCTCCCCGGTGCCCGGCTCCCCCGGCGCCACCGCCAGGCCGAGCGCCGAGTCCAGCGCCACCGGCCCGCCCTGGAACACCACCGCCGGGCGGCCGACCAGGACGCCCCAGCCGTCCAGCACGCTGCCGACCTCGACCGGGGTCGGCCGGTTCAGCACCACGCCGAGCGCCCCCTCGGCGTCGTGGTCGAGGAGGAGCACCACCGCCCGGGCGAAGTTCGGGTCGGTGAGCACGGGCGTCGCGACGAGCAGTCGGCCGGTGTGGGACCGGCCTGCGTGCGAATGGGCCGCCGTCATGTCCACATGATCCCGCAGAACCCCCGGCGGCGGACACCCGAGAACCGGCGGGGCGGCGCGCCCGGGGGCCGGTCGGATCCCGTTCGTCCGCGGACCGGACGCGCCCGGGCCGGGCACCGGCCGCGAACACCCGTACGGACGCACCGGCGCGCGCCGCGGGCCCCGGGGAGAGCACCATCACGGGAGAGGCTCACGGGAACCATCGGCACGACCACTACCATCTACTGGTGGTGGACGCCCGTCCACGGTGCCGATTCGGTCACGCCGGGGGCCCGACGCGCCCGTGCAACCGTTCCACCGCATGGCTCGTCGCCGAGCCCCACCCACTCCTCTGGCACCCCGGATTGCGAGAACGATGACCGACGACGTCCTGCTGGTCCACGGCGGAAACCCGCTCGAAGGCGAGATCCGCGTCCGCGGTGCGAAGAACCTGGTGCCCAAGGCCATGGTCGCCGCGCTGCTCGGCCAGGGTCCCAGCAGACTGCGCAACGTCCCGGACATCCGCGACGTCAAGGTGGTCCGCGGGCTGCTCCAGCTGCACGGCGTGACCGTGCGCACCGGCGACGAGGAGGGCGAGCTGATCCTCGACCCCTCGCACGTGGAGAGCGCCAACGTCGCCGACATCGACGCGCACGCCGGCTCCTCGCGCATCCCGATCCTCTTCTGCGGCCCGCTGCTGCACCGCCTCGGCCACGCCTTCATCCCGGGCCTGGGCGGCTGCGACATCGGCGGCCGTCCGGTCGACTTCCACTTCGAGGTGCTGCGCCAGTTCGGCGCCACCATCGAGAAGCACCCGCAGGGCACCTACCTGGTCGCCCAGCAGCGGCTGCGCGGCACCAGGATCGAGCTGCCCTACCCCTCGGTCGGCGCGACCGAGCAGGTGCTGCTCACCGCGGTGCTCGCCGAGGGCGTCACCGAGCTGCGCAACGCCGCCATCGAGCCGGAGATCGTCGACCTCATCTGCGTGCTGCAGAAGATGGGCGCGATCATCTCGATGGGCACCGACCGCACCATCCTGATCACCGGTGTGGACGAGCTGAACGGCTACAACCACCGCGCGCTGCCGGACCGGCTGGAGTCGGCCTCCTGGGCCTGCGCGGCGCTGGCCACCAAGGGCGACATCTACGTGCGCGGCGCCCGCCAGCTGGAGATGATGACCTTCCTCAACACCTTCCGGAAGGTCGGCGGCGCCTTCGAGGTGGACGACGAGGGCATCCGGTTCTGGCACCCGGGCGGGGAGCTCAAGGCGATCGCCCTGGAGACCGACGTGCACCCCGGCTTCCAGACCGACTGGCAGCAGCCGCTGGTGGTCGCGCTGACCCAGGCGACCGGCCTGTCCATCGTGCACGAGACGGTGTACGAGTCGCGTCTGGGCTTCACCGGCGCGCTCAACCAGATGGGCGCGCACATCCAGCTCTACCGCGAGTGCCTGGGCGCCACCCCGTGCCGCTTCGGCGCCCGCAACTTCCTGCACTCCGCGGTGGTCTCCGGCCCGTCCAAGCTGATCGGCTCCGAGCTGGTCATCCCGGACCTGCGCGGCGGCTTCTCGTACCTGATCGCGGCGCTGGCGGCCGAGGGCACCTCGACCGTGCACGGCATCGACCTGATCAACCGCGGTTACGAGAACTTCATGGACAAGCTGCGCGACCTCGGCGCCCACGTCGAGCTGCCGAGCGAGCAGGCCAGCGAGGAGCTGGTCGGCGCCTGACCGGCGCACCGGCGCCCCCGGCGCGACGACGAGAGGCCGGGCCCCCGCGACGGGGGCCCGGCCTCTCGGGCGTTCAAGGGGTGGTTCAGGCGCCCTTGGCGGCTTCCTTCAGCTTGGAGCCGGCGCTGACCTTGGCGCTGTAGCCCTCGGGGATCTGGATCGGCTCGCCGGTCTGCGGGTTGCGGGCGGTGCGAGCGGCACGGTGGGTGCGCTCGAAGGTCAGGAAACCGGGGATGGTGACCTTCTCGTCGCCCTTGGCGACGACCTCGCCGACGATCTCGGCGAAGGCGGCCAGAACGGCGTCGGCGTCCTTGCGGGTCACCTCGGCGCGCTCGGACAGCGCGGCCACCAGCTCACTGCGGTTCATGTGTACTCCTGTGGTCTGTTCGCTTGCGGTGTGCGGGGGCCCATCGGTGCTCCCACCGGGGGCACCCGGATGGGCCGCAGGTCCGCACACTGTGCTCATGCAGGCAATGCGTGGTCGCGAGCCGGGTCCGCACCCAGTGCCGCGCGCCGTGCCCTCGAAGGCCCGCCTGCCTGCCCGGATACGAATCCTGCCCCGACCGGCCCCGAGAATGCCAATCGAGCCCCGGCGCCACCACCCGAACAGTGCCCGCCCGCCGGAGGTGTGACGCTCCGTCGGCTCCGGCGGACCGGGCGCGGGCGGCGGTCGGGACGACGCGCCGGAGGACCGGGGGGACGTTCCGTACTTGTCGGACACGCCTGACCCGTGCAGGGCTACCGTACGCCCTAGGTCCGACAAGCCCAAACACGCCCCTCGCCCTTGTGTCGCAAGGGTTCGGGGCGGGAACGGGCGGGTACGACCGCTAATCGGACATTTGACCGATCCGCGACACATCGCGGCCGGCCGCCGCGGAGGCGTGACGCCGGGCCCGGCGCAGGGGCCCGGCGTCAGAGCTTCACGGCGGGGAAGGAGGCGGTGTCGAGGGTGCCGACGATGCCCGGGGTCGGACGGGACGGCGCGGGCGCCTCCGAGGCGGCGGCCAGGGCGGCCTCCCGGACGGCGGCGGCGACGGTCTTGGCGACGTCCTTGTGGAACACGCTGGGGATGATGTAGTTCGGGTTGCGCTCGTCGTCGCCGACGGTGGCGGCCAGCGCACGCGCGGCGGCGATCATCATCTCGGTGTTGACGGTGCGGCTCTGGGCGTCCAGCAGGCCGCGGAAGACGCCGGGGAAGACCAGCACGTTGTTGATCTGGTTGGGGAAGTCGCTGCGGCCGGTGGCGACCACCGCGGCGGTCTGCCGGGCCACCGCCGGGTCGACCTCCGGGTCCGGGTTGGCCAGCGCGAAGACGATGGCGTCCTCGGCCATGGTGGCCAGGTCGTCGCCGTCCAGCACGTTCGGGGCGGAGACGCCGATGAAGACGTCGGCGCCGGCCACGGCCTCCTTGAGGCTGCCGGTGCGGCCCGAGCGGTTGGTGTGCTCGGCGATCCAGCGCAGGCTGTCGTTGAGGTCCTCGCGGCCCTCGTGGACGACGCCCTTCACGTCCGCGACGGTGGCGTGCTCGACGCCGGCCGCCATCAGCAGCTTGAGGATCGCGGTGCCGGCGGCGCCGGCGCCCGACATCACCACCCGGATGTCGGCGATCTCCTTGCCGACCACCTTGAGCGCGTTCATCAGCGCCGCCAGCACCACGATCGCGGTGCCGTGCTGGTCGTCGTGGAAGACCGGGATGTCCAGGGCCTCGCGCAGCCGGGCCTCGATCTCGAAGCAGCGCGGCGCGGAGATGTCCTCCAGGTTGATGCCGGCGAAGCCCGGGGCGATCGCCTTGACGATGGCCACGATCTCGTCGGTGTCCTGGGTGTCCAGGCAGATCGGCCAGGCGTCGATCCCGGCGAAGCGCTTGAACAGGGCCGCCTTGCCCTCCATGACCGGCAGCGCGGCGGCCGGGCCGATGTTGCCCAGGCCCAGCACGGCGGAGCCGTCGGTGACCACGGCGACGCTGTTGCGCTTGATGGTGAGGCGGCGGGCGTCCTCGGGGTTCTCGGCGATCGCCATGCAGACCCGGGCGACACCCGGGGTGTAGATCATCGAGAGGTCGTCACGGTTGCGGATCGGCAGCTTCGAGGACATCTCGATCTTGCCGCCGAGGTGCATCAGGAACGTACGGTCCGAGACCTTGCCGATGGTGACGCCGTCGATCGCCCGGAGCTTCTCGACGATCTCCTCGCCGTGCGCCACCGAGGAGGCGGCCACCGTCACGTCGATCCGCAGCGCCTCCAGGCCGGAGGCGGTCACGTCGAGGCCGGTCACCGAGCCCCCGGAGGACTCCACCGCCGTGGTGATCGCACTGACGGCGTTGCCTCTGGCCGGCACCTCCAGCCGCACCGTGATCGAGTTCGAGACACTGGGCACCGTCGCCATCGACGTTCCTTCTTCCGTCCGTCCGTCCGCGAGTTCAACAGCTTGTTGAAGACCTCGCTTGCGCATGCTAGCTCTCGATGGTCGCACCAATCCGGGCGTAGTCAGAAATATCGTTCATTGAGTGTGCGGACCCGACAACTTCTTGCCTCCGCCGCCCGATGCGTTACATTGGACGGGACACCGGCTCGATCCAAGCCCCCGGGCCCAACCTTCGTCCCTTCGAGGGACCACTTGCCGCGAGGCGAGCATGGCGGGTCGGTGTCGTAGCTTCTGAAGGCCCCTCACCCTCCGGGTGGGGGGCCTTCGCCGTGGTCGCACCGGGTGACGGCGTACGGCCGGCCCCGGGCGGGGCCGGCCGTACGGACCGTCAGCGGCGCGCTCGGTCGCGCAGCAGCGCGGGGACCCCGGCCGCGTCCGGCAGGTCGTCCGGTCCGGACAGCACGGTCAGCCGCTGGGTCGCCCGGGTGAGTGCCACGTACAGCACCCGCAGGCCCGCCTCGGACTCCCCGGCGATCCCGGTCGGGTCGGCGACCACGGTCGCGTCGTACTCCAGGCCCTTGGCCTCCAGGCTGCCCAGCGCCACCACGCGCCCGCCCAGCCCCTCGGCCCAGCCCGCCGCCTCGGCCCGCCGGTCCATCGGCACCACCACGGCCACCGTGCCGTCCACCTCGCCCAGCAGCCGCTCCAGCTCGGCCCGGGCGGCCGCGCCGAAGGCCTCCGGCGAGGGGTCGGTGACGGCCGCGAAGCGCGGCTCGACGCCGACGTGCCGCACCGCGCTCGGCGACGGCGTGCCCGGCGCGGCCAGCGCCAGCACCTTGGCCGCCACCTCGGCGATCTCGGCCGGGTTGCGGTAGTTCACGGTCAGCGTGAAGCGGCGCCGGGGCTTGCCGGACAGCACCTCGTCCAGGGCGGCCTGCGCCTCCCCGGGGAACGGCCAGGAGGACTGCGCCGGGTCGCCGACGATGGTCCAGGTGGCCGTCCGGGAGCGGCGGCCGATCATCCGCCACTGCATCGGGGTGAGGTCCTGCGCCTCGTCGACGATCACGTGCGCGTACTCGACGCGCTCGACGGGCACCCTCTCCCGCTGCCGGGCGGAGCGGTCGGCGAAGGTGGTGACCTCGTCCAGGCCGCTCAGCAGGTCCACCGCGTCCACCTCGCGGACCTTCGGGCGGGCCGGCTCGCCGAGCAGTACCTGCAGCTCGTCCACCAGCGCCACGTCGTGCGCCGAGAGCGCGCCCTCGCCGCGGCCCGACAGGTGCCGCCAGGACCCCGCCAGCAGCTTCGCCTCCTCCGGGGTCACCGCGCGCCGGGCGATCCGGTTGGTGTGCCGGGACTGCTTCAGCGTGCCCAGCACCCGGCGCGGGGTGACCGCGGGCCACCAGGCGTCCAGGAAGTCCAGGAACGGCGCCTCGTCGGAGACGTACTCGTCGAAGGACTCCTTCTCCTCCTGGCGCTGCTCACGGGCGTAGTGGTCGGCGGGCCGGGGCAGGTGGCGGGTGGCCTCCTGCCAGAGCGCGTCCAGCAGCAGCCGGCGGGCGCGCGGGCGCAGCAGGTTGAGCGGGGTGCCGCCGGAGCCGATGACGTTGCCGCGCACCGCCTTGAGCCGGCCCGCGTCCAGCTTCAGCACCTCACCGCGGGCGACCACCTTCAGCTCCTGCGGGGCGCCCAGCTCCAGCGCCGCCCGGGCGGCCCGGCGCAGCAGCTGGACCATCCGGGCCGAGCCCTTGATCCGGGCCACCTCGGGCGTGTCGTAGGTGCCGGCCTCGATACCGTCGACCAGCGAGCCGACCGCGCGGATGGCGACCTGGCCCTCCTCGCCGAGCGAGGGCAGCACGCCCTCGGTGTAGGAGACCAGCAGCGGGGTCGGCGAGACCACCAGGATGCCCCCGGCGTACCGGCGGCGGTCCTGGTAGAGCAGGAAGGCCGCCCGGTGCAGCGCGACGGCGGTCTTGCCCGTGCCGGGGCCGCCGGTGACGAGGGTGGCGCCGGCCGCGGCGGCGCGGATCACCTCGTCCTGCTCCTTCTGGATGGAGGAGACGATGTCGCGCATCGAGTGGCTGCGGGCGCGGCCGAGCGAGGCCATCAGCGCGCCGTCGCCGACCACCGCGAGTTCCTCGCCGTCCAGGGTGGGGGCGAGGTCGGGACGCAGCAGGTCGTCCTCGACGCCGATCACCTTGCGGCCCTTGGAGCGGATCACCCGGCGGCGGATGACCCGGCCGGGCTCCAGCGGGGTGGAGCGGTAGAACGGCGCCGCGGCGGGCGCCCGCCAGTCGATCACCAGTGGGCCGTACTCCGCGTCCAGCACCCCGAGCCGGCCGATGTGCAGGGTCTCGGCGACTTCCGGGTCGGCCGGGTCGAGCGGGGTGTCGGAGGGGATGCCGTGCTCCTCCGGCGCGTCGGCCCGCTGGAGGTCGATGCGGCCGAACAGGAAGTCCTCGAACTCGTTGTTGAGCCGCTGGAGATGGGCGCCGGCCCGGTACACCTGGGCGTCGCGCTCGGCGAGTGCGCCGGGGGTGCCGACGTGCACCCGCTTGGCGGCGTCCTCCAGGATGTACTCGGCCTCGGCGAGCTTCTCCTCCAGGCGGTGGTAGACCGTGTCGAGGTGACGCTGCTCACCGGCGATCTCGCGCTCGCGCACGGTCTCGTGGTCGGTGGCGGTGGTGTCCGTGGTGCTGGTGTCCGTGTTGCTCTGCATGGCCTCGGTGGTTGCGGCGGAATCCGGCTCCGGGAAACGAGCGGACGGACGATCCTACGCCCCGGCCGGGGGAAACGTGAAGGCCGCCCTCCGCAACGCGGTGGACGGCCTTCACTGTGAACATGGGGTGGTGGAGATGCCGGGAATCGAACCCGGGTCCAGTGGAGTTAATTCAGGGCTTCTCCGAGCGCAGTCCGCTGTGCTTTTCTCGGCCCTGGCGGTCACGCGGACAAGCCGCCAACAGGCCCAGCTGCTGTTTGATTTCCCATCCACCCCCGCAGCCCGGGCGGACGGTTGAGTTCCCTAGATTATGCCAGGGTCCGGGTCGGGAACCCCCCGGTCTGACACCCAAGCGCTATCGGTGCTTATTAGGCAGCGAGAGCGAACTGCTGGGAATCGCGCTTAGAGTTGGCGATTATTTTTTTGCGACACGTGGTTAACGAGATCATTGCCGCGTTCCTCGGCTCGCTTCCCCTGTTTCAACATCCCCTGTCGAAACCGATCATCCCCATGTTTTGTTGAGAAACAGCGCGGACGGCGGGCCGTCCGTGGTGCTGGGCCCCATGGTACGCGAGGCGACCAGCGAGGGCCAGCCGATTAACGCTGGCGCCGCCGGGCGGCCGCCACCGCGCGCGCCGCCTCACGGGTGTCCTGCTTCTCGCGCAGGGTCTGCCGCTTGTCGTAGAGCTTCTTGCCGACCGCGAGCGCCAGTTCGAGCTTCACCCGGCCGTCCTTGAAGTACAGCGAGAGCGGGACGAGGGTGTGGCCGGCGTCCCGGACCTTCGTCTCGATCTTGCGGATCTCCAGCTTGTGCAGCAGCAGCTTGCGCTTGCGCCGCGCCGCGTGGTTGGTCCACGTCCCCTGGGTGTACTCGGGGATGAAGACGTTGTCGATCCACGCCTCGTGGTTCTGGATGTAGGCGTAGCCGTCGACCAGGTTGGCCCGCCCCTCGCGCAGTGACTTCACCTCCGTGCCGGTGAGCACGAGACCGCACTCGTAGGTGTCGAGGATGGTGTACTCGTGTCGCGCCTTCTTGTTCTGCGCGATCAGCTTGTGTCCGGTTTCCTTTGCCATAGCGCGGTCATTCTCGCACCTCCACCCGGTGCCGAGCAGCCCCTTTACGCGCGGCTGCCGAGACCGGCCAGCACCCGCAGGGCGAGCGCGGCGGCGTCCTCGGAGGCGTCCGCCGGGACGTCCGGGGCCAGTCCGGTGCCCTCCGGGGAGCGGCCGGCCGGGGTGTAGTAGCGGCCGACGGTCAGCTCCAGCACCGCGCCGTCGGCGAGCCGGCTGGGCTGCTGGACGGTGCCCTTGCCGAAGGTGCGCCCGCCCACCACCACGGCCCGGCCGCGGTCCTGCAGGGCGCCGGTGAGCAGTTCGGCGGCGCTCATCGTGCCGCCGTCGACCAGCACCACCAGCGGGGTGCGCTGGTCGCCGCCGGGCGGGGCGGTCAGCTCCCGGGTGCCGCCGCGGTCCTGGTACGAGCCGACCGGGCCGCCGTCCAGGAAGACCCCGGCGGTGCCGGCGGCCTCGTCGACCAGTCCGCCGGAGTTGCCGCGCAGGTCGAGCACCACGCCGGCCCGCGCGGCGCGCGCGGCGGCGCGCACCTGCTCGGCCACGCCGGAGGTGAAGGCCCGCACGGCGATCCGCACCGCCCCGCCGGCCAGGTGCTCGACGGTCACCTGCTGGCTGTCCAGCAGTGCCCGGCGCAGCCGGACCTCGCGGTCCTCGCCCTCCTCCCGCCGCACGGTCAGGACGACCTCCGAACCGGGCTGCCGCTCGGCGCCCTCGCGTCCGCGCAGCCGGGCGACCACCTCGGTGACCGGAAGCCGGTCCGCCTCGTCCTCCCCGATCCGCAGCAGCCGGTCGCCGACCGCGATGCCGGCGGCGGCGGCCGGGCCGGCGGGCTGCACCTGGGAGACGGTGGTGACGCCGTCCTCGCCGCGGCCCACGGACAGGCCCACCCCGAGGTAGCGGCCGTCCAGGCCCTGGCTGAACTCGGCGTACTCCTGGGCGCTGTAGTACGCGCCCCAGCGGTCGCCGGTCGCGCCGATCAGGTGCTCGGCCTGCTGCTCGGAGAGGTCGGCGCCGGCCGGGTCCTGGCCGGCGCCGATGGTCGCGGCCGCGGGCCGGGCGGTGTCGGCCGACGGCGGGCGCGGCGTCGTGCCGGACTCGCCCCAGGCGCCGGTGGCGGCCCCGGCCAGCAGGACCGCACCGAACACCAGGCTGAGGGTGGCCACCTGACGCGCCGCGCGGGGAGTGACTGGCATGGACCGGAGTCTAGGGCGTGTCCGGGACACCGCGGCCCGCAACGGTCGGCGGCGGAACGCCGACGGCCCCGGACGGCGCAGTGCCGTCCGGGGCCGTCCCGGGTCGCCGGGCGTTTCGGGGCCTCAGACCTTGAGGTACTTGCGGAGGGTGAAGAAGGCCGCGATGCCGGCCATGCCCATACCCACCACGACCAGCAGCGGTATCACCGCCAGCACCGAGGACAGGCCGATGAAGTGGATGAACTGCACCCGCTCGGCCAGCCAGTTCTGGACGAAGAAGTGGCCGCCGAGCAGCAGTCCGGAGGCCATCACCGCGCCGAGCAGCGCGGAGAACGCGGCCTCCGCGATGAACGGCATCTGCACGTAGAAGTTCGAGGCGCCGACCAGGCGCATGATGCCGGTCTCGCGCCGCCTGCTGTACGCCGACACCCGGACGGTGTTGACGATCAGCAGCAGGGCGACGAAGAGCATCAGCACCATGATGACGAAGGCCGCCGTCTGGAGGCCGTTCAGCAGGCCGAAGAGGTTCTCCAGGATCTTGCGCTGGTCCTCGACCGACTTGACGCCGGGCTTGCCGGCGAAGGCGCTCTGGATGACGTCGTACTTGGTCGGGTCCTTGAGCTTGACCCGCCAGGACTGCGGGATGGCCTCCGGGCCGAGGACGGAGATGAGCGGGTTGTCCGGGTTCATCTCCTTCCAGTGCTTGTACGCCTCGGCGGAGTTCTCGAAGGTCGAGGACTGGACCACCGAGTCCATCTTGTCCAGCTGGGTCTTGATGTCGGCGATCTGCTGGTCGGTGGCCGCACCCTTGTCGCACTGGGGCGAGTTGCGGGCGTCGGCCTTGGTGCAGAAGTAGATGCTCACCTCGACCTTGTCGTACCAGTACCCCTTCATCGAGTTGACCTGGTCGCGGACCAGGAGGGAGGCACCGGCGAGGGCGAGGGAGAGCGCGACGCTGACGACGACGGCGATGGTCATCGTCAGGTTGCGGCGGAGACCCACACCGATCTCCGACAGGACGAACTGGGCGCGCATGCGTTCAACAACTCCAGGGTCGGTACTGCTGGTCGGGCGAGGCGGGCGGGCGGCCCACGGGGTCAGCGCCGAGTGGTCAGTGCTGGTATCCGTAGACGCCGCGGGCCTGGTCGCGGACCAGCAGCCCCTTGTCGAGCTCGATGACGCGCTTGCGCATCTGGTCGACGATGGCCTGGTCGTGGGTGGCCATCAGCACGGTGGTGCCGGTGCGGTTGATCCGGTCGAGCAGCTTCATGATGCCGACCGAGTTCTGCGGGTCGAGGTTGCCGGTGGGCTCGTCCGCGATCAGCAGCATCGGGCGGTTGACGAACGCCCGGGCGATCGCCACGCGCTGCTGCTCACCACCGGACAGCTCGCCCGGCATGCGGTCCTCCTTGCCGCCGAGGCCGACCAGGTCGAGCACCTCGGGCACCACCTTGTTGATGGCGCTCTTCGGCTTGCCGATGACCTCCAGCGCGAACGCGACGTTCTGCGCGACCGTCTTGTTGGGAAGCAGGCGGAAGTCCTGGAAGACGGTGCCCAGCTGGCGGCGCATGTGCGGCACCTTCCAGTTGGACAGCTTGCCCAGGTCCTTGCCCAGCACGTGCACCTCGCCGCTGCTGGGGCGCTCCTCGCGCAGGCACAGGCGCAGGAAGGTGGACTTGCCCGAGCCGGACGAGCCGACCAGGAAGACGAACTCACCCTTCTCGATCTCCAGCGAGACGTTGTCCAGGGCGGGACGGTTCTGCTTGGGATAGGTCTTGGAGACGTTGTCGAATCTGATCACGGCTGCATCACGGAGGCCATCCTAGGCGGCGCCAGTCCTGGGTCGGTCCGCCCCTCGGCATGCCCGGCCCGGGGCGGGCGAGGGGAGCGGAACGGCCGCTCCCGGCTTGGGACCATACGCGAACGGGCGCCCGGCCCGCAGGTTCAGGCCTCGACAGCCGCACGGAACTGGGGGAAAATGCCCGGATATGCCCCGAAAATTGGGAGCCATCTCACAGCCCGGGGGCCGGAACGCCGGGAACCTGGCACAGTGGAGGGTGCGGTCGGGCCCGACCGCTCCGCCGCACAGGGCAAGAGAAGGAACCAAGGCCCGGTCCGGTGCGTTTGCAGTAGCAGCGAGGAGGAGATCGCATGACCTGCGACCATCTGGTGTGCGCCCACTGCAACGGCCGCGTCAGCGAGGGCCGCTGCCCCGCCTGCCGTGCCACCCGGGCCCGGCTGCAGGAGCAGCAGGGGCTGTTCGCCGCGCTCTCCCCCGCGATGCTGCTGGCCGTGCTGGCCGGACTGCTCGCGGTGGCACTGATCGCGCGGCAGGCGCTGGCCTGAGCCGTAAGACGTACGAACGGCGAGAACCGCACGAACGGGCAGGGCCCCCGACCGGTTGACCGGTCGGGGGCCCTGCCGTATGTCCTGTGCGGACCGCGGGCGACCGCGGACTACTGCGCGGCGGTCTCCCGCTGCTTCCTCCACCGGATGCCGGCCTCGATGAAACCGTCGATGTCGCCGTCCAGCACGCCCTGCGGGTTGCCGACCTCGAACTCGGTGCGGACGTCCTTGACCATCTGGTACGGGTGCAGCACGTAGGAACGCATCTGGTTGCCCCAGGAGCTGCCGCTGTCCTTGAGCGCGTCCATCGCCGCCTTCTCCTCCTGGCGGCGCCGCTCCAGCAGCTTGGCCTGGAGGACGTTCATCGCGGACGCCTTGTTCTGGATCTGCGAGCGCTCGTTCTGGCAGGAGACCACGATGCCGGTCGGGATGTGCGTGATGCGCACCGCCGAGTCGGTGGTGTTGACGCCCTGGCCGCCGGGGCCGGAGGCGCGGTAGACGTCGATGCGCAGGTCCGACTCGTCGATGTCGACGTGGTCGGACTGCTCGACGACCGGGAGCACCTCGACGCCGGCGAACGAGGTCTGCCGGCGGCCCTGGTTGTCGAACGGGGAGATGCGGACCAGGCGGTGGGTGCCCTGCTCGACCGAGAGGGTGCCGTAGGCGTAGGGGGCCTTGACGGTGAAGGTCGCGGACTTGATGCCGGCCTCCTCCGCGTACGAGGTGTCGTACACCTCGGTGGGGTACCCGTGCCGCTCGGCCCAGCGCAGGTACATGCGCATCAGCTGCTCGGCGAAGTCGGCGGCGTCCACGCCGCCGGCCTCGGCGCGGATGTTGATCAGCGCCTCGCGGGCGTCGTACTCGCCCGACAGGAGGGTGCGGACCTCCAGCTCCTCGACCGCCTTGGCGACGGCCACCAGCTCGGTCTCGGCCTCGGCGCGGGTGTCCGCGTCGTCCTCGGCCTCGGCCAGCTCGAACAGGACGCCCAGGTCGTCGATGCGGCCGCGGAGGCCCTCGACCCTGCGCAGTTCGCCCTGGAGGAAGGAGAGCCTGCTGGTCACCTTCTGGGCGTTCGCGAGGTCGTCCCACAGGTCGGGGGCGGCTGCCTCCTCCTCCAGACGCGCGATGTCGGCCCGGATCTTGTCCAGGTCGAGGACGGCCTCGATCGACCCCATGGTCGTTTCGAGGTTCTTGAGCTCTTCGGAAGGATCGACGGCTGCCACGCCCCCAGGGTAATGGTTCCCGGGGTGCTCATGACGACCCCGGGTGCGTCGGGGGCCCCGCGGGCTCCCGGAGCGGGCCGCCGAGGGGCCCCGGGCGCGCCGCTAGGGCGCCCTCGGGGCGCCCGACACGCCGGTCGGACGGGGGCCGGGCCCGGCGTCCGGGGCGGTGGCGGCGAAGGCCGTCCAGGCCGCGGCGGCGCCGGCCAGCAGCAGGACCACGGCCAGCAGCACGGCCAGCACCCGGCGCCGGCGCAGCAGCGCCTGGCGGTCCCGGCGGTGGACCGCGCCCGGGGTGGTGCGCTGGGCCCGCGACTCGGCCGCGTAGGAGGCCAGCTCCTGCGCGGAGGGACGGCGCAGGCTGGTGTGGGTGTCCCGGGTGGAGTCCGGGGCCACCCCGGGCACCAGCGGGACGGCCGGGCCGCGGCGGCGCTTGTGGGTGCCGGGGGCGGCGTCCACCTCGGCGTACACCGCCTCGCCCGGGGTCAGCTGCTCCTCGGCGGGCGCCCGGCCCTGCTGCGGGACGGCCAGCACCGGCAGCCCGGCCAGGGCCGGCAGCTGCTCGCGCAGCCGGGCGGCCAGCTCGGCGGCGCGCAGCCGGGAGGCCGGGGCCTTGGCCAGGCACTCGGCGATGATCCGCCACAGGCCGTCGGGCAGGCCGGGGATCGGCGGCACCTGCTCGGTGACGTGCCGGCGCAGCACCGCGCCGGTGTGGCCGCCGCCGAACGGGGTGAAGCCGGCCAGCAGCTCGTACAGCACGGTGGCGAGGGCGTAGATGTCGACGGCGGCGCGCGGCTCCAGGCCCTCGATGATCTCGGGGGCGAGGTAGTCGGGGGTGCCGATGATCCGGGTGGCGCGGGTGCGGCGCGGGGCGTCGACCAGCCGGGCCACGCCGAAGTCGGTCAGCTTGGCGCGCGGGGCGCCGCCGGGGCCGGGGGCGGCGGCGAGGTCGAGCAGCACGTTCTCGGGCTTGACGTCCCGGTGCACGATGCCGGCCGCGTGGGCGGCGGCCAGGCCGTCGGCGACGTCCGCGATGACCGAGGCGGCGAGCTGCGGGGGCAGCGCGCCGTCGCGCTCCAGCCGGGAGCGCAGGTCGGTGCCCTGGACCAGCTCCATCACCAGGGCGAGGTCGCTGCCGTCGACGACCATGTCGCGCACGCCGACCACCCGGGGGTGGTCGAGGCTGGTGAGCGCGGCGCGTTCCTGGACGAAGCGCCCGACCAGCACCTGGTCGGCGGCCAGGTCCTCGCGCAGCAGCTTGACCGCGACCGGACCGTCCGGGCCCTCGCCGAGCCAGACCGTCCCGGCCGAGCCCCGGCCGATCACCTGGTGGACGGTGTAGCGGCTGCCGATCTTGCGTGCCAATGCTGCTCCGTGGGCGGCGGGAGCGCTCCGGGAGGGTCCGGAGCACTCGGTGGGGCGGGACAACAGCGACCAACCTACGCGCCCGGACGCCTTCCGCGGGCCTCCTGGGGCCGCTCGGCCGGTGCTGGGCGGCGGGAAATCCCGTGAATTGTCGACAAAGCGTCAATCCTGCCGACGGGGGCGGCTCCGGGCTCCCCGTCAGACCACCTCGGCCGGCAGCGTCCAGCGCTGCCCCGCCGACCCGTCGCAGCCGGCCAGGTCGGCGCCGCCGCCCGGCGCGGCCCCGGCCGCGGGGTCGCGCAGGCAGCCCTCGGCGCCCTGGTTCCAGAGCGCGCCGGCCAGGCCGACCAGCCAGACGTGGTACGGCGAACCGTTGCAGGGGTTGAGCGAGGCCGCGTTGCCGTCGGTGCCCAGGCACTTGCCGGCGTGCCGCAGCGTGCCGTCGGTCTCCACGCTCCACTGCTGCCCGGGCGAGCCGTCGCAGGCGAGCAGCGCGACCGGCTCCGGGCCGTCCGCCACGCTCCCGGGCAGGTCGGCGAGGCAGTGGCCGCCGGGCGCGCCGACCGGGCCGGTCGGGCGCCCCGGGCGGACGTCGGTGGCGAAGGAGTCGGTCCGCAGGCCCGCACCGCCGCTCCAGAGCTCGAAGCCCGCCTCGATCGAGACCAGGTACCACTCCGGCCTGACCACGCCGCGGGCCACCGCGTCCCGGACGAAGGCCCGCAGGTCGAGGTCGGTGACCGAGTCGACCGGGGTCCGCGCCTGGTAGGCGACCATCGGCCACTGCCGGCCGTTGGCGGCGATGGTGAGCTGCCAGCTGGTCCAGCCGGTCCCGCCGACGTACGCGGTGGAACCGGTGGGACCGGACCCGGCCGGACGGCGGTCCAGCCAGATCATCAGCTCGGCCCCGTCCGGCTGGCCGTTGGCCTCGGGGGTGGCCGGGGTGGTGTGGAACCACAGGTCGTAGGCCACGTTGAAGTCGCCCGCGGCGGGCAGCGTGGTGGACCAGCTGCTGGTCGCCCGCCCCAGCTCGGAGACGCGCAGCGGCAGCGCGCTGCCGGTGGAGCAGGTGTTCCAGTGGCAGCCGTCGAAGATCTCCGGGTAGGCGACCGGTCCGGCCGGCGGGCTCGCGGCGGCGTCCGAGGAGTGCACGGTGAACCCGGGGCCGCCGTCGGTGGCCAGGCAGGTGTTCGTCCCCGGGCCGTAGGCGTTGTTGTCCACCACGTACCGACCGCCGGCCACCGGCACCGTCTCGTACCGGCCGCAGTGCGGGGTCGGCGCCGCCACCGCCGGACCGGCCGGCAGCAGCGCCGCCACGACGGCGAGCAGCAGGCCCGCCGCCGCCGGGCGTCCGGACGTGTGTCGCACCCTCATTCGCAAGCCCCCCGGGATCCGCCGTTCCTGTGTGCCCGTCAGTTCTTCGCGCTGCCGAACAGGTCCGTCACCCAGTCCTTGGCGCTGGAGAACCAGTCCTGGACGTTGGCCCAGTACTCCGGCAGCGGGGTGAAGTTCCACAGCGCCGCCGCGGCCAGTGCCAGCACCAGCAGCACCATCAGGCAGCCCTTCAGACAGCCCAGGCCCGGGATGTACATCCGGTTGCGGCTGCGCGGGCGCGGCTCGCGGCGCGGGGCCTCCCGGGGTGCCTCGCGGGGCGGCTCGGCGCGGCGCTGCGGGGGTTCGCGGTGCTGCGGCGCGGGCGGCTCGGCCCGGCGCGGCGGGGCGGCGGGGGCCGCCTGCTGCGGGGCCGGGTGCTGCGGGGCGGGCGCGGGCCGGCGCCCGGCGGGCGCGGCCGGGGGCTGGTTGTAGCCGCCGGGCGGCTGCGGGCTGCCCTCGCCCTGCCCGGGGCGGCCCGGCCGGCCTGCCTGGTAGGGCGGCGGGGCGACCGGCGGGCGCTGGGCGTATCCGGGCGGCGGGGCCTGCCGGTAGCCGCCCGGCTGCTGCCGGCCCTGGTGCTGCTGGCCCTGGTGCTGCCCCGGGTACTGGCCGGGCTGCTGGTAGCCCTGCGGCGGGTGGCCGGGCTGGCCGCCCTGGCCCGCCTGGAAGGGCGGCGGGGCGACCGGCGGGGCCTCGAAGTCCTCGGGCCCGAAGTAGGCGATCTCGGTCTGCTGGTTGCGGTCCCGGGCCGCCCGCAGCTGGGTCTGCCAGGGGTGCGGGGTCTCGGCCTGCGGCGGGCCGGGCGGGGGCGGCGGCACGGCGGCGGGCGGCATCACCCGGGTCGCCGCCGGGTCGAACGGGGGCGGCTGGGTGCCCATCACCCGGGTCGCGGCCGCCGGGTCGTACTGCTGGCCGGGCTGGCCGGGCTGCTGACCGGGGTGACCGGGGTGGCCGGCCGGGAGCACCTGGGTGCGGTCCTCGGCGCCGAACGGCGCGTCCGCCGACAGTCCGGGCACCCCCACCGGCGCGCCCGGCACGGCGGCCGGCTGCGGGTCCGGCAGGAGCAGCCCGCCGACGGCGATCGCCGCGTCCACCGCCGCCGGCGAGGCGTGCACGCCCACCACGGCCGCGACCACCCGCAGGGCGCCCGCCAGCGACACCGCGCTCGGCCGCTGCGCCGGGTCCTTGCGCAGACAGCGCTCGATCACCGTCCAGAGCGGCTCCGGCATCGTGGACGGCCGCTGCGGCTCCTGGGCGAGGTGCGCCTGCAGGATGGCCAGCGGGTTGTCGCCCTGGAACGGCTGGCGGCCGGTGACCAGCTCGTACAGCATGATCCCGGCGCCGTAGACGTCCACCGCGGAGGTCTGCGGGCGGCCCTCGGCGGACTCCGGCGCGACGTACGCGGGGGTGCCGACGAACTCGTGGCTGCGGGTGATGCCCGGGGAGTCGGCGAGCCGGGCGATGCCGAAGTCGGTCAGCATCGGGTGCATCTGCTCGGTCGCGTCGACGACGGCGGTGGCGAGCAGCACGTTGGCCGGCTTGAGGTCGCGGTGCACGATGCCGTCCGCGTGGCTGGCCGCCAGCGCGTCGGCGACCTGGGCCATCAGCAGGGCGCCCGCGATCGGGCTGAACGGGCCCTGCTCGCGGAGGTAGCGGGCCAGGTCCGGGCCGTCCACGAGGTCCATCACCAGGGCCAGCAGCTCGCCCTCGACGACCAGGTCGCGGACCTTGACGATGTTCGGGTGGGTCAGCCGCAGCAGCACCGAGCGCTCCCGCAGGAAGCGCATCACCACGTCCGGGTCGGCGGCGAGCTCCTCGCGCAGGACCTTGATCGCCACCAGCTGCCCGGGCGCGCTGCCGGGCACCTCGACGTCGGCGCGGACCCGGCCGCGCCAGACGGTGCCGGTGGCCCCTCGTCCGAGGGTCTCCTCCAGCAGATACTTGCTGCCGACTGGCCGCACCTGTCGCACTCCTCGCCGTGCCGCCCGCGCGGGGCGCTCCTCCGCCGGTGCGGTGAGCCTGCCGGGCCCGTGTTTCCGGCCACTCTAACGGGGTCCGTTCCCGTTTTTGAGGCGACCGGCAGGGGCGTTCGCCCGGGTTGGGGGACATCCCCCAAGGGAAGACCCGGAGCGTGCGCGGGCGGTTCCGCGGGGGCCGCGGGGTCTGCCCTTCCGGGCGCCGGTTGACCTGATTCCCCGTCGCCTCCACCATGGCCATGATCGCAAGATCGTCAAATCCGGTACGGTGCGCGGACTGTCCGTGACGGATGGCAGGATGACACTCGCCACTCTTGTGGCCCAAGCGGTGTCGCGGCCACCCCCGCACCCCCGTGGCGGCCCGAGGCAGCGGCACAAGGCGTCACACCAGCAGAAGGGACCGCGGGCGAGATGCAGATCCGGCTGACCGTCCTCCGACCGCGCAGCGGCCCGGCAGCCGCCGGCTCCGCCATCCCCTACGTGGACGTGCTGGTCACCGCGCCCGTCGGCACCGCGCTCGGCTCCCTCGCGGGCGCCCTCGCGGGCGCCGTCGGCGTGCGCGGACCGCGGGCCGCCACCCATGTGCACCTGTACGCGGGGACCCAGCGGGTGGACGAGCACACGCTGCTCGGTCACCCCCCGCTGCTGGACGGCGCCGTCCTCTCCCTCAACGAGCCGGACCCGACCGCCGAGGACCCGGACGACACCCCGGCCGCCGCCGAGCTGCGCGTCGTCGGCGGGCCGGACGCCGGCGGGGTGCACCGCCTGCACGGCCGGGAGATCCGGGTCGGCCGCTCCGGCGAGGCCGACGTCCCGGTCGACGACCCGGACGTCTCCCGGCTCCACCTCGCCCTGCACCTCGCCGAGGACGGCACGGTGACCGTCCGCGACCTCGGCTCCACCAACGGGACCACCGTCGACGGCCGGATCGTCCCGCCCGGCGCGCCCGAGGAGGCCGTCCCGCTCGACGGCACCGCGCTGCTGCGGATCGGCGAGACCACCCTGCGCGTCACCGCCCCGGACCCCCGGGACACCTCCGGGGCACCCGGCCGCGCCGCGCTGCCCGACGGCCACGGCCACCTCCGGCTCTCCGCCCCCGCCCCGGTCCGCCCAGCGCCGCCCGCCGTCGAACCGCCGGCCGCCCCCGAACCGCCCGCCGGGCGCGGCCGCGGCCTGCTCTCGCTGCGGCTCGGCCGCTCCAGCGCCGAACCGCCCGAGGAGAGCGCCGAACGGCACCACACGGCCGTCCGCATCCGGCAGGCCGCCGCCCAGCGCGAACGCTGGCCCGACCTCGCCACCCTGCTGCTCAACGCGCTCGGCCCCGGCCCCCGGCTCTGGGAGCGCGGCCCCGGCCACCCCGACGCGCTCACCCTGCGGCTCGGCACCGCCGACCGGCCCGGCGGCCCCGGCACCTCCCCCGGCACCGTGCTGCCCGCCGTCCCGGTCACCGTCGACCTGCAGACCGCCGGCAGCCTCGGCCTCAGCGGCCCGCGCGAGCGCCTCGACGCGCTCACCCGCGCCGTCGTCGCCCAGCTCGCCGCGCTGCACCCGCCGACCGGGCTCAGCCTGGTCGTGGTCGACGCCGATCCGGCCCGCACCCCGCAGGACCGCGCCGACACCTGGGCCTGGGCGCTGTGGCTGCCCCACCTGCGCCCCGCCGAGGGCCAGGACTGCCGGCTGCTGCTCGGTCTCGACGACGAGCAGGCGACCGCCCGGCTCACCGAACTCACCGGCCGGCTCAGCGGGCCGGTCGGCCTCGGCGGCCACCCCGCCACCGTCGTCGTGGTCGACGGCCGCCCGGGCACCGAGTCCGCCCGGCTGGCGCTCGACCTGCTGCTGCGTCAGGGCCCGGCCGTCGGCATCTTCCCGGTCTGCCTCGCCGAACAGCCCGAACTGCTGCCCCGTGGCCTCGGCGCCACCGCGCTGATCACCGGCGAGGTCGGCACCCAGCTCTCGCTCGACCGCCCGGGCCCGGTCACCCGCGGCCGCGAGACCCTGCACGAGGTCTCCCTGGACGCCGTCTCCGACGCCTGGGCCGAGCGGCTCGCCCGCGTCCTCGCCCCGCTGCGCGAGGCCGCCCCCGCCAACCGGGGACCGCTGCCGGACGCGCTGCGGCTGCTCGACCTGCTCCAGCTGGACACCGTCACCCCGGCCAAGCTGTCCGCCCGCTGGGCCGCGCACGCCGGCGGCATCGGCGCCGCCACCGCCCTGCTCGGCACCACCCGCGACGAGCTGTGCGTCCTCGACCTCGCCGACCCCGAACTCACCCTCCCCTCCCCCGACCCGGGCGGCCCGCACCTGCTGATCGGCGGCGCCCGCGGCTCCGGCAAGACCGAGCTGCTGCGCACCCTGGTCGCCTCGCTGGCCGCCTCCGAGCGGCCCGAACGCCTCGCCGTCACCATCGTCGAGGGGCGGGCCACCGAGGACGGCCTCGCCGGGTGCAGCGAGCTGCCGCACGTCACCGGGCGGGTCAACGCCGCCGCCGACCCGCGGGCCGCGCTGCTCGCGGCGGAGGCGCTGGAGGACGAGCTGGTCCTGCGCGAGCGGCTGTTCGACGGGCTGGACTTCGCCTCCTGGCACGCGGCCCGCATCCTCGACGGGGAGCCCGTCCCGGTCCCGGCCACCGTCGGCGCCCCCGACGCGCCCGCTCCCGCGCGCGTCATCCACCCGCGCAGCCCGGACTCCCCCGTCGCCCCGCCCGCGCCCAGCGGTCCCTGCCCGCCCCGCCTGGTCGTCGTCGTGGACGACTACGACGCCCTGCTCTCCCCCACCTCCCCGGTCGGCCGCCCGCTCGCCCGCGCCCTCGCCGCCGTCGCCCGCCGCGGCGGCGCCCTCGGCGTCCACCTCGCGGTGACCACCGGCCGCCCCGACGAGACCACCGGCACCGAGGTCGACGAGGCCGCCCTGCTGCGCATCGCCCTGCGCACCGACGACCCGGCCGACTCCGACCTCCTCATCCACCTCGGCGACGCCGCCGCCCTCCCCGAGGCCACCCCCGGCCGCGGCTACCTCCGCCTCCCCGACGGCGGCGTCACCGCCTTCCAGGCCGCCCGCATCAGCGGCCGCATCCCGCGCACCGCCACCCTGCGCCCCACCGTCGTCGCCATAGACCCGCTCACCCTCGGCGCCCCGCCCGCCCGCCGCCCCGTCCGCGAACTCGGCAACGGCCCCACCGACCTCGCCCTCCTCGCCAGCGCCCTCCAACGCGCCGCCGCCCGCTGAGGCGGAAGAAGTCCGCACGGCCGTCCGCCCCCGCCGCGATCGCTGTCGCGGCGGGGGCGGACGGCCGTTGGAGGTCGAGCTGCCTCGACCGCCCACCGGTCAGGACGACGTGTCCGTCAACACGGCACCACGGCGTCGAGGGTGACCGGGACCGATCCCCAGCCGGGCTTGGTGACGCTGAAGCTGCCGTGCACGGTCGAGCCGCAGGTCACGGCCCCGCCGACGCCGCGCACCTCGACCAGGCTGGCGTGGAACCGCGTCCACTTGTTGACCGAGCCGAGCGAGGCGCCGCCCACGACCTGACCGTCGAGCACGGTCAGGAGGTCCTGGGGCTCCGGGTAAGGGCCGCCCGGGCTGGGCGGACCGGCCAGGTAGATCTTCCCCACCAGTTGCACGTCGCCGCCGGTCACCTCGGCGCACAGCCAGGTATTCACCCCGGCCTGCAGCTTGGTCGAGCTGCAGATCTCCGTGGTGGTCGTCGTGCCGGCCTGGACAGCGCTCGCCTGGGTCGGCGCCGCCAGCATCGCCACCGCGCCGGCGGCACCCGCCAGCGTCAGGGCGAGTCGGTTCGCTCGCATCGTCCCACTCCTCTTCTGCTCCGTCGGATTCTCAGGGCATTGCATGCCATATGTGACATTTCACATGGGGCATGCGGCAACTCTGGCACGCGCTTCCCGTGCCCCGCAGTCGATCGCCCCCCGGGATCGACCATCGGACCGGAAACCGGCCCTCGATGGCGCGATCACGGCCGATCGGCCCGCACCGCGCACCGTGGAGGCCGCAGGAAACAGCCGTGGGGCCCGCTCGCACCGGGCCCCACGGCTTCACCTGTCCTTCGAAGGAGCCCTTCCGGCTCAGGCGCTCTTCTGCGGCGCCTCCTCCCCGGGCTGGTCGACGACGGTGCGGCCGAGGACGGCGGAGTGGCCGGTGACGGTGCCCGGCTTGCCGAGCTCGTTGCCCTCGGCGGCGACCACGGTGCGCTCGCCGAGGAACTCGTGGGTCTTCGGGTCGAAGATCCACTCGGTGCGGATGCCGCCGTTCTCGCGGGCCACGGCCACGCCGTGCCGGCCGGAGGCGTCCACGGAGTCGTCCACCGCGGTGACGCCGGGGATCTTCGCGGCGGCCCGGTAGAGCGCGGCACTGACGGCCGGCGGGGCGAGCTGCTCCCGCAGCAGGTCGCCGATCGTCACGAAGGCCTCCTGGTCGGGGCCCGGGCCCATGCCCTTGGTCTCGGCGTAGATCTTCTTCAGCAGCGCGTCCGGGTCGGTCGGCAGCGTGGCCAGGTACGCGTACGTCGGGGCGTTGAGGCCCGGCTTGGCGTTCGGGTCGAGCCACATGCCGCCGTCGGTGCGCGGCGCCGGATCCCCCGGCTTGGTCTTCTCCGGAGCGATGGCCTTGCCGTCCCCGCGCTCCTCCTTCAGGACACCGTGCCGACTGCCGTCCACCGAGAGCCAGATCTGGCGGCGGTGCGCGGGGTCGACCTTCGACTCGCCGGTGGCCATGTTGAGGCTGGAGAAGGCCACCAGGCTGTCCACGTACACGAACTGATTCTTGCCCGCCTTCGGGTCGGGCTTGCCGGCTGCGGTGTCCGCCGCCTGGGTCAGCAGCTGGACGGCCCCCACGGGGGCGGCGTTCAGCGTGGTCCCGCCGGTGCTCTGCTGCTGGGCCTGCTGCGGCGGCGCGGGCGTGCCCGCGCCGCCGCCGCTCAGCACCACCGCCAGCGCCAGTCCGCCCGCCAGGGCGGGCACCGCCACCCAGCCGAGCCTGCCGCGCCGGGCCCGCGCGGGCTTCGTCTCGCGGATCTCACTCATCAGATGTCCCCTCAACAACCGGTGGCGGTCGGCGGAGAGCTCGGGCCTCGCCGGGCCCGGCACCAGCCGGTCCAGCTCGGCGCGTTCGTCCTCGTTCATCGGTTCGTCTCCCGTATCGACCGGGCCGCTCCGACGCGGCCACCCCGTACCTGTCCTGAGGCCGGGCGGAGTTCCCGCCCGTTGCGCAGTTCCTCCTCGGCGAGCGCGCGCAGCTTGGTCCGGGCGCGCGAGAGCCGCGAACGCACCGTGCCGATCGGCACCCCCAGGGCCTCGGCCGCACCCGCGTAGTCCAGCCCCGCCCACACGCAGAGCCCGAACACCTCCCGCTCGGCCTTCCGCAGCCGCCCCATCGCCCGCCGGGCGGCGGCCAGCTGCGCGCTGTCGTCCAGCCGCCCCACCAGCTCGTCGGCGAAGTCCGGCACCGTCTCCCGGACCGGCAGCCGGTCCATCGCCGCCCGGTGCCGCCGGGCCGCCCGGGCGGTGTTGCGCAGGACGTTCGCGGCGATCCCGAACAGCCAGGGCCGCACCGCCCCGCCGTCCTCCCGCAGCTTGTGCCGCAGCCGCCAGGCCTCCAGGAAGGTCAGCTGGACGACGTCCTCCGCGACCGCCCAGTCCCCGGTGGCCCGCACCGCGTACCGGTACAGATCACCCGCCGTCTCGTCGAACAGCTCCCCGAACGCCCACTGATCGCCATCCCGTATCCGTCCCCGCTGCGACAGTTCCACACCTCCACCTGTCCGCACCGCCCCGTCGGGTTCCCTCCCGAAGCGGAAAAGCGGCGGGCCCGCGTCCATCAGGACGCGGGCCCGCCGTTCGCCGTGCCGGCCGGGTGTCAGCGCATCGAGCCCGTGCGGAGCAGGGTGCGGATGACGCGCATCGCGACGGAGAGGCTGGACAGCTCGTAGTTGTCCGAACCCCTTATGTCGTCGAGGGTGCTCTTGGCGCGGTTCAGCAGGGTGGCGTTGAGGTCCGCCCAGGCGGTGTAGCGCTCCTCGGGGGCCGCGCCGTCGGGGCCGCAGGCCAGGATGTCGGCGGTCAGCGCCGCGTGGGCCGCGAAGAGGTCCTCGCGGATGGCGGCGCGGGCCATGGACGACCAGCGGTCGGTGCGGGGCAGCTCGATGATGCGGTCGAGCAGGTGGGTGATCTGGAGGCGGTCGGCCAGGTCGTAGTAGAGCTCGGCGACCTGGGCGACGTCCTTGCCGGAGCGGTCCGCGACCTCGGTGATGTCCAGGGTCGGGAAGGTCGAGGACAGGCCCGCGATCCGGGTGGCGAGCTGCTCCGGCACGCCGGCCTCGGTGAGCTCGCCGTAGATCTTCTCGAACCAGACGAGGTCCTCGCCGCGCAGCGGCTTGGGCAGCGAGCCCCAGACCTGGTTGACCCGGTCGTGGAAGAACTCGATGGTGCCCGCGATGTCCAGCGGCTGGCGCCGGTTGTTGAGCATCCACCGGGTGGCGCGCTCGACGAGACGGCGCACGTGCAGCCGCATCTTGGTCTGCGCCCGGGCCGGGACCTTGTTGTCCAGGCCCTCGATCTCGGACCAGATCTCCTCCAGGCCGAAGACCGCCCGGGCCGCGGTGTGGGTGCGGGCGACCTCCTCGTAGGTGGCGCCGGTCTCCTCCTTCAGACGGAAGGCGAAGGTGCAGCCACCCCGGTTGATCGTGTCGTTGACGATCAGCGTGGTGATGATCTCGCGGCGCAGCGGGTGCCGGTCGATCTGCTCGGCGAACCGGGCCCGCAGCGCGCTCGGGAAGTACTCGTGCAGCGCGGTGCGGAAGAACGGGTCGTCGGGCAGCTCGGTGGCGAGCAGCTCGTCGGCGAGGGTGATCTTGGTGTAGGCGAGCAGCACCGACATCTCCGGCTGGGACAGGCCCCGGCCGTTCTGCTGGCGCTCGCGGATCTGCCGCTCGGTGGGCAGGAACTCCAGGGCCCGGTCGAGCCGGCCCTGCGACTCCAGGCGGTTGATCATCCGGGAGTGGACGTTGACCATGCTGTGCGCCTGGGCGACGGCGTTGGCCAGCACCACGTTCTGCGCGTAGTTGTTGCGCAGCACGAGGTGGCCGACCTCGTCGGTCATCTCGGCGAGCAGGGTGTTGCGCTGCTTGACCGTCATGTCGCCGTCGGCGACCACCTGGTTGAGCAGGATCTTGATGTTGACCTCGTGGTCCGAGGTGTCGACACCGGCCGAGTTGTCGATGGCGTCGGTGTTGATCCAGCCGCCGTTGCCCTCGGGACCGCCGGCGGACGCGTACTCGATGCGGCCCAGCTGGGTCCACCCGAGGTTGCCGCCCTCGCCGACGACGCGGGCGCGGACCTGCTCGCCGTTGACGCGGATGGCGTCGTTGGCCTTGTCGCCGACCTCGGCGTTGGACTCGGTGGAGGCCTTGACGTAGGTGCCGATGCCGCCGTTCCAGAACAGGTCGACCGGCGCCTGCAGGACGACCTTCATCAGCTCGGCGGGGGTGAGCCGGGTGTCGGAGACCCCCAGCACGGCCCGGACCTGCGGCGACAGCTGGATCGACTTGGCGCTGCGCGGGAAGACGCCGCCGCCCGCCGAGATCAGCGACTTGTCGTAGTCGTCCCAGGAGCTGCGGGGCAGCTCGAACAGGCGGCGGCGCTCGGCGTAGGAGACGGCCGCGTCCGGGTTGGGGTCCAGGAAGATGTGGCGGTGGTCGAAGGCGGCGACCAGGCGGATGTGCTCGCTGAGCAGCATGCCGTTGCCGAAGACGTCGCCGGACATGTCGCCGATGCCGACGACGGTGAAGTCCTCGGTCTGGGTGTCGTGGCCCAGCTCGCGGAAGTTGCGCTTGACGGACTCCCAGGCGCCGCGGGCGGTGATGCCCATGCCCTTGTGGTCGTAGCCGGCCGAGCCGCCGGAGGCGAACGCGTCGCCCAGCCAGAAGCCGTAGGACTCGGCGACGCCGTTGGCGATGTCCGAGAAGGTCGCGGTGCCCTTGTCGGCGGCGACGACCAGGTAGGTGTCGTCCTCGTCGTGGCGGACCACGTCGGCCGGGTGGACGACCTCGCCGGCGACCAGGTTGTCGGTGATGTCCAGCAGCGCCGAGATGAACGTCTTGTACGACGAGACGCCCTCGGCCAGCCAGGCGTCACGGTCGACCGACGGGTCCGGCAGCTGCTTGGCGACGAAGCCGCCCTTGGCGCCGACCGGCACGATGACGGTGTTCTTCACCATCTGCGCCTTGACCAGGCCGAGGATCTCGGTGCGGAAGTCCTCGCGCCGGTCGGACCAGCGCAGACCACCGCGGGCGACCTTGCCGAAGCGCAGGTGCACACCCTCGACCTGCGGCGAGTAGACCCAGATCTCGAACGCCGGGCGCGGGGCCGGCAGGTCCGGGATGGCCTTCGGGTCGAACTTCATCGACACGTAGGAGTGCCACGCACCCGAGCCGTCGTGCTGGAAGAAGTTGGTCCGCAGGGTGGCCTTGATGAGGTGCAGGAAGGAGCGCAGGATGCGGTCCTCGTCCAGCGAGACGACCTCGTCCAGCGCGCCGGCCAGCTCCTCCAGGATGCCCTCGGTCAGCTCCAGCGCGCCCTGCTGGTGGCTGGGGCTCAGCCGGGCCTCGAAGAGGTTCACCAGCAGGCGGGTGGTGTGGGTGTTGTTGCGGAGCGCGTCCTCCATGTAGTCCTGGGAGAACGTGGAGCCCGCCTGGCGCAGGTACTTGGCGTACGCGCGCAGCATCATCGCCTGGCGCCAGGTCAGCCCGGCGGTCAGCACCAGCTCGTTGAAGCCGTCGTTCTCGGCCTTGCCGGTCCAGGTGGCGGCGAAGGTCTCCTGGAAGCGCTCGCGGGCCTCGTCGGTCAGCTCGACGGCCTCGCGCAGCCGCAGGCCGAAGTCGTAGACCCAGGCGGTGGTGTGGTCGGAGCGGGTCAGCGCGTACGGGTGCTCGTCGAGCACCTCGACGCCCAGCCGCTGGAGGACCGGCAGCACCTCGGTGAGCGAGATCGGGCCGCCCACCCGGTAGATCTTGAAGCGGCGCTCGTCGTCGCCGGCGCCGACCGGCTGGTACAGGTTCAGCCGGAAGTCGCCCTCGCCGTGCAGCGACTCGATCTGCTTGAGGTCGGCGACGGCGGTGCGCGCGGTGAAGTCGGCGCGGTAGCCGTCGGGGAAGGCGTTGGCGTACTTGCGGGAGAGCTCGGCGGCCTTCTCCTCGCCCAGCTCGACGTGCAGCTGGTCGTTGAAGCCGTCCATCCAGAACCGGGCGGCCTCGGCCAGCTTGGCCTCGATCCGCTCGACCTCGGCGTCGGTCAGCTGCGGCAGCTCGCTGCCGGGGGTGACCCGGACGACGAAGTGCAGCCGGGTCAGCACCGACTCCGTCGACCAGACCGTGTAGTCGATCGAGGCGCCGTTGAGCTCCTGCATCAGGATGTCCATGAGGCGCAGCCGGATGCGGGTGGTGTAGCGGTCGCGCGGCAGGTAGACCAGCGCGGAGAAGTAGCGCCCGTACTCGTCCTGGCGCAGGAACAGCCGCAGCCGGCGGCGCTCCTGCAGGTAGAGGACGCTGGTGGCGATCTGGAGCAGCTCGTCGGCCTGGGTCTGGAAGATCTCGTCCCGGGGGAAGGTCTCCAGGATCTGCAGCAGGTCGCGGCCGTCGTGGCTCTCGGTGGAGAAGCCGGAGTCGGCGATGACGTCCTGGACCTTGCGGCGGACGACCGGGATGCGGCTGACCGACTCGGTGTACGCGGCGGCCGAGAACAGGCCGAGGAAGCGGCGCTCGCCGATGACCTCGCCGTTGGCGTCGAACTTCTTCACGCCGACGTAGTCGAGGTAGGCGGGGCGGTGCACGGTGGCCCGGCTGTTGGCCTTGGTGAGGACCAGCAGCTTCTTCTCGTGGGCCTTGGCGCGCACCGGCGCGGAGAGCCGGCCGAAGGCCTCGCTGACGGCGTGGTGCTGCTCGTCGCGGGTGATCGGGTCGGAGCGCAGGATGCCGAGACCGGTGCCGGCGACGGCCCGCAGGACCTCCTCGCCCTGGTGCTCGACGAGGTCGTACTCGCGGTAGCCGAGGAAGGTGAAGTGGTCGTCGGCGAGCCAGCGCATCAGCTCCCAGGCCTCGCCGACCTCCTGCTCGGGCAGGCCGGCCGGGGGCTGCTCGGCGAGCTCGTCGGCCAGCCGCAGCGCGGAGTCGCGCATCTTGGACCAGTCCTCGACGACCTCACGGACGTCGCCGAGCACGCGGCGCAGGTTGCTCTCGATCTCGCGCAGGTCCTCGCGGTCGGTCTCGCGGTCGACCTCGATGTGCATCCACGACTCGACGGTCGCGTCGGCCGGCCACTCGGCGCCGGCGGCCTGGCTGCGGGCGCAGGCGTCGACGTCGAGGATCTCCAGCAGCTTGCCCGTGATGTCACGGCGGACGACAAGCTGGGGGTGGATGACGACGTGGATCGCGCGGTCCTGGCGGGACAGCTCGTTGGTCACCGAGTCGACCAGGAACGGCATGTCGTCGGTGACGACCTCGACCACGGTGTGGCCGCAGGACCAGCCGTTCTCCTCGACCGAGGGGGTGTGCACCCGCACCTCGGCGGTGCCCTGCGGGCGCTTGAGGCCCAGGCGGTAGTGCGAGGCGGCCGCGCCGTAGACGTCGACCGGGTCGCGGTCGACCAGGTCCTCGGGCGCGGTGTGGAGGTAGTAGTGGTGCAGGTACGCGGACAGAGCGCCGTTGCTCAGTCCCTCCCCCGGCGCCGCTCCCCCCACCTGGCTGTTCTCAGCGGCTGCTGCTGCCTTCCTGAGCAGTTCGGCCTTGGCTGCGTCCAGCTTGGTCTGCATGACTTCTTGGCTCCTGTCGCGCGCCGTTGCGTGACTCGGTGGTGGTATCGGGATCACCGCCGGGTCTTCCGCAATCCTGCCGCACCGTCCTGCTGAAAGGCGTCCATGGCACGCATGGAACACCTCTGCAGCGGGTAGGACGAGACGTTCGGCCTCTGCGGAACCACCCGACGACGCCAGCCAGCCTAACGGGATCAATCGAAGGTGTCAGGGGACAAGCAGGCGCAAACCTGCAGGAAGATCGGGCCGTCCTGGACAGCTTGTCCAATCAGCCTGCCGGTTTGCGCCGAAAGCCGAAAGTTCGTGCGGAGCCTCTGCGGAATCCGTGTGCGGAGGGTGGGCATTCAGCCCATGTGCGGGTGAACGTGCGAGGTCGGCGGGACGAACGTCTCCTTGATCGACCGGGCCGAGGTCCAGCGCAGCAGGTTCTGCGCCGCGCCCGCCTTGTCGTTGGTCCCCGACGCCCGGCCGCCGCCGAAGGGCTGCTGGCCGACGACCGCGCCGGTCGGCTTGTCGTTGATGTAGAAGTTCCCGGCGGCGAACCGCAGCGCCTCCACCGCCTGCGCGATCGCGTAGCGGTCCTGGGCCACCACCGAGCCGGTCAGCCCGTACGGCGCGCCCGCGTCCACCCGGTTCAGCACGTCCTCCCAGCGGGAGTCCTCGTAGACGTGGACGGCCAGGATCGGGCCGAAGTACTCGGTGCGGAACATCTCGTTGCGGTGGTCCGAGGAGACCAGCACGGTCGGGCGGACGAACCAGCCGATCGCGTCGTCGTACTGGCCGCCCGCCGCCAGCTCCACCGTCGGGTCCGCCTTGGCCCGGTCGATGGCCTCCCGGTTCTTCTCGAACGCGCGCCGGTCGATCAGCGCGCCCATGAAGTTCGACAGGTCGGTGACGTCGCCGACGGCCAGCGCGTCCACCTCGGCGAGGAAGTCGTCCTTGATCCGCTGCCAGACGCTGCGCGGCAGGTAGGCGCGGGAGAGCGCCGAGCACTTCTGGCCCTGGTACTCGAAGGCGCCGCGGATCAGCGCGGCCTTGAGGATCTCCGGGTCGGCCGAGCGGTGCGCCAGCAGGAAGTCCTTGCCGCCGGTCTCCCCGACGATCCTCGGGTACGTCCGGTAGCCGCCGATGTTGGCGCCGATCGTCTGCCAGAGCGAGCGGAAGGTCGCGGTGGAGCCGGTGAAGTGCAGTCCGGCCAGGGCGGGGTCGGCGAGCGCCACCGCGGACAGCTGCTGCCCGTCGCCGGTGACCAGGTTGACCACGCCGGGCGGCAGGCCGGCCGCCTCCAGCAGCCGCATCAGGTAGTGGGCGGCCAGCGTCTGGGTCGGCGCGGGCTTCCACACCACCGTGTTGCCCATCAGCGCGGGCGCGGTCGGCAGGTTGCCGGCGATCGCGGTGAAGTTGAACGGGGTGATCGCGTAGACGAAGCCCTCCAGCGGGCGGTGGTCGGTGCGGTTCCACACCCCCGGCGAGGAGACCGGCTGCTCGGCCAGGATCTGCCGGGCGAAGTGCGCGTTCCAGCGCCAGAAGTCGATCAGCTCGCAGGCCGAGTCGATCTCCGCCTGCTGCGCGGTCTTGGACTGCCCGAGCATGGTGGCCGCGTTCAGCGTCTCCCGCCACGGCCCGGCCAGCAGGTCGGCGGCGCGCAGGAAGACCGCCGCCCGGTCGTCGAAGGACAGCGCCCGCCACTCCCGCCCGGCCGCCAGCGCGGCGTCCACCGCGGCCCGGGCGTCCTCCCGGGTGGCGTTGCCGAGCACGCCCAGCTTGGCCGCGTGGTGGTGCGGCTGGACGACGTCGATCCGCTCGCCGCCGCCGAACCGCTGCTCCCCGCCGATGGTCATCGGCAGCGGGACCTGCTCGGCCGCCAGGTCGTCCAGCCGGCGCACCAGACGCTCCCGCTCCGGGCTGCCGGGCGCGTAGCCGAGCACCGGCTCGTTGCCCGGGACCGGGACCTGGGTGACTGCGTCGATGGGCATGGCGGACTCCGCTCCTCGTCACGGTGGCCGACCCCGTTCCGACGACGGGACCGGCACCCGTCCAGCCTGACCAGCGGCGGGCCGCTTCGCCCGCCCGGACACGCCAACGGTGGACGTGGTCCGCGCCACGCCCGGCCGCCCGGCGGGTGCCTCAGCCGGCGAGCCGGCCGGCCAGCTCCACCGCCTCCGCCAGGGTGTCCACCACCGGCACGCCGACCGGTTCCAGCTTCTCCCGGGTGTGCGAGCCGCCGGTGTACAGCACCGCGTGGGCGCCCGCGTTCAGCGCGGCCAGCGCGTCGTCCGCCGCGTCGCCGATCAGCACCGTGCGGGCCGGGTCCACCCGCTCGCCGAGCGCGGCCAGGTGCCGGACCAGGTGTTCGGCCTTCTGCCCGCCGGCCGGGCCGCTGCGCCCGTCCACCCGCAGGAACCGGCTGGTCAGGCCGAAGCCGTCGACCACCGGCAGCAGCCGGTCGTGCTCGTACATGGACAGCAGCGACTGGCTGTGCCCGGCCGCCCGCCAGTCGTCCAGCAGCTCCCGGGCGCCCTCGGTGAGGCCGCAGGCGGCGGCCAGCCGGCGGTAGCTGTCGTGGAACGCGTCGTCCAGGCGCAGCCACTCGTCCTCGGAGGGCAGCCGGCCGAGCAGCCGCTGGTAGAAGCGGGGGATCGGGATCTCGTACTGCTCTCGGTACTCCTGCAGCGTCATCGGCGCTACGCCGATGGTCGCGAAGGCGGCGTTGCTCGCGCCGAGCACCGCCTCCATGTCGTGGAAGAGCGTTCCGTTCCAGTCCCAGACGATATGAGTGCGCACGCGTTGAACGGTAACGCCGGGCACCGCCGGACCGGTAGGACGGGGCTCACGCGGGCCGGCGACGCGGGGCGGACCCGGCCGAGCGGACCGGCCGGGCAGGGCTCAGCCGAGCAGGCCGGTGATCTCCTGGGTGGCGAACCAGAGCAGGTCGTGGTCCTCGGCGCCGTCCACGGTGAACTGGGCGTCCTGGTCGCCGGCGTCCGCCGCCGCCACCGCCTCGACGGCCGCGGTCACGTCGGCCACCACGTCCGCGTCGGCGACGTCCGCGTGCACCGCGGCCGCCTTGGCGAGCTTGACCGGGCCGGCCAGCACCACCCGGCCGAGCGAGGCCTGGTCCTGGTACTCGTCGCCGGGGAAGGGCTTCACCGCCGAGTCGGCGATGTCGAGCGCCACGACGACCCGGCGGCGCGGGGCGTCGGGTTCGGCGGCCAGCAGGCGCAGCGAGGACTGGGCGGCCCGGTTCAGCGCCGCGTACTCCAGCTCCTCCAGGTCGTCGCTGACGTACCACTCGCGCAGCGCGGGCGTCACGGCGTACGCCGCGGACTGCTCCAGCGCGCCGCCCGAGTGCGCCGCCGCCAGGGCGGTCAGGGTGGTGGGCACGTACACGCGCATCGGTGGCACTCTCCGGTTCGTCCAGCGGCACAGCTTCCAGCGCCCCCAAGAATAAGCGCCGGACGGCGGGCCGTGATCACCCGCGCGCCGCCGGGCCGCGCGCCCCGCCTCCCCGGACCGTCAGCGCGCGGTCCGCAGGGACCGTCGGCAGTTGTCCAGCGCGCTCTCCAGGACGGGCCCGCGGCGGGCCGGGTCCATCATGTTCGGGCCCATCACCGCCAGGTCGGCGGGGGTGGGCGCGAGCAGGTGGACGCGCACGCCGCCGGCCCGCAGCACCCGGGCCTCGCGCAACAGCTGGCGGGTCACCGTCCGGCGGTAGCGGGCGACCAGCTGGGCGAGCACCCCGCTCGGACGGTCCCGCTCGCGCGGGGCGTGCAGCCACTCCCTCACGCGCCGGGCGCGCGTGGCGGCCGACGCGCCGCCGTCGGGCTCCGGGCGCCCCGGCGGGTCGGGCCGCAGCGCCATCGGGGCGAGCACGTACACCTCGTCGAGACCCCGGTCCAGCAGCAGGTCGGCGTTGGTGGCCGACCAGCAGCCGCCGTCGACGTACTCGGTGCCGCCGACCGGGACGGGTGCGAACCAGCCGGGGATCGCACAGGAGGCCATCACCGCCTCGTCGACCCGGGCCGGGGGTGCGCCGGGGTCGCCGAAGACCACCCGGCGGCCGCTGCGGTAGTCCACCGCGACGACCCGCAGCGCCGGGCCCCCCGCCCAGCCCCCGGGGCCGTCCGGGCCGTCCGGGGCGCCCGGGCTGTCGGTGCCGCCCGTACCTCCAGGGCCGTCGGGGCCGTCGGGGCCGTCGGGGCCGTCGGGGCCGTCGGGGCCGTCGGGGCCGTCGAAGAGGGCGCCGACCAGCGCGCCGACCGACGCCAGCGAGCCCCGGCCGTGCGGCGCCATCGCCGAGACCATGGTGAGCCAGGGGTAGGTGCGCGGGTGCCGGACGGCGTCCCGCAGCAGCCCCGGCGAGCCGATCCCCGCCCGGGGCCGCGGCGGCAGCGCGCCGCCGACCGCCGTGTCGTAGTCGAAGTCGATCCCGGCCAGCGGCCCGGACCCGATCGGCAGGCCCCGCTGGTGGTCGCGCAACTGCCCGGTGTCCGCCCCGCCCGCGAGCAGCGCGCCGAGGATCGCGCCCGCCGAGGTGCCCAGCAGCACCTCCGCCTCACCGGCCGGCCGGCCGGTCGCCTCCTCGACGGCGCACAGCGCGCCGACCGTCCAGGCGGCGCCGAGCATGCCCCCGCCGCCCAGCACCAGGCCGCGCCGGGGAGCGCCCCCGGGCACCGGCGGCGCCGGACGTGTTCCGGATACCCATGTCGTCATACCGGCCGCCTGTCGTCGTCGGGGCGGTGGGTGGTGGTGCGCTGCCGGGCGGACGCCGCGCGGGACGTACGGCCCGGCCTTCGATCCTGCGCGCGCGGCGCCGCGGGCGCAACGCCCGTCCTGGCGAACGGACCGTCCCCTTTCGGGCCGTCCCGGCCGACCCGGCACGTCAACCCACGGCCCGCGCGGGCGCCCGGAGCCCTGCCCCCGCACGGGCCCACTCACCCGGATAGGTGAATTCGGGAGCCGTCCGCCGGACCGTCGGAAAACCGTTGCCGCCCCGCGCGGGCGGCCGCTAGCAAGGACCCGTCCGTACCCGCGGCACCGACGGTACGGCCCCGCCCGGCCCCGCGCCGACCGCCCCCGAGGAAGGCCCATGACCACGTGCCCGAACCGCTCCACACCGCCGGCCGCCCCGCCCGCCGTGCTCTCCGCGCGCCCCGTCCGGCCCCGCGGCACCGCGCGGGACCACCACCCGGCGCCCCCGCGCCGGCCCCGCAACCCCCGGGCGGTCTGCACCGGTGCTCAGGTCCGGGCCCCGCTCGACGGCCTGAGCGCCCGGTTCGCCCTCCGGCTGGTGGAGGTGCTAACCGGCGTCCGGCCGTCCGGCCAGCTGATGCGCCACACCACGCTGGACTGCTACGGCCAGCTCTCCGCCCTGGTCCGGGCCGGCACCCTGCGCCGGCCGCACGGCGGCGTGCGGCCGCGGCTCGGCCCGGTGCACGACCGCTCCCCCTCGCCGGGCGCCGTCGAGGCCTGCGTCCGGGTCGACCTCGGCCCCCGGCACCACGTGGTGGCGTTCCGGCTGGAGCCGCGCGGTCCCTCGGGCCAGTGGCAGTGCACCGCCGTGGAGGCCCGGTGAGCGCCGTCCGCGCGCCCGGGCGGACCGCCCCGGAAACGGCGCGGGGCGCCGCCCCCGTACGGGAGCGGCGCCCTGCCCGGCGGCGGGCCGGTCCGCGGCGCGGACCGGCCGCCGGCCTCGTCTCAGCCCTTGCGGCGGCGGCCCTTGGCCGACTTGGCGGCCTTGCGGCGCTCGGCGCGGGTCAGGCCGTCGCCCTCGTCCTCCACCGCGAGGTCCTCGAAGTCGCCCTCGACCACACCGCCGCCGACCTCGTCCGAGGGGGCCGTGTAGTGCAGCCGCTGCGGCTTGGGGGCCTCCAGGCCCTTGGCCTTGATCTCCGGGCGGGCGGCGTCCTTCTCAAGCTTGTCGAGCATGACCGCGGCGTCCTCGACCGGGACCTCCTCGACCTGCTGCTCGACCTGGACCTCCAGGTTGAACAGGTAGCCGACGGACTCCTCCTTGATGCCCTCCATCATCGCGGTGAACATGTCGAAGCCCTCGCGCTGGTACTCGACCAGCGGGTCGCGCTGCGCCATGGCCCGCAGGCCGATGCCCTCCTGGAGGTAGTCCATCTCGTAGAGGTGCTCGCGCCAGCGGCGGTCCAGCACCGACAGGACGACGCGGCGCTCCAGCTCGCGCATGATCTCGGTGCCGAGCTGGTCCTCGCGGGCGCCGTACTGCGCCTGGACGTCCTCCTGGATGACCTTGGTGAGGAACTCCGGGGTGAGGCCCGCGGTGCCGCCGGCCTCCTCCTCCAGCTCCTCCAGGTCCAGGGTGACGGGGTAGAGCTGCTTGAGCGCGGTCCAGAGCTTCTCGAGGTCCCAGTCGTCCTCGAAGCCCTCGCCGGTGGCGGCCCGGACGTACGCCTCGACGGTGTCGTCCATGAAGTGGCCGACCTGCTCCTGGAGGTCCTCGCCCTCCAGCACCCGGCGGCGCTCGCCGTAGATGACCTCGCGCTGGCGGTTCAGCACCTCGTCGTACTTGAGGACGTTCTTGCGGATCTCGAAGTTCTGCTGCTCGACCTGGGTCTGCGCGGAGGCGATCGCCCGGGTGACCATCTTCGACTCGATCGGCACGTCCTCGGGCACGTTGGCCATCGAGAGCACGCGCTCGACCATGCCGGCCTTGAACAGGCGCATCAGGTCGTCGCCCAGCGACAGGTAGAAGCGGGACTCGCCCGGGTCGCCCTGACGGCCGGAACGGCCGCGCAGCTGGTTGTCGATCCGGCGGGACTCGTGCCGCTCGGTGCCGAGGACGTAGAGGCCGCCGGCCTCCTTGACCTCGTCCTGCTCCGTCTTGACCGCGGCCTTGGCCTTCTCCAGCGCGGCCGGGAACGCGGCCTCGTACTCCTCCGGGGTGTCCACCGCGGAGAGCCCGCGCTGGGCCAGCTCGGCGGCCGCGAGGTGGTCGGCGTTGCCGCCGAGCATGATGTCGGTACCGCGGCCGGCCATGTTGGTGGCGACGGTGACGGCGCCCTTGCGGCCGGCCTGGGCGACGATCTGCGCCTCGCGCTCGTGGTGCTTGGCGTTCAGCACCTCGTGCGGGATGCCGCGCTTGCGCAGCTCCTGCGACAGGTACTCGGACTTCTCGACCGACACGGTGCCGACCAGCACCGGCTGGCCCTTCTCGTGCTTCTCGGCGATGTCCTCGACCACGGCGGCGAACTTGGCCGGCTCCGACTTGTAGATCAGGTCGGGCTGGTCGATGCGCAGCGGGGTCTTGTTGGTCGGGATCGGCACCACGCCGAGCTTGTAGATCTGGTGGAACTCGGCCGCCTCGGTGGTGCCGGTACCGGTCATTCCGGCCAGCTTGTCGTACAGGCGGAAGAAGTTCTGCAGGGTGATGGTGGCCAGCGTCTGGTTCTCGTTCTGGACCTCCACCCCCTCCTTGGCCTCGATGGCCTGGTGCATGCCCTCGTTGTAGCGGCGGCCGGCCAGGATGCGGCCGGTGTGCTCGTCGACGATCATGACCTCGCCGTTCATCACGACGTAGTCCTTGTCCGCCTTGTACAGCTCCTTCGCCTTGATGGCGTTGTTCAGGAAGCCGACCAGCGGGGTGTTCACCGACTCGTAGAGGTTGTCGATGCCGAGGTAGTCCTCGACCCGGGTGACGCCCTCCTCGAGGATGCCGACGGTGCGCTTCTTCTCGTCGACCTCGTAGTCGCGGTCGATCTTCAGGCGCAGCACCAGCTTGGCGAAGTCGGCGTACCACTTGGTCGCCTGGTCCGCCGGGCCGGAGATGATCAGCGGGGTGCGGGCCTCGTCGATGAGGATCGAGTCGACCTCGTCGACCACCGCGAAGTTGTGGCCGCGCTGGACGAGTTCGTCCTTCGACCAGGCCATGTTGTCGCGCAGGTAGTCGAAGCCGAACTCGTTGTTGGTGCCGTACGTGATGTCCATCCCGTACTGGCGCCTGCGCTCGGCGGGCGTCATGTTGGCGAGGATCACGCCGACCTCGAGGCCGAGGAAGCGGTGCACCCGGCCCATCCACTCCGAGTCGCGCTCGGCGAGGTAGTCGTTGACCGTGATGAGGTGCACGCCCTTGCCGGTGAGCGCGTTGAGGTACGCGGGCAGCGTGCCGACCAGGGTCTTGCCCTCACCGGTGCGCATCTCGGCGACGTAGCCGAGGTGCAGCGCGGCCCCACCCATCAGCTGGACGTCGTAGTGCCGCTGGCCCAGCACGCGCTTGGCGGCCTCGCGGACGGTGGCGAACGCCTCGGGGAGGATGTCGTCCAGGGTCTCGCCGTCGACGAGCCGCTGCTTGTACTCGTCGGTCAGTGCGCGCAGCTCGGCGTCGGTGAGGTTGACGAAGTCCTCTTCGATGGAGTTGACCTGGGCAGCAATCCGCTGCAGCTTGCGAAGGATCTTGCCTTCGCCGGCGCGCAGGATCTTGTCGAAGACGGACACGTGAGCGGGCTCCTTGCCTGTATTGGCACTGGACGACTGCACGGTGGATCCACCCCACCGCACGGGCCATCGTATGCGAGGAGTCCAATGCCCCGGGAGGTGCGTCAGCACGCTATTCCCGTGTCACCCGCGCGAGCACATCCGGTGAAAGTCCATCGCACCGGGGCAAACCGGGCGGGCGTCCGGCCAGTTGGCCACGCCGGTCCGTTAATCGGATACCTGGATTTCTCTTTGCACGGAATAATCCGCGCATGGAAGAAGAGTCTCAGAAGCGGAACGAACCGCGCACGACGGAGCCCGTCGTCCTCACCACCGAGCGCCTGGTCCTGCGCGCGCCCGCCGAGGGCGACGTCGACGCGGTCTTCGCCGCCTGCCAGGACGAGGAGATCCAGCGCTGGACGGTCGTCCCGTCCCCCTACCGCCGCCAGGACGCCGAGTACTTCGTCCACGACTTCGCCACCGAGGGCTGGCGGACCGGCGAGAACCTGGTCTGGTGCGTGTTCGAGCGGGAGTCCGGCGCGCTGGTCGGCAGCCAGGGGCTGATGGCCTGCGCCGGCCGGCCGGGCGCCGCCGAGGTCGGCTGGTGGGCGACCAAGGAGTTCCGCGGCCGCGGGTACACCGCCGAGGCCGCCGCCGCGGTGGCCCGCTACGGCCTGCGCGAGCTGGGCCTGCGCCGGCTGGAGTGGCTCGCCTACGTGGGCAACGAGGGCTCCCGCGCGGTGGCCGAGAAGGTCGGCTTCCGCATGGAGGGCCTGCTGCGCTCCTACGCCGAGCAGCGCGGGCAGTTCCGCGACTCCTGGATCGCCTCGCTGCTCGCCGAGGACCTCCCGGGCTGACCGGACGGACGCCGGCCGGCCCGGGCCGGTTGTCGGTGCCCCCGTCTAGGCTCGCCGGCATGACCGCCTCGACCCCGCGCCCGACCGCCGGCCCCTCCCCCGCGACCCCCGCCCCGGCGACCGTCCTCGGCGCCGACGACGCCCGCCGGATCGCCCTGCGCGCCCAGGGACTGCTCGGTGCCCCGGACCGCCGCGGCGGCGTGCGCGGGGTGCTGCGCCGGCTCGGCGCCGTCCAGCTCGACACCATCTCGGTGCTGGCCCGCTCCCACGAACTGGTGCCGTACGCCCGGCTCGGCGCGGTCGGCCGCCCGGCCGTCGAGGCGGCGTACTGGGGCGGCGGCGCGAGCTTCGAGTACTGGTCGCACGCGGCCTGCGTGCTGCCCGTCGAGGAGTGGCCGCTGTTCGCCTTCCGGCGCCGCGGCTACCGCGCCAAGGCCCACGTCTGGGGCAAGCAGGTCGACGCGGCGACGTACCGCACCGTGCTCGACAAGCTGCGCGCCGAGGGGCCGCTCACCTCCACCGAACTGGGCGGCGCCAAGCGCACCGCCGAGTGGTGGGACTGGTCCGACACCAAGATCGCGGTGGAGCGGGCGCTGGCCTTCGGCGACGTGGTCTGCACCGAGCGCCGGAGCTGGAAGCGCGTCTACGCGCTGGCCGAACAGGCGATCCCCGCCGAGCTGTTCGCGGCCGAGCCGGACGACGAGCACTGCCTGCGCACCCTGGTCGCGCAGTCCGGCGCGGCCCTGGGCGTGGCCACCCGGGCCGACCTGCTCGACTACCACCGGCTGCGCGCCGACCAGTTGGACGCGGTGCTGCCCGACTCCGGCCTGGTCCCGGTCCAGGTGGCCGGCTGGGGCCCGGACGGCTCCCCGGGCGCGGCCTGGGCCGATCCGGCGGCGCTCGCCGCGGCGCCGCGCGGGCGCCACCGGACCACGCTGCTCTCGCCGTTCGACTCGCTGATCTGGGACCGCCCGCGCACCGAGCGGATCTTCGGCATGCTCCACCGGCTGGAGGCCTACACGCCCAGGCACAAGCGGGTGCACGGCTACTTCGCGATGCCGCTGCTGGCCGGCGGCCGGCTGGTCGGCCGGGTCGATCCGGCCCGCGAGGGACGCACGCTGGTGGCCCGTCAGGTCTCGCTGGACTCCCCCCGGCACCTGGAGGCGCTGGCCGGGGCGCTGCGCGAGGCGGCCTCCTGGGTGGGCTGCGAGGGCGTGCGGGTCGAGGCGCTGCACGACGAGGCGCTCCGCCCGGCACTGGAGGAACTGCTCGGCTGAGCGGGGGCGCGGCGGCCCCCGCGCGCTCACCCTATTTCGAGGATCTTCTCCCGCATCGCGTACACCACGGCCTCCATCCGGGAGTGCAGCTGGAGCTTCTCCAGGATGTTGCGCACGTGGTTCTTCACGGTGTTCTCGCTGATGAACAACTCCTTGGCGATCTCCCGGTTGTTCATCCCGGTGGCCACCAGCTTCAGCACCTCCAGCTCCCGGTCGGTCAGCCGCGGCGCGGGCACCAGGTCCCGTTCGTCGGACCGGCGCTGGATCATCGACTTGAACTCGGTGAGCAGCTTGGACGCCATCGACGGGCTGATCTGGGACTGCCCGTCGGCGACCGCGCGGATCGCGGTGGCCACCTCGTCGGTGGAGATCTCCTTGAGCAGGTACCCGGTGGCGCCCGCCTTGATCGCCTCGTAGAGGTCGGCCTCCTCGTCGCTTATCGTCAGCATGATGATCTTGGTGCTGGGCGCGACGTCCTTGATCGCCGTACAGGCCTCGATCCCGCTGCGGCGCGGCATCCTGACGTCCATGAGGATGATGTCCGGCAGCAGGTCGGCGGCCTTGAGCACCGCCTCGGCGCCGTCCCCGGCCTCGCCGACGACCGTGATGTCCTCCTCCTCGGCCAGCACGATCTCCAGGCCGCGGCGGAACAGCGCGTGGTCGTCCACCACCAGGACACGGATCGGCTCCCCCCGGTGCGGGGCGTACTCGGGCTCCGCCCCCGGGCCGGGCGACACCCCCGCGACCGGCCCCGTTGCGGGCCCCAGCCCGAAGTGATCCCCCATCCGCTCCTCCCCCGTCGCCGGTCGTCGTCCGCCAATCATTCCACGGCCGGAGGCCCCTGCGGTCACCCTCCGGCGCCGATTGCCCCGCATCGGGTGACCTGCGCGGCGGCCCGGCGACGCGGCCGGGCCGCCCCGAACGCCGGTGACCCCGGCGGCACCGGCCACCGGGGTCACCCTCCCATGCTGCTCGGACGGTCAGTCCTCGTCGTCACCCGCGCCGATCGCACCACCGGCGCCACCGCCCTCGACGGTCGAACCGTCGGCCTTCAGGTGGATCACGCCGTAGTGGTAACCGTGCCGGCGGTAGACGACGCTCGGCAGGCCGCTGTCCTTCTCCACGAAGAGGTAGAAGTCGTGGCCGACCAGCTCCATCTCGTAGAGCGCCTGGTCGAGCGCCATCGGGGCGGCCGGGTGCGTCTTCTCCCGGACCACCAGCGGGCCTTCGCCCTCCACTTCCAGGGTTCCCATCATGGTCTTGCGGACGGCCCCGTTGGTGCTGCTCTCCGACGGCTGCGTCTCGGGCAGCGCGGCCAGGGCCGCGGTCGCCTCGGCGACGCTGATCGGGGTGCGGCCGTTGCCGCCCTTGTGGACCCGACGCCGGTCCGCGGACTTGCGCAGCTGGGCGTCGAGCTTCGCCGAGGCCAGGTCGAGCGCCGCGTAGGGGTCGGCGGCGGCGGCCTCGGCCCGGATCACCGGGCCACGGGTACGGAGAGTGATCTCCACGCGGTCGGACCGGTCGGCCTGCCGCGGGTTGTGTTCCTTGGACACCTCGACATCGAGGCTGATCGCCTTGGTGTCGAACTTCTGGACCTTCTCCAGCTTCTCGGCCACGTGATCCCGGAACCTCTTGGGCACCTCGGTCTTGCGGCCCTTGACAACGATGTCCACGCAGAACTCCGATCCCTCGTTCTGTCGCCGGTCCGGGTGCTACCGGACCGGACTGAGACCAGCCGGACCAGCCAATCCTTCCGCCGGCCCTCCGTCCCACCGGCAACGGCGGGAACGACTGGCCCTCACCTCACTTCCTCCCCATCAGGGACGGTTGAAACCCCCTGGGGCTCATCGAACACCTCACACGGAGTTTTCGCCTCCCCAGTGGAGAGTTCGGGCAAGGCGGACAGATCGGCTTGGCGGTCAAGCCGTTGCCCCCTGTCTACCCTCCTGCGAGTGAAACACAGGTAAATACCTGGACAACACCCCCCGTACGGCGCATTCTTTGCTCACTCTCCGTTCCCGAGCCGGAAGGAGCAGCCATGCCACCGACGCCCGCACCGTCGCAACCGCAGCCCGCCCAGGGGCCGTTCGCACACGCCCTGGCCGGTCTGCTCGACGTGCTGGTGCCGGCCACCTGCGCGGGCTGCGGCGCCGACCGGGGCCAGCTCTGTCCGGCCTGCCGGCACACCCTCGCCACCGCACGTCCAGGGCCGTGCGCCGCCCTGCCCTGGACGCACGCCGCCGCGCCCTACGAGGGCCCGGTCCGCCGGCTGCTGCTCGCCCACAAGGAACGCGGCGCGCTCCGGCTGGCCGGCCCGCTCGGCGAGGCGCTCGCCCGCGCGGTGCGCTCCGCGCTCGGCCCGCGCACCGGGCAGTTCCCGCTGCTGCTCGTCCCGGTGCCCTCGGCCCGCGCGGCCGTCCGCGCCCGGGGCCACGACCCGACCCTGCGGCTGGCCGGCGCCGCCGCCCGCGCCCTGCGCCGCGAGGGGCTGGACGCCCGCGCCGCGCCCCTGCTGCGCCACCTCCGCCCGGTCGCCGACCAGGCCGGGCTCCCGGCCGCCGAGCGCCGGCGCAACCTGCACGGCGCGCTCACCGTCCGGCCGCTCGGCCCCCGCCCGCCCGGTGGGCGCCGGCCGGTCCTGGTGGACGACCTGGTGACCACCGGCGCGAGCCTCGCCGAGGCGGCCCGGGCGCTGTCGGCCGCCGGCCTGCCGCCCCACGCGGCCGCCACCGTCGCGGCGGCCGGCGCGGACCGGCGGCACGCCGACGGTCCCGGTGATCAGCCCGGGTAGATGAACGCGGAGGTCTGGTACGGCAGCACCAGTTCCCGCCACTGGTTGTTGACCAGCCGGTACGGCTTGCCCTCCGCCCCCTGCAGCGCCAGCACCGGCGGCACCAGCGGCGCACTGCCGCCCCCGCCGTTCACCCGGGACTCCGACGCGGCGACGGCGCCCATCTCGCCGCCGCTCTGCAGCCGCGCGTCCGGGTTCTGCGACCCGTCCGTGCTGACGTAGTGCAGCTGCTGCAGCTTGTCCTTCTCCTTGCCCAGCACCAGCAGCTGGTCCGCCTCGGCCCAGGAGACCGAGACCACCTCCTGGAACACCGGGTTGGCCGGCTGCAGGCCGACGATCCTCGCGGTCGGCGCGTCCTTGGTGCCCTCGTGGACCATCAGGCCCAGCCAGAGCTGCTGGTCCTTGCTGTCCTTGCCCTCCTTGAGCAACAGGGCCACCCGGGCCCCGTCCGAGGAGACCTTGATGCCCTGCACCGACCGGTTGCCCAGGCCGACCACCGGCACCTCGACGACCTTCTTGTCGCGCACCAGCAGCACCTTCGGCCCCTGCGGGTCGCGGTCCACCACGTAGAGGTCGCCGCGCCCGTCCCAGGTCGGCGAGGTCAGCCCGTCCTCCGCCTTCGCCCCCGGACGGTTCGGGGTGGTCAGCACCGGCTGCGGCATCGCCGCCAGGTTCTCCAGGAACGGCACGGTGTAGAGCTGGTGGCCGTCCCCGCTGATCGCCGCGGCGTGCTCGCCGTCCCGGGCCACCGCGATCTCGCCCAGCCGCCGGCCGGACTGCTGCGGGCGCCCCAGCGGCCCGTGCACCGGCTCACCGATGTCGTCGCCCCCGCGCGTCTCGTACAGCACGCCGTTGTCCGCGCGCTGGTAGAACTGCCGGGTGGCCATCTGCCCCGCCAGCGAGCCGGGGCCGGTCGCGGGCTCGTCGCCGCGGCTCGCCTGACAGCTCGGGCCGCCGTGCTGCCCCTTGAGCTCCAGCTTGTCCACCTGCCCGGTCCCCTGGTCGGCGAGCGTGTAGAGCAGCTGGGTGGCCATCCGCCGGCACGCGGTGGCGCTGCCCAGGTCGACCCCGCTGACGACGACGTGCCCGGTGTGGCCGTCGTCCAGGCTCACCGACTCCAGCTTGCTCCCGGCCGGGAAGGCCGACCGGGCCACCGGGGAGAGCCAGGTGGACGGCCCGGAGATCAGCGCGTTGACGGCCGAGACCAGCGGGTCTATTCGGCGCCGCAGGTAGATCGGGTCGGCGATCAGCACGTCCTGGCTGGTCGCCGCCGCGGCGGTCGGCGCGGACGGGTCCGGCGCCGCGTAGTAGAACCGGTCGACCTGGCGGTAGCTGTTGCGGAAGTTGACCTCGTTGAGGATCAGCCCGTTGGGCAGCTTGTCGATCCGCCACTCGCCGCCCTTCTCCCGCTTGAAGGAGAAGGGGAGATCCAACGGACGCGGGTCCACGATCCGGTACGAGTGCCGCTCGTCCACCTCGGCCACCAGCTGCCCGTTGAGCGCGATGGAGATGTCGGTTTCGGTGTCGGTCACGCTCACGTTCGGCTGGGTCGGCTTGCCGCCCAGCACCTTGACGCCGGTCTCGGCGTTCCAGCTCGCCGCCGCGGCCGGCGTCAGGTACTTGCGGGCCGTGCCGTAGTTGTCGTCCGCGGTCAGCGCGTCCAGGAAGCCGGCCAGCAGCTCCTGCGGGTCGGACCCCTTGGCGGGCTCCACCGGAAAGACCCTCACCTGGAGGTTCTTGTCCGCCGAGCTCTTGGACAGCTCGATCTTGGTGACACCACCGGAATCCGGCATCGCCGCGCAGCCGCCGGCCAGCAGGGAGCCCAGCAGGGCCCCGACCACCCCGGCCAGCCGCGGCTCAGTCCTGCCGCTGGTCCTTCGCACCCTGCGACCCCTCCGTGTCCGTTCCACCCGTGCCCGCCCCGGCGGTCCCGTCCGGTCCCGCGGTCCGCTGCGCCACCGACGGCCGGCCCGGCGCCGTGTCCACCATGACCTGCGCGCCCGTCGCACCGTACCCGGCACCGGCCGGCAGGACGTCCGACGGGTCGGCCCGCGGGGCGTCCGGCAGCCGCCGGCCGAGACCCGGGCCGATGCTCAGCACACCGCCGAGCCCACTGCCGAACCCGCCCCCGGAGGCCTCCGGGGTCTCCGGGACGGCCGGGTCCTCCGCCGCGGCCAGCGCGGTCGAGCCGGCCGGGCGGATCGCCCGCCGGTACGGCGTGCCGTACGTGCCCAGGCCCCGGTTGTTGCGCGAGTCCTCCGGCTCCAGCCGGAACGGCGCCCGGTTGATCTCACCGCCGCGGGTGCGCGGCAGGGTGAGCCGGAAGTGCGAACCGCCGCCCGGCTCGCCCCAGGCCTGGAGCCAGCCGCCGTGCAGGTGCGCGTCCTCGACCGCGATGGACAGGCCGAGGCCGGTGCCGCCGGTGGTCCGCACCCGGGACGGGTCGGCCCGCCAGAACCGGTGGAACACCCGGGACGCCTCGCCCGGCTTGAGGCCGATGCCGTAGTCGCGCACGCCGACCGCGACCGCGCCGTCCTGCGAGCCCAGCCGGACCACGACGTCCCGGCCCTCGCCGTGCTCCAGCGCGTTGACCACCAGGTTGCGCAGGATGCGCTCGATCCGCCGGGAGTCGACCTCGGCCACCACCGGCTCGCCGTCGCCGCGGATCACCACCGCGCTGCCCTTGGCCTGGGCCAGCGGATCGGCGGCCTCGACCACCCGGCCGACGATCTCGCGCAGGTCCACCGGCTCGGCGTCCAGGACGGCCGCGCCCGCGTCGAACCGGCTGATCTCCAGCAGGTCGGCGAGCAGCGACTCGAAGCGGTCCAGCTGGCCCTGGAGCAGTTCGGCGGACCGGGCCGCCATCGGGTCCAGGTCCTCGCGGCTGTCGTAGATGAGGTCGGCGGCCATCCGGACGGTGGTCAGCGGGGTGCGCAGCTCGTGCGAGACGTCCGACACGAAGCGCCGCTGCACCCGGGACAGCTCCTCCAGCTGGCGGATCTGCGCCTGCAGCGCGTTGGCCATGCGGTTGAACGATTCGCCGAGCCGGGCGATGTCGTCCGTGCCGGTGACCTTCATCCGCTCTTCCAGGTGACCGGCGGCCAGCCGCTCGGAGATCCCGGCGGCCATCCGGACCGGGGTCACCACCTGGCGCACCACCAGCCAGGCGATGCCGCCCATCATGATCACCACGAACACGCCGGCGGTCGCCAGGGTGCCGGTGATCAGGTTGAGGGTCTTGGTCTCCTGGCCGAAGGAGAAGACGTAGTACAGCTGGTAGCTGGTGCCGTCCGGGCCGACGAACTGCTGTCCGAAGACCAGGCCGGGCTCGGTCGTCCCGCCGCTCTCCGGGGAGCGCTGGATCCGGGTGGGCTGGCTGAAGGTCTGGCCGGCCTCCTGGGCCACCCGCGTCTTCAGCGCGGCCGGAATGCTGTCCGGCGAGATGTCGCTCGAGTAGCGCGGGCCGAAGCTGGTCCGGTCCGGCTGCACGGTCTGGCCGCTGGCCGGCAGCATCGCGATCACCGAGTAGACGTTCTGCCCGCTGGCGGCGAGTTCGCCGACCTGCCGGAGCAGCCACGTTCCGGGCTCCTCGGTGGCCGGGTCGGCGGCCGCGCCGACCCGCAGCCGCAGGTCCTTCGCCTCGTCGATCTTCTTGAGCTCGGTCTGGAAGCCCGCGATCGCCTGGTCGCGCGCCGCGGCCCGCTTGGTGTCCAGCAGCCCGGTGCGCACCTGGGCGATCACGACGACGCCCAGCACCAGCACCACCAGGACCGACAGCAGCAGGGTCGCCGCCACCACCCGCAGCTGGATCGACCGCCGGTACAGCGCGGCCACCCGGTGCACGGGGCGGCGCAGCTGACGGCGCACCGGCGCGAGCAGGGCCGCCGGCCCGCGCCGGCGGCGGCTGCGCACGGTCGAACTCAGCACGTCCCCGCGCACGGCGCCGCCGCCCCCGTCGCTCGCGGCACCCGCCGGGGTCTCGTCGGACTGCTCGCTCACGTCAGCTGGGCCCGGCCTTGTAGCCGACGCCGCGCACGGTCACCACGATCTCGGGGCGCTCCGGATCCTTCTCGATCTTGGAACGCAGTCGCTGCACGTGGACGTTGACCAGCCGGGTGTCCGCCGCGTGCCGGTAGCCCCAGACCTGCTCCAGCAGCACCTCGCGGGTGAACACCTGCCAGGGCTTGCGGGCCAGCGCGACCAGCAGGTCGAACTCCAGCGGGGTCAGCGGGATGCCCCGTCCGTCCCGCTTGACCGAGTGGCCGGCCACGTCGATCACCAGATCGCCGATGGTCAGCTGCTCCGGAGTCGGCTCCTCGGCGCGGCGCAGCCGGGCACGCACCCGGGCCACCAGCTCCTTGGGCTTGAACGGCTTGGTCACGTAGTCGTCGGCACCCGACTCCAGACCCACCACGACGTCCACCGTGTCGGTCTTGGCGGTCAGCATGACGATCGGAATCCCGGACTCCGCCCGGATCTGCCGGCAGACGTCGATGCCGTCGCGGCCGGGCAGCATGAGGTCAAGCAGGACCAGGTCGGGCTTGGTCTCCCGGAAGGCGGCTAGCGCCCTGTCCCCATCCGCGACGAAAAACGGCTCAAAACCCTCACCCCGCAGCACAATGCCGAGCATCTCGGCCAGTGCGGAGTCGTCATCAACGACGAGGACGCGTCCCTTCATGGGTCCATCTTCTCATTACCGGATTGTGACCTGCCGCACAGCAGTCCCATTGCTCCAGAACGGCCAACTGGCACCCTGGCGAATTCCGGCCATACCGGGCGAAAGGTCCGGCCCCACCCACCCCCGGGGCCCGCCTGAGGGGCCACCGGCCGTCCACGGAGAGGCCGTTGCCGTTCAGCAACCGGATCCCCCTGGGGCGCGTCCGGGCACCATGGCACGATGGGCGCTGCGCCCGGGTGAAGATCCACCCGGTGCCGCGAACCCTGACGCCCTCCGAGGAGCAGTGATGACCGACACCCCGGGCTGGGCCTCGCCCGGCTCGTCCGAGCCGCCCCGCGACGGTGCCCGGCCCCCGGCCGACGCGCCCGCCCCCGTGCCCGGCCAGTCGGCACCGCACCACGACGCCCCGCCCGCCTGGGGCACCGCCCCGGGCGCCCCGCAGCCCCCGTACGGGCAGCAGCCGCCGTACGGGCAGCAGCCGCCGCCGTACGGGCCGCCCGGCGGGCAGTACGGCTGGGGCGCGCCGCCCAGCCCCAAGCCCGGCGTCATCCCGCTGCGCCCGCTCGGCCTCGGTGAGATCCTCGACGGCGCCGTCTCCACCGTCCGCAAGCACTGGCGGACCGCCCTCGGCCTCTCCTTCGGCGTCGCCGTGGTCCAGCAGGGCGTCGCGCTCGGCGCCCAGCTCGCCGTCCAGGGCGACACCGGCGAACTCACCCCGGTGCTGAGCTCCCTGGTCAGCCTGCCGCTCGCCTGGCTGCTCGGCGTGATCGCCTCAGCCCTGCTGACCATGGTGGTCAGCCGCGCCATCCTCGGGCAGGCCGTCACGCTCCGGGACGCCTGGCGCGACGCCCGGCCGCGGATGCTCCAGCTCATCGGCCTCACCCTGCTCAACGGACTGATCCTCGGCGGTATCGCCCTGCTGGCCTTCACCCCGCTGATCGGCTACGCGCTGGCCGGGGCGGAGGAGCCGGCGATCACCGCCCTGCTCATCATCGTGGGCATGCTCAGCCTCCCCGTCGTCTGCTGGATCGGGATCCAGCTCAGCCTGGCCGCGCCCGCGCTCATGCTGGAGAAGCAGGGCGTCATCGCCGCCCTCTCCCGCTCCCGCCGCCTGGTCCGCCGCTCCTGGTGGCGGATCTTCGGCATCACCCTCCTGAGCATGCTCATCTCCTGGATCGTCTCCAGCGTGATCGCCACCCCGTTCACGGTCGCAGGCGTGGTGCTCGGCTGGAGCGACCTCTCCAGCCAGATCGACGCCGGCGACAGCACCAGCATGCCCACCGCGATGCTGGTCGCCGTCGCCATCGGCGGCATCATCTCCTCCACCATCACGCTCCCCTTCACCGCCACCATCGGCGTGCTGCTCTACGTCGACCAGCGGATCCGCCGCGAGGCCCTCGACATCGAGCTCGCCCGCGCCGCCGGCCTGCCCGAGCACGGCGGCACCGGCTGGGGCGACCAGCCCGGCCCCGCCCCGGCAAGGCTCTGAGCCCGATGCCGACCTGGGGGGAGATCGTCGTGCTCGCGAGCGGGGCCCCGGTCACGACCCCGCGTGACGCGGCCCGCGAGGCGGCCCGGGACGAACTGGTCAAGGCCGACTACCACCGGCACGACCCGAGCATCCAGGAACGGATCATCGACTGGATCATGGAGCGGATCAACGACGCGCTCAATGCGCTCGCCGGCGGCGGCACCAGCGGTGCCACCGGCCTGGTCCTCTTCCTGGTGGTCGCCCTGGTGATCGGCGCCGCCCTCTGGTGGCGCCTCGGCGCGCCCAAGCGGGCCGCCCGCACCGACCTCGGCGTCTTCGGCGGCACCGGCCCGCGCAGCGCCGCCGAGCACCGCGCCGACGCCGAGCGGCACGCCGCCGCCGGCCAGTGGGCCGAGGCGGTCCGCGAGCAGATGCGCGCCCTGGTCCGCGACCTGGAGGAACGCGCCCTGCTCGACCCCCGCCCCGGCCGCACCGCCGACGAGGCCGCCGCCGAGGCCGGCCGCGCGCTGCCCGAGCACGCCGCCGCGCTCACCGCGGCCGCCCGCACCTTCGACGACATCGCGTACGGCGAGCGCACCGCCGACCAGGCCGCCTACCAGCTGCTGCGCGACCTCGACCGGACCCTCGGCCGCGCCCGCCCGGTCCTCGCCCCGGCCGCCGGAGGAGCCGCATGACCAGCGCCACCCCCGCCCCGCCGACGGCACCGCAGCAGACGGCACCGGCCCCCGCGCCCGCCCCGGCCGGCACCAGCATCGCCCCCACCGGCCGCGGCCTGTGGCGGCGCGCCCGCTGGTACCTGCTCACCCTCGTCCTCGCCCTGCTCGCCGCCGTCGTGCTGGCCGCCGCCAACGGCGAACGCCAGTACCCGCCGCTGGACCCGCGCTCCTACGACCCCGACGGCAGCCACGCCGTGGTCGCCCTGCTGGAACGCGAGGGCCTCAAGGTCGACCCCGCCATCGACCCCACCGGCCGCCCCACCGGCGCCGACACCCTGGTGCTGCCCGAGCCCGACCTGCTCTCCCCCGAGCAGCTCACCGCCATCGCCGCCGCCCGGCACGCCCGGCTGGTCCTGATCGCCCCCGGCCCCGCCGCCCTCAGCGCCCTCGCCCCCGGCGTCCGCCTGTCCGACGAGAACGGCGGCGTGCCCTACGCCCGCGTCCGCGGCACCGACCCCGGCTGCTCCCTGCCCGAGGCCGTCCGGGCCGGCAGCGCCCACCTCGGCGGCCTGCTCTACACCGCCGGCAGCCGCGGCGAGGGCTGCTACCAGCGCGGGCACGGCTACCCCCTGGTCAGCGTGCCGACCGGCCGCGGCACCGACGTCGTGGTCCTCGGCAGCGGCGAGTTCCTCACCAACGAGCTGCTCAAGAAGGACGGCAACGCCGCCCTCGGGCTCGGCCTGCTCGGCGCCCGGCCGCACGTCTCCTGGCACCTGCCCGACTACACCGCCCCGGTCGCCGAGGGCGGGCAGAAGAGCTTCCAGGACTACATCCCCGAGGGCTGGAGCTGGGCCGGCTACCAGCTGGCCATCGCCGTCGTGCTCGCCGCGCTCTGGCGCGCCCGCCGCCTCGGCCCGGTCGTCAGCGAGAACCTGCCCGTGGTGGTCCGCGCCTCCGAGACCACCGAGGGCCGGGCCCGCCTCTACCACCGCGCCAGGGCCCGCGGCCGCGCCGCCGACGCCCTGCGCCGTGCCACCGCGCACCGCGTCGCCCCGGCCCTGGGCGTCCCGCCCGAGGCCGGCGCGCCCGATCCCACCGCGCTCTGCGCGGCCGTCGCCGACCGCCTTCCCGAGCGGTCCGCCGGGGACGTACGGGCCCTCCTGTACGGCCCGCCCCCGACCGACGACGCCGCGCTGCTGCGGCTCGCCGACGACCTCGACGCCCTCGAAAGGCAGGTACGGAAGCCGTGACCGAGAAGGCCACCACCCAGCTCCGCATCACCCCCGGCACGGCACCCGCCACCACCGGCACCACCGTCCCCGCCGCCACCGCGCCCGGCGACCCGCGGCTCCGGGACCCGCGCGAGGCGCTGACCGCCCTGCGCGCCGAGATCGGCAAGGCCGTCGTCGGCCAGGACGCCGCCGTCACCGGCCTCGTCGTCGCCCTGCTCTGCGGCGGCCACGTGCTGCTCGAAGGCGTCCCCGGCGTGGCCAAGACCCTGCTGATCCGCACCCTCTCCACCGCGCTCAGCCTGGAGACCAAGCGCATCCAGTTCACCCCCGACCTGATGCCCGGCGACGTCACCGGCTCGCTGGTCTACGACGCCCGCACCGCCGAGTTCTCCTTCCAGCCCGGCCCGGTCTTCACCAACCTGCTGCTGGCCGACGAGATCAACCGCACCCCGCCGAAGACCCAGGCCGCCCTGCTGGAGGCCATGGAGGAGCGGCAGGTCACCGTCGACGGCGAACCGCGCGCCCTGCCGGTGCCGTTCCTGGTCGCCGCCACCCAGAACCCCGTCGAGTACGAGGGCACCTACCCGCTGCCCGAGGCCCAGCTCGACCGCTTCCTGCTGAAGCTGATCCTCCCGCTGCCCGACCGCGACCAGGAGTTCCAGGTCCTCGCCCGGCACGCCGCCGGCTTCGACCCGCGCGACCTCGCCTCCGCCGGCGTCCGCCCGGTCGCCGGAGCCGAGCACATCGCGGCCGCCCGGGAGCAGATCGCCAAGCTGACCGTCTCCCCCGAGGTCCTCGCCTACATCGTCGACCTCTGCCGGGCCACCCGGCAGTCGCCCTCGCTCTCCATCGGCGTCTCCCCGCGCGGTGCCACCGCCCTGCTCGGCGCCTCCCGCGCCTGGGCCTGGCTGGCCGGGCGCGACTACGTCACCCCCGACGACGTCAAGGCACTGGCCCTGCCCACCCTGCGGCACCGGGTCGCCCTGCGCGCCGAGGCCGAGATGGAGGGCGTCACCGCCGACTCCGTCATCCAGGCGGTGCTCGCCCAGACGCCCGCCCCGCGCTGAGCCCGCCCCGCCCGCCCGCCCCTGTCGCCGGCTCACCCCCGGCCCCGACGAAGGAACGCACCGCATGGCCCTCACCGGGCGAACCGCCCTGCTCGCCGCGCTCGGCGCCCTCGTCACGGGCCTGCTGCTGCCCTCCTGGGCCGGGATCGGCGCCGTCACCGGTGCGGTCCTGCTCGGCGTCGCCCTCGACCTGGTGCTCGCCGCCCCCGTCCGCAGCCTGCGGATCACCCGGGGCGGCGACACCGTGGTGCGGCTCGGCGAACCCGCCGCCGTCGAACTGACCCTCACCAACCCGGCCGGGCGCCCGCTGCGCGCCCGGATCCGCGACGCCTGGGCCCCGTCCGCCTGGCGGCCCGGCACCGAGACCGCCGCCTCCCGGCACACCGTGCGCGTGCCCGGCCACGAACGGCGCCGGGTCACCACCGTCCTCACCCCCACCCGGCGCGGGGACCACCACGCCCACAAGGTGACGGTCCGTTCGCTCGGCCCGCTCGGCCTGGCCGGCCGTCAGGGCTCGCACCTCGTCCCGTGGACCGTGCGCGCCCTGCCCCCGTTCGCCAGCCGCAAGCACCTGCCCTCCCGGCTCGCCCGGCTGCGCGAACTCGACGGCCGCACCTCGGTCCTGACCCGCGGCCAGGGCACCGAGTTCGACTCGCTGCGCGAGTACCTGCCCGGCGACGACGTCCGCTCGATCGACTGGCGGGCCAGCGCCCGCCGGCACACCGTCGCCGTCCGCACCTGGCGCCCCGAGCGCGACCGGCACATCCTCGTCGTCCTCGACACCGGCCGCACCTCGGCCGGCCGGGTCGGCGACGCGCCCCGCCTGGACGCCTCCCTGGACGCCGCGCTCCTGCTCACCGCCCTGGCCACCAAGGCCGGCGACCGGGTCGACCTGCTCGCCCACGACCTGCGCAAGCGGGTCTCGGTGGCCGGCCGCTCCCCGAACGAGATCCTGCCGGCCTTCACCAACGCGATGGCCGTCCTGGAGCCCGCCCTCCACGAGACCGACATGCGCTCGCTGGTCTCCACCGCGCTCAAGATGGCGCCGCACCGCTCGCTGATCGTGCTGCTCACCGGGCTCGACGCGGCCCCGGTCGAGGACGGCCTGCTCCCTCTGCTCCCCCTGCTGACCAAGCGCCACGAGGTCGTCCTCGCCTCCGTCTCCGACCCCCACCTCGACGAACTCGCCGCCGGCCGCGGCACCGTCGAGGCCGTCTACGGGGCCGCGGCCGCCGAACAGACCCGCGCCGACCGCCGCCACACCGCCGACCGTCTCACCCGCGCCGGCCTCACCGTCCTCGACGCCCCGCCGGCCTCGCTCGCCCCCGCCCTGGCCGACACCTACCTCGCCCTCAAGGCCGCCGGCCGCCTCTGACCGCCGGAAAAGAAGTGGAGCGACGACGGCCGGGTTGGTAGCGTGCACTCGACCGTGACGCCGCCCGAGGAGGTGAGACCCATGAACGCTGTAACGACGTGGGTGCTCCCCCTCTCCGTCACGGCCGGCGACTGACGCAGCTGTCGCCGGGAGCGCCTCGACACCAAGGCACTCCCGGAAGGCAACACCTCATGCATGCTCCGCAGTTCACCGCCGAGTCGTCGTCAAACGGCCTGGTCGAGCGCGAGTTCACCCTCGGACAGATCCCCGGCACCCTGTGGACGCCCGGATCCGCACCGGCCCCGCTGATCCTGATGGCCCACAACAACGGCCTGCCCCGGCGGGAGACCCGACTGGTGGCCCGCGCCCGGTACTACGCGGCGTACGGCTACGCGGTGGCCACCATCGACGCCCCCGGGTGCGGCGATCGGCCGGCTTCCGCCGCCGACGCGCAGGCCCGCGCCGACCTCCAGCGGGCGATGCGGGCCGGCGAACCGGTCGACGAGATCTTCGAGTCCTTCGTCGGACCGCTGGTCGACCGGGCGGTCCCGGAATGGCAGGCCACCCTGGACGCCCTCCTGACGCTGCCCGGGATCGACGGCCCGGTCGGGTACTCGGGCTGGACCGCCGTCGGTATCGGGCTGGCCGCGGTCGAGCCGCGCATCGCGGCCCTCGGTCTCTTCGCCGGGGGCTACGTGCCCCGTGCACGACGCGCGCAGGCCCGGCAGGTCACCGCTCCGCTGCTGTTCCTGCTGCAGTGGGACGACGAGGGCAATCCCCGACAGCGGGCCCTGGACCTGTTCGACGCCTTCGGCAGCAAGGAGAAGACGCTGCACGCCAACATGGGCGGGCACGTCGGCACCCCGTGGTTCGAGGTGGAGGACGGGGGCCGGTTCTACGACCGGCACCTCGGCAGGCCGACCGTCTCGCCGGCCTGAGGGTAGAACGCAGAGAACCCCCGCCGGAATACCGGCGGGGGTTCTCTCACAATTTGTTCGGCGGCGTCCTACTCTCCCACAGGGTCCCCCCTGCAGTACCATCGGCGCTATGAGGCTTAGCTTCCGGGTTCGGAATGTAACCGGG
>NZ_JBEOWI010000012.1:0-162308 GCF_040296005.1 Kitasatospora sp. NPDC002551 | reverse complement strand
TGGGGGGGGGGGGGGGGGGGGGAGCCCGAACCCCCAGGGGCGCGAGCACCGGGTCTGGGGGGGGGGCTCCCGCCGAAACCGGCGGCGGCCGGCACCCGCGCGCGGTGGGGCGGTGCCGTGCGGCCGTGCCGTGCGGCCGTCCCGTCAGACCGCGCCGCCGGCCCGGAGGGCCGAGCCGAACTCCTGGGCCTCCCGCTCCTCCTGCGCCTCGTCCGCGCGCAGTGCGCCGGTCGCCAGCAGGTACTGCGCCAGGATGTAGGTGGCCATGATCCAGACCTCGTGGCCCGGCAGCTCCCGCCACTTGGCGAGCTTGGTGGCGATCAGGGTGTCGGAGAGCAGGAACAGCGCCCCGCCGAGCCCGGTCCGGAGGTTCAGCCCGGCCGAGGTCACCGCCGTCGAGGCGAGCAGCAGGCTGTACCCGGCCACCGGGATCCGCAGGTCCCCGAGATCCGGCCAGAGCAGGCTCACCATCGACGCCCAGGCCGTCGCGTACGCCGCCGCGACCACCAGCGTCCGGCGCCGGTCGGTCAGCGCGCCCTGGCCGACGAACATCGTCACGTAGCAGACGTGCGCCGCCGCGAACGAGCCCATTCCGGCCAGGAACGCCGGGTCCTGGCCCAGCTGCAGCAGCACGTCGCCGCCCGCGCTCAGCAGCAGCGCCGGCGCGAGCAGCCTGGGCGCCTGCCGGCCGGCCGCGGCGGCACTGGCGAGGCTCTGCGCGGCCAGCAGCGGCATCAGCGCCGGCTTGGTGGCGTGCCGCAGCACCTGGGTGTCGGTCAGCAGCGCCCCCAGGTGGGCCGCCGAGGTGGTGGCGAAGCCGGCGAGCAGCCCGGAGGCCGAGCGCAGCCGGCCGCCGAGAACGGCGCGGGTGGTCGTACGGATGCTCATACGGCGGTGTCCTCCGGGTGGGTGGGGGAGTGGGCTGCGGGGCGGTCGGCCCGTGCCGGGCACGATAGGGGACCGGAACGGGGTTCGGAAGAGATTGTTACCGGTGCGTAGGTCCGGTGGGGTCACCGGGGTGACGACCCGCCGTCCGGTGGTGACCCGGTCGGGGATCGGTAGGGGATCAGTGGGGGATCGGCAGGGGCCCGGTCGGGGCCGGCGCGCCGTCCGGCCGGATGTCGCCGCGCGCCGGGCGGCTGCCAGCGAGGGCCGCGCCCAGCGTCTAGTCTGGTCCCCGACATGAAGCAGCAGGAGTACGCGACCGGCGCCGCACGGACGGCCGGTGGCACGTCGGACGGGCGCACGGGCGGGGCGGGGCGGAGCACCACCGACGCCGTCGTCGTCGTACGCGAACCCGCTCGCGGTCCCGGGGCCGGCCCCGTACCGGGTGGCGCGGCCGGTGCTGACGCCCCGCAGGACGCCGACGCCGCGGCCGCGCCACCCGGGGAGCTGTCGCCCGAGGGACTCCTGCCCGGGGAGCTGTCGCCCGACCCCGGGCTGCTGCGGCTCGCGCGCTGGTTCGCCGAAGCCGCCCCCGGCACCGCCGACGACCTCTGCGCCGCCGCCTTCGGCCTCTACCCGGCCCGTCACTTCGGCGCCGCCGCCGAGCCGTCCGGCGGAACGTCCGGCGGAGCGTCCGGCGACGAGGTCAGCTGGTGGCACGGCCCCACCGCGCACACGCCCGCGCCGCCGCGCGCCCGCGAACCGCGCACCGCCCCCGGTCTGCGCCGCGCCCGCCGCGACGCCGCCGCCCTGCCCGTCGTCCTGTCGGGCGTCAAGCAGGGCAAGCCCGGGCGGCACCGAAGGCCCGAGCGCTCCCGGGGCGCCGTCCCCCTCGTACCGCAGGATCGTTCCGCCGCGACCACCGCCGCCGAACGCCGGATCGCCGCCCGGCTGCTCCTCGCCCACCCGCTGGTCACCGCCTCCGGACCGCACGCGGACGGCTTCCCGCTGATCCGCCGTCACCGCGACTGGCTCGCCGAGCGCTTCGACACCCTGCTCGGCTACCCCCTGGTGGTCGGCCCCTGGCACGCCCGGCTGCACAAGGCCGGCCCCGGCCCCGGCGCCGTCCGCCGCCTCGAACACCCCGCCACCGGAGCCCCGTTCACCCCCGGCGGCTACACCCGGCTCGCCCTCGCGCTGGCCCTGCTCGTCGACGCCCCCGAACAGCTCCCGCTCGGCCGCCTGCTGGCCGCGATGGACAACGCCGACCCCGGCCCGGCCACGGGGACCGGCGACCTCTCCGACCTCGCCATGGCGCTCGCCGTGCTCGCCGACTGGCAGGTGCTCGCCGACGTCCCGGCCGACCTCACCGACGCGTCCGCCGTCCTGACGGTCGACCGGGAGCTGGCCCGCGCCGTCCCGGCCGGCCCGCCCGCGCTCGCCGACGACGCCGCCGACCTGATCCGCCACGCCGCCGAGGCCGAGCCCGGCACCGCCGTCCGCCGCCGCCTCGCCGAGACCCCGGCCGTCCTGACCGCCGACCTGCCCGAGGACCAGCGCGCCTGGCTGCGCGACCACCGGTACTCCGGCCCCGCCGCGCTCGCCGAGTTCCTCGGCCTGGAGGCGGAGCAGCGGGCCGAGGGCGTCGCCCTCCTCGACCCGGCGGAGGAACTCACCGACCTCGCCCTGTCCGGCGCCGGGACGGCCGCCCAGGCCGCCCTGCTGCTGGTCGAGCGGCTGGTCGAGGAGGTCCGCCCGCTGCCCGGCGAGACCACCGGCGCCGACGTGCCCGTCCCGGACGCGCTGATAGACGGCGTGCTCGGCGACATCGCCGACGAGTACGGCCTCCCGTCCGGCTGGCGCCGCGACTACCTCGCCGACCGCACCGCCCTGCGCCGCGACGCCCTCGACCTGCTCCACCGGATGGGCCTGATCACCACCCGTCCCTCGGGCTGGCTCCTGCGCGCCCCCGCCGCCCGCTACGCCCCGGCCCCCGACCTCCTCCCCGCCCCGGGCACCGGCCGCCACTCCCGCCGCGACCCCGACCTCACCATCCCCGCCCCCGCCACCCCCCACGCCGGCCTCCCGGCCTGACTGCCACCACCTCCCCGGGCCCGGTGCGCCTCCCCCGGCCGCGCGCAGCCGCGCCGCCGGCCCGCCCCGGGGAAGCTGCTCCGGCTGACGGCGGCTGCGTCCCGCCCCGCGCCTTTCCCGTGCGACCCGGGCATCACGACTGCCCGGCCACCGGTCGGCGCTGATCCCTGATGCACCCTGCCCGACGGCGACTGGCCCCGCCTCGGCGTCGGTGGCCGCTCCTGCTGCGGACCTTCCGCCCCGGGCCGGTCAGCCGGCCGGACGGGCGCGCCGTGTCGCGGGTACCACGGCCGCCCGAGGAGCCCCGGTTTGCCGGCCCGGGGCTTCACAATCCCGCCCCTGCCCGACCTCGGCTGCCCGCCTGTCCTGGCCACCCCGGACCTCACTGCCGCCCGGGGGGCCGCCCGCTCGGGTTCGCTGCCCCGAGCCGGGTGCTCGCCTTCGCATCGGACGACCATCGCGGGAGTGTCGTGAACTCGGTGGACACCCCGATCAAGGCGGACACCGATGAGCTCGCTGACGGATCACCGGATCGAGTCGGTTCCTGGCGGATCGGGTTCGCCGGGGCCGGGATCGGCCGATGCCTTGGACGTGGGGCCGAGGGAGCACACCGGTGGGCCGGATGTGGTGGCGTCGGCCGGTCGGGTGGCGCCGCTGTGTGGGGCGGCTTGCTCGGGGGCCGCCGCGCCGGGCGGGCCGGGGTGCCGGAGGCCGTGGGCGAGGGGGCATCCCCGCGCGCCGGTCTGTCGGCGGGTGCCGGCCGTCTACCTCCGCACGGTGGCGGTGGCCGTGGCGACGGTGCCGTGCTGGACGGCTTCGACGGTGGCGCCGACGCCGAGGGTGCCGAGGGCGACGGAGGCGAGGACGGCGGCGCTGGCCAGGAAGCGGCGGTGGCGCTTGGGCAGGGGGAAGCGCGGTTCCTGGAGGGTCGCCGGAGGGTTGGCGTTCATGACACGGAGGCTTCCAGGGCGGTGTGAACGGTCGCTACATGCGGGTGAAGTCCGGATGGGAGGTGGGCGTCGGCTTGGGCGCCATGTGCAACGTCGCAGGTCAAGCCCCCCGGGAGGTGGCGGGCCGATCCTCCCGGGGAGCGGTTTTTCACCCGTTCGGGGGATGCCGGTTGCCCCGGCGGACATCGGCCAGGGCCTCGCCGACCGCGACCCGGACGGCGTCCCGCAGGCCGTGCGCGGGGTGGAAGCGGGAGGGGCCGGCGGACGGATCGGCGCGCAGTTCCTTCACCAGGGCCACGCACAGCAGCAGCATCACCGCGACGAACGGCAGCGCGACCAGGATGGTGGCGTTCTGCAGCGCGGTGAGCCCGCCGGCCAGCAGCAGCGCGGCCGCGACGCCGCCCATCAGCACGCCCCAGACGACCACCAGCCAGGTGCGCGGGTGCAGCGAGCCGCGGCTGGAGAGCGAGCCGAGCACCAGCGAGGCGGAGTCGGCGCTGGTGATGAAGAAGGTCATCACCAGCAGCACCGCGATCACGCTGGTGACCGCGCCTCCCGGAAGGGCCCGCAGCATCTCGAACAGCGAGGCCTCGGCGCCGCGCGGGATGGTCGCCACGAGGTCGGCGGCGCCGGTGCTGTCCAGCCGGATCGCGGTGCCGCCCATCACGCAGAACCAGAAGACGGTGGCCCCGCTGGGCACCAGCAGCACGCCGAGCAGGAACTGCCGCACGGTGCGGCCGCGCGAGATCCGGGCGATGAAGGTGCCGACGAACGGTGCCCAGGACAGCCACCAGGCCCAGTAGAAGATGGTCCAGGTGCCGAGCCACTCCTCGTCGGTGAAGGCACCGGTCTGGGAGGACATGACGAGCAGGTCGGAGAGGTAGCCGCCGACGGTGGAGGGGACGGTGTCCAGCACGAACACGGTCGGGCCGACGAGGAAGACGAAGACCATGATCAGCGAGGCCAGCACGACGTTGGCGGTGGAGAGCCACTTGACGCCCCGGTGCACGCCGGAGAAGGCGGAGAGCACGAAGGCGGCGGTGAGCGCGCCGATGATCACCAGCTGGGTGCGCTCGCTGTTGTTGACGTCGGAGATGTAGCCGAGGCCGTCGGCCACCTGGAGGGCGCCGAGGCCGAGGCTGGTGGCGGAGCCGAAGACGGTCGCGAACACGGCGAGCAGGTCGATCGCCCGGCCCTTCCAGCCGTTGGCGCCGCGCTCGCCGATCAGCGGGACGAACGCGGCGGAGATCCGGTTGCCCCGGCCCTTGCGGAAGGTGGTGTAGGCGAGCGCGAGGCCGCCGACGGCGTAGATCGCCCAGGGGTGCAGGGTCCAGTGGAAGAGCGAGAACTCCAGTGCCTGCTGGGCGGCGGCCGCCGACTCGGGTTCGAGGCCGGAGCCGGGCTGCGGGGCGGCGAACAGCTGGAGCGGTTCGCCGACGCCGTAGAACATCAGGCCGATGCCCATGCCCGCGCTGAACATCATGGCGACCCAGGCGGTGGTGGAGAACTCCGGCTCGTCGTCGTCGCGCCCGAGCCGGATCCGGCCGAACCGGCTGAAGGCGAGCAGGACGGTCAGGGCGAGGAAGACGTCGGCGGCGACGACGAAGAGCCATCCGAAGTTGTGCAGGACCCAGCCGAGGGCGGTCCCGGAGGTCCGGCCGAGGGAGTCCTCGGCGAAGACGCCCCAGGCGACGACCCCGAGCACGGCGACGGCGCCGACCCCGAACACGACCCGGTCGACGGGGAGGGTGGCGGCGGGTTCGTCGGGCGGCTCGGGCGGCTGACTGGTCATGGGGTACCTCTCGCGGCGAACTGGCAGGCCGACGGCAATACGGCGACGACATGATCGGAAAGGGGATACATGTCGTACTATGTCCAGTTCTCGCCGGGAGGGCGGGCAGGGCACGCCGAAGAGGTGTGACCTGAACAGGCGTCAGATGTCGGACGTCAGATGTCGGACGTCGTACGCCGGACGTCGTACGCCGGACGTCAGGCGACCGCGTACGGGCGGGACGGCGGCAGGGCGGCGTCCAGGTACCCGGCCAGGGCGTCCCGGCTGCGGCTCAGCTCGTCGATGCGCGCGTCGAGCTCGGCCAGTTCGCCGCGGAGGGTGCCGAGCAGTTCGGGGCAGGCCTCCAGGGCGGGGACCGGTCCGGTCGCGCAGGGGAGGATCTGCGCGATCACCCGGGTGGACAGGCCCGCCGCGAGCAGGCTGCGGATCTGGCGGACCCGGACGGTGTCGCCCGCGCCGTACTCGCGGTAGCCGGCCGCCGAACGGGTGGGTTCGATCAGGCCCTGCTCCTCGTAGTACCGCAGCAGACGGGTGGACACCCCGGTCAGGCGGGCGAGTTCTCCGATGCGCATGGTCGGTGAACGCCGCCGCCCCCGCCGGGTGTTCCCCTCCGCGGGCCCGTCAGGCCCGGGCGGCGGTGTCCGTGAGGAAGTCCAGCACCAGCTTCCGCAGCTCGGGAAGCCGCTCCACCATCGGCAGGTGGCCGGACGTCAGCTCGGCCAGCCGGGCGCCGGGGATGCCCTGGGCCAGGGCGCGGTGCTGCTGCGGCGCCACCAGGTCGTCCTCGGTGGTGGAGACGACCAGGGTCGGCACGCCGACGCCGGCCAGCTCGGCGCGGACGTCGGCGTCCGCGCCGAGCCCGAACTGCCAGCCGATGCCCGCCGGGACCGGCGCGGCGGTCAGGGCGGCGCGCAGCTCGGCGAGCCGGGCGGCGGGCAGCGCGTCCACCCAGCTGCGGCCGAAGCCCACGGTCAGCGAGTGGTCGGCGAACAGCGCGGGGTGCGCGCTCAGGGCGACGGTCTGGTCGGCGAGCAGCCGGAACCGCTGCGAGCCGCCGGCCAGGCCGGCGAGCAGCAGCAGGGAGCGGACCCGGCCGGGGTGGCGGGTGGCGATCCGGACGGCGACGGCGGCGCCGAGGGAGTAGCCGGCGAGGTCGAAGTCGGCGAGACCGGCCGCGTCGGCGGCGGCCACCAGGCGGTCGGCCAGTTCGTCGAGCGAGTGCCGCGTGCCCGGCTCGTCGGGGCTGTCGCCGGAGCCGGGGTAGTCGGGGGCGACGACGGTGCGGTGGGCGGCGAGGTCGTCGAGCAGTGGGCCCCAGTTGTCGCGGGCGCTGCCGCCGGCGCCGTGGGCGAGCAGCAGTCCGGGGCCGGTGCCCCGGACGACGGCGGCGAGGGGCGCGGCGGGGGCGGGGGAGGCGGCCATGGCGGTGCTCCTGTTCGGTTGGGCGGTTCGGGCCGGTCGGCCCGCTCCGCACGGTAGGAGTTCACACCGGTGTCAGGGTCAAGCCCCGGGATCGCCTGACGCGGCGTCGGTGGCGCGCCTATGATCCGAGCGTGACCGGGGGATGCCGCGCCGTGATACCCGCCGGGCGGCCCTCGGCCGCCGCCGGCGCCGCGGGCGCGCCCGTCCGGTCCCGTCGCGGCCGCTGTCGCGGCTGTTGCCTCAGCTGTCGCCGCTGTCGCTGAGCCCGCGCTCGCCGCCGGGCGTCCGCAGCCGCCCGTGCGGCAGACCCGGGCCGTGACCACGGCTCCGACAGCGACCGTCGTCCCCATCATCACCATGACGCGAACGGGAGTGTGCCGATGTCCGCAGACATCCCCTCGGAAGCCGCCCACCAGCCGACGGCCGGCCGCCGAGACGGCTGGGAACGCCGTGAGCTGCTGCGACTCCTCGCCGTCGGGGCCGCCGCCCCGGCCGCGGGCGTACTGACCGGGGCGCGGCGCGCCGCCGCCGCCCCGGCCGGTCCCGCCGCCGCCCCGCCCCCGGCGGCCGGGCCGGCGGCCGGGCCGGTGCCCGGGATCGTCAAGCCGCTGCCCGCCGAGTGGTTCGTGCCGCGCGGGACCAACGCCGAGATGCGGTTCGACGCGCTGCGCGCCGGCGCGGACGGCCGGCCGGTGGGGCGGCATGTCCCGGTGGAGCGGTTCTTCGTCCGCAACCACACCAGCACCCCGCTGATCGACGCCGGCACCTGGCGGCTCAGGCTCTTCGGCAGTGGCCTGCGCGGCGCCCCGACCGCCGAGCGCCCGGTCGAGTTCTCGCTCGCGGAGCTGCGCGCCCTGCCGTCCCACACGACGACGGCGCTGATCGAGTGCGCCGGCAACGGCCGCAGCTTCTTCACCGGCCAGCAGCACCAGAGCGTGCCCGGCACCCCGTGGACGCTCGGCGGGATCGGCTCGGCCCGCTGGCGCGGGGTGCGGCTGGCGGAGGTGCTGCGCCGGGCGGGCCTGACGGCGGACGCGGTGGACGTGATGCCCGCCGGCCTCGACCCGGAGCCGGTGGTCGGCGGGGTCGGACTCGGCCGGGTCCGCCGGCCGCTGCCGGTCGCCAAGGCGCTCGACGACGTGCTGCTCGCCTACGAGATGAACGGCGAGCCGCTGACCCCCGACCACGGCGCGCCGGTCCGGGTGGTGGTGCCGGGCTGGGTCGGGATCGCCTCGATCAAGTGGGTCGGTACCGTCGAGGTCGCCGACCGGCCGCTGTTCTCGCCGTGGAACACCGACTCCTACCGCCTGTTCGGCCCCGACTACCCGCCCGGCGGCAGCGCCCCGCTCACCACGCAGGTGGTGAAGAGCGCCTTCGAGCTGGCCCGCGACGCCGTCCTGCCGGCCGGCCGCACGCACCGGCTGCACGGCCGGTCGTGGTCGGGCGCGGCCCCGGTGCGCCGGGTCGAGGTGTCGGTCGACGGCGGCCGGCGCTGGCGGCGCGCCGAGCTGCGCGACGAGCCGCGGTACGGCGACTGGACGCGCTGGCACGTCGACTGGCGCCCGGAGCGGCCCGGCCGGTACGAGCTGCGGGCGCGGGCGACCGACCGCCTGGGCGGCACCCAGCCCGAGACGGCGGTGTTCAACCGCGAGGGCTACCTGTTCGACGCGGTGGTGGTCCACCCGGTGACGGCGGCCTGAGCCGTCGGAGCCCCGACCGCTCGGGCCGCCCCGTTCGCCGTCCCGCCGTCCCGCGGTCCCGCCGTCCGTCAGACGTTGGACGGGACCTCGTACGGGGCCGGGTAGGCGGGCTCGTAGGGGGTCAGCACCAGCCGCACCACGTCCTCCAGCCGCCGCCGGGCGTCGCCGAGCGTGGTGCGGCCGGTCACCCAGGCGGTCAGCTCGCCCTGCCAGGCGTGGCCGACGATGTGCCGCACCAGGTCGCTCGCGGCGGCCGGCACCTCGTCGGCCATCACCGCCTGGAGCGCCGTGCTGTCGGCCCGGGCCATGCCCTGCAGGGCCTCGCTGGCGAAGGGGTCGGTGGAGGCGGCGACGGCGACCCGCAGCCGGGCCAGCTCGGGCTGGCGCTGGTAGGCCCGCATGCCGCCGCGCACGAACCGCGCCACCCGGTCGGTGGCGCCGAGGCCCGCACGCGGTCCGCGCAGCTCCGCCACCAGGTCGGCCAGCAGGAGCCGGTGCCATTCGGCGATCGCCGCCGCCAGCAGGTGGTCCTTGGAGGAGAAGTAGCGGTACGCCGTCCCCAGGGCGACTCCGGACCGCTCGCAGACCTGTTTCATCTGCAGCCGTTCGACGCCGATCTCGTTCACCAGGGCGAGCGCGGCCGCGATCAGGCTTTCGCGGCGTTCGAGCTGACGCGGAGACATCGCCTCCACCGGTCGTGGTGACAGGTCAACCTTGGTCACCCGCACCATGATACGGGCCGGGGCCGCTCAGGAATATGACGCCGACCGGCCGCCCGCCGTTCGCCCCCCGGCCACCGGGTGGTGGCGGGGGGCGGGAGCGGGCGGCCGGCCGGTGCGGGCGCGGCTCAGCGCGGTGCGACCAGGCGTTCGCGGATCAGCGCCTCCTGGACGGCGGAGGCCACCAGTCGGCCCTCGCGGTCGTAGAACTCGCCGAGCGCCAGCCCGCGCCCGTCCGAGGAGGACGGGCTGCGCTGCGCGAACAGCAGCCACTCGTCGGCCCGGAACGGCCGGTGGAACCACATCGCGTGGTCGAGTGACGCCATCAGCAGCCGGGGCGGCTCGGCGCGCTGCCCGGTGCGCTGGAAGAAGTTCGGCTGGACGTGCAGCCCGGCCGTCGAGGCGAGCGTGAGGTCCGAGAGGTAGGTGAGCGCGCAGACGTGCAGCAGCGGGTCGTCGGCGGGCAGCGGCGAGCCGGTGCGCAGCCAGACGAACTGCTGCGGCATGCCGGGCACGGCCGGCGGCACGCCCGGCGCGTCCGGCGGGACGAACCGCAGCTCCAGGGCGCCGAAGCCGCTGTCGGCCAGCGCGGCCCGGGACTCCTCGTCCCAGAACGAGAAGGCGTCCGGCAGGTCCTCGGGGCCGGGCAGCCCGGGCACCTCGCGGTGGCGGTCGGCGGCGGGCTCGGGGCGCTTGAAGGAGGCGGAGAGGCTGAAGACGGCCTCGCCCCGCTGGACCGCCGTCACCCGCCGGGTGGCGTAGGAAGTGCCCTGGCGGACCCGGTCCACCCGGTACTCGATGGGGCGGGTCGGGTCGCCCGGCGTCAGGAAGTAGCCGTGCAGCGAGTGCACCGAGCGGTCCGCGCCGATCGTCCGCCCGGCCGCCACCAGCGCCTGCGCGGCGACGTGCCCGCCGAACGCGCGCATCGGCGCACCGGCGTGGCAGTGGCCGCGGAACGTGTTCTCGTCGAGGCGCTCGATCCACAGCAGCTCGGCGAACGGGCCGACCGTGCCGGTGGCCCGCCTGTCCTGTTCGGTCAGCTCTGTCACAAGCCCATAGTGGCAGACCCGGACGGTACGCCGGTGTGACCTGGGTAACCCGGAAGGCGAACATTCTTGCTAGAACGTGTTCCATAATTCGAAGACCGGGAGGGGGTCGAGGAGTGGCCCGGGGGTGATTGTCAGTGCCCCGACCTAACGTGCTCGGCATGTCGCAATCCGCACACGCGTACGCCTATCTGCGCCCGTCCGCCGTCCTCGACGGCGAGGCCGGCCGGCGCCTCGCCCTGGAGACCTCCGGTGGCACCACGCCCCTGGGCGCGGCCGCCCACCCGCGCTTCTTCGCGGGCTTCCTGGCCGAGCCCGCGCCGGCCGCCGCCGCGCTGCTCGCCGTCGCCGACGTCGCCGCCGCCCGCTACTACCAGCCCCAGCTGCGCGCCTCGCTCGACCCGGTGGTCACCGCCAACGGCGACCGCCTGCGCTTCGAGTCCTTCTCCGGCTGCTGCGGCGTCTACGCCCGCCTCGACGTGCTCGCCGCCGGCCTGGACGGCGACGAGATCGGCCACGGCACCACCAACGTCGACGTCAACAACCCGCTGCGCGAGGCGCTCACCCGGATCGGCCCCGCCGAGCCGCTGCACCTCGCCGTCGGCCCGGACGCCCTGGAGGTCACCACCTTCGACGGGCCGGTCGTCGAGAAGAAGGTCCCGCTGCCCGAGCGCTGGCTGCGCGGCTTCGCGGAGACCCAGGTCACCGCCGCCGGCTTCGACCTGCGCGCCGAGCTGCCCGCCGCCGAGGCGGTCCGCTTCCTGCGCTCGCTGCCGCGCGGCGGCGGGCGGGCCGGCGCCCGGGTCGCCCAGTGGGTGGTCCCCGCCGGGCGGACGCTGCGGCCCACCACCCGGCCGGTGCCCGGCGCGGTCTGCCTGCCCGGGCCCGAGCGGCTGGCCGCCCTGCAGCGGGTCCTGCGGCACGCGCGGGCGCTGCGGGTCTACGGCCCGCCGGTCGCCGGCACCGGCCCGGCGGCCTCCGCCTGGGAGGTCGAGCTGCCCGGGATGCGGCTGACCCTCACCCTCTCGCCGGACGCCTCCCGGGGCTTCAGCGGTGAGGGCGGGGTGCTCGGCGCGCTCGCCACCGGGACCGCCGAGCAGGACGCCGACCTGGTCGCGGCGCTGCTCGCCTGGGAGCCGCGGATCGAGATCGCCGAGCTGGCCGAGCAGTCCGGGCTCGACGCCGCCCGGGTGCGGGCCGCGCTCACCCGGCTCGGCACCGCCGGGCAGATCGGCTACGACGCCGCCGAGGCCGCGTACTTCCACCGGCAGCTCCCGTACGACGCGGGGCGCGCGGAGGCGGCCAACCCGCGGCTGAAGGCAGCCCGCGCGCTGGTCGGGGCCGGGGCGGTCCGGCTGGAGGAGGGCGGCGCGACGGCCCTCGTCACGGTGGACGACCACGTCCAGCGGGTGCGTACGGACGCGGCCGGCGCGGTCGGCTGCACCTGCCTGTGGTGGGCGAAGTACCGGGGCGGGCGCGGGCCGTGCAAGCACGTGCTGGCGGTCGGCATGGTCCGCGAGGCGCGGACGCAGGACGGGACGGTCGGCGAAGTGCGGGAGGGAGCGGCGCGATGAGCACCGGAACGGTGAAGACCACGAAGACCACGGGGCCGGCGGGGACCGCGGGGACCAGGGGGACCGCGGAGCCGGCCGAGGCGGTGGAGGCCCTGCTGGCGGCCGTCCGCGAGGGCCGGACCGGGGAGGTGCCGGGGCTGCTCGCCGCGCTCGGGCCGGCCGAGCGGCGCTCCTGCGTCCCCGCGCTCAAGGAGCTGCGCCGCACCAACCGCGGCGACTGGTCCGGGGAGGCCAAGCAGCGGATGGGCGCGCTGCTGGTGGCCGGCGCGGGCTGCCACCCCGGTGCGGCCGGCGCCGCCACCTGGATCGGCGCCCGGGACTTCAGCGGCCGCTCCTGGGCCCGTCACCCGGCCCTCGCCGACGTCGTCGAGGCGCAGCCGGTGGAGTGGCAGATCGAGGTGGTCGGCCGGCTCGCGGCCAAGCGCGGCAGCGGCTGGAGCTGGGACCTCTACCCGCTGATCGAGCGGGTGGTGCGGCGCACCGGCTGCGCGGTGCCGGCCTCCGACGACTTCACCGCCGAGTGGCTGCGCTCGGCGGCCGGGGCGGAGAACGGCCCGCGCGGCACCTTCACCACCCTGCTGGAGCGGCTGCGGACGGACACCTTCACCCGCGCCCTGCTGCCCCGGGTGTTCGAACTCGACGATGTCGCGTGGCCACTGGACCGCGCCTACACCACCCGTTCGGGTGACAACTGGCCGGACGCGATCGCCGGACTCGCCGAGTCCGGGCACTTCGGGCGCGAGGAGCTGATCGACCTCTGCCTCGGCCGCCTGGTGCGCGGCGGCAAGATCGCCGACCAGCGCGCGTTCCTCGCCGTGCTGACCGCGCTCGCGCCCACCCCGCAGGAGTACGCGGCCCGGGTCCGCGACCTGCTGGCGCTGCTCGACGGGCCCTCGGTGCTGGCCGGCCACGCCCAGCAGGTGCTCGCCGGTCTGGACGAGGCCGGGCTCATCGAGCCGGAGGTGGCCGGCGAGGCCTCGGCGGTGGTGCTGTTCCGCACCGAGAAGAAGCTGGTTCGTGCCCAGCTGGCCTGGCTGGAGCAGGCCGCCAAGCGCTCGCCCGAGCGGTCCGGCCCGGTGGTGCTGGCGGCCGCCGAGGCCTTCGGCCACCCCGACAGCGCCGTCCAGGAGCGGGCGCTCAACGTGGTCGCCCGGCGGCTCAAGGCCGCCGGCGGGGCCGTCCTGCCGGAGCTGCTGCTCGCCGCCGAGGCGCTCAACCCCGCCCACCACGCCCGGGCGAGCGAGCTCTTCGGCGCGCCGGTGGGCGGCTCGGGGGACGACGACACCGCGTGGGACGAACTGCTGCCGCCCGTCCCGGTGCCCGCCCCGCTCGGCGCACCGCTCGCCACGCCGGTCGAGGTCGCCGAGGAACTGGCCGTGCTGCTGGCCGCCGAACAGCCGGACGTCGCCGTCTTCGAGCGCGTCCTGGACGGCCTGGTCCGGCACGCCCACCGCGACCGGGCGGCGCTCGCCGTGGCGCTGGAGCCGGTGCTGCGGGTGAACCCGTGGCAGGACGTCGGCCGCTGGCGGGACTGCCGTCCCGGTGACGCGCTGTACCTCGCCACGGTGATCGCCGGCCGGGCCGACCCGCACCGGGGCGGCGGCCTCTTCCGCAGGAAGGGCCGCAACCCGCTGCACGGCACGCACAACACCGAGTACGGCAAGGTGCTGGCCGCCCGGATCCTCGAGGCCGCGGAGCGGGTCGCCGCCGACCGCCCGCCGTATCTGCTCGCCACGCCGACCGACGCCACCGGCGCGATCACCGCGACCGCGCTGGTCGAGCGGCTCGCCGGGTACGAGGCCGCCGGTGTCACGGCCGGGCCGGCCGACCTGGGCGCCGCGCTGCTGAGGGTCGCCCCGACGGCGGACCCGGCGGTGCGGGCGGCGGCCGGGCGGCTGACCTCGGCGGCCGGGCGGTGGGCGGCCGCCTGGCTGCGCGACGGCGGTCTGCCGGACCAGCCCTCGGAGCGGGTGCTCTTCGCGCCCGGCGCCGGCTCCTCGCACGCCGACCGCTACGCGGAGCGCTGGTGGGAGGAGGTCAAGCGGGTCGCGGTCGCCCAGCCGGGCAGCGCCGGGCCGGCCGGTCCGGCGCGCGAGCGGCTCCCCGCCGAGTTCCGGGCGCTGCTGGAGGGCACCGAGCCGAGCGTGGCCCGGGCCCGCCGGGTGAACGAGTGGCTCTGGGAGCCCACCGCGCACTGGGCCGCGATGCTGCCGCACCACCGCGAGGAGCTGGCCGCCCGCTGGCTGGACCGGATCGCCGACTGCGCCGACCGTGAGCGGCGCGGTGGCGCGCCGATGCTGGTGGTGCTCGCCGAGGCCGGCGGCCCGGCCGGGCTCGCCCTGCACCTCGCCCTCGGCTACGGCCTGGGCGCCCGCTACCCGGAGGACCGCGCCGCCGCCGTCGACGCCCTGCTCGTGCTCGCCGCCCGTGGTGACCTGGACGGCGCCATGCTCGGCCGCGAGCTGGGGGAGCTGGTGGCGCTCGGCGCGGTGAAGCCCACCCGCCTCGCCCAGGCCCTGACCGCTGCCGCCGACACCGGCGCCCACACCACCGTCTGGTCCGTGCTGGCCGCCGCCCTGCCGTCCCTCCTCGGCGGCGAGGCCCCGCGCGGCACCACCGACCTCGTCGCCCTCGCCGCCGACGCCGCCCGCCGCAGCGCCGCCCGCGGCCCGATCCCCGAAGTCACCGACACCGCCGCCCGCCCCGGCACCAGCCGCCTCCTGAAGGAAGCCCGCACCCTCCGGGACCTCCTCGCCACCCCCTGACCCACCCCCGCACACTCCCCCCTCGGGCGGGCCTGCGCGGCGCGCTCACCGGCCGGCCCGGTGGCCTCGTGTGTTCCGCCCCGGCGCCTCGGCCGCCGGGGCGGACTGCCCCGGGGGCGCGCTCCCGCGGACCGATGTTTGAGAACGGTCGTTCTTGACCGAGCGTTCCTTAACTCGTAGAGTCCTGGCCATGGGAAGACCACGCGCCTTCGACGAGGAGCAGGCTGTTCGGGCGGCGGCGGAGTTGTTCGCCGTGCGCGGGTACGAGGGGACCTCGGTGGACGATCTCGTCACCGGGCTCGGTGTGCACCGGGGGAGCCTCTACAAGGTGTTCGGGAGCAAGCGCGGGCTGTACCTCGCCGCGCTGCGCCGGCACCTCGACGAGGAGGTGCTGCCGCTCGCGGCGGCGCTGCGGGAGGCGGACGGGCTCGGCACGCTGCTGGCGCAGGCGGTCGCCGCGTTCGACGGCGGACCGGCCGCCGGGTTGCTGCTGTCGGCCGCCGTGGAGCGGGCCGGGAGCGATCCGGAGGTCGGCGCGCTGGTCGGCGAGGGGATGGCGGCGCTCGACGGCGCGGTCGAGGCGGTCGGCGGCGCCGGGAGCGGGACCTCCGGAGTCCTCGCCGCGACCGTCCTCGGCCTGCGGCTGCGGGCCCGGGCCGGTCTCGGCGGTCCGTCCGCCGACGCCGTCCTCGCCTTCGCCGGCCGCGTCGGCTGACCCCCGGCCGGCCCGGACACCTGCCGGTTCACACAGTCCATCAGTCAGTGGGAGGAAACAGTTCCATGGCCCGTGTCAGCATCACCGAGCACACCCTCGTCGTCGAGATCGACGGCCTCGACCGGCTCTGGGCGATCCGCAGCCGGATCGAGATACCGCTCGGCAACGTCCGGGGCGCGACCGTCGACCCCGGGATCTTCCGCGAGCCCAAGGGGATCAAGGTCGGTGGCACGCACTTCCCGGGGGTGATCACCGCCGGCACCTTCCGCTCGGGCGGCGAGTGGGTCTTCTGGGACGTCAAGAACCCGGCCAAGGCCGTGGTGATCGAACTCGCCGACGAGCGCTACAGCCGGCTGATCGTGGAGGTCGAGGACCCGCGTGCCACCGTCGACCTCGTCGAGCACGCCAAGCGGCCCGCCGCCTGACGGCGCGCCGGGACGTCGGGCGGCCCCTAGGGTGAACGGGACCCACCGCCGCGCCCCCCGACCGGAGCACCCGTGCTGCACCTTCGTCTGATCGTCCCCGTCGACCTGCGCGACACCGTGCTGACCTGCCTGGACGACTGCGTCGGCGTGACCCACGTGGTCCTGCTGCCCGACGCGGCCGTCCGGCCCGCCGGGGACGTCGTCCTGTGCGACGTGGCCCGCGAGTCGGCGGACGAGGTGCTGGCCGGGCTGCGCGCGACGGGGCTGCCCGACCGCGGCGCGATCGACGTCCAGGAGGTCGAACTGACGATCTCGGCCGCCGCCGACGAGGCCGAGCGGCTCGCCCCGGGCGAGGGCGCGGACGCGCTGGTGTGGGAGTCGGTCTCCGAGATCACCCACGAGGAGTCCACCCTCACCGGCGTCTACCTGGCCTTCCTCACCGTGGCGACCATGCTGGCCGCCTGCGGCGCGGTGCTGGACAGCGCGATCCTGGTGGTCGGGGCGATGGCGGTGGGGCCGGAGTTCGGGCCGCTCGCCGGACTCTGCGTGGCCCTGGTGCAGCGGCGCGCGCGGCCCGCGCTGCGCTCCCTGAACGCGCTGGTCGCCGGTTTCGCGGTGGCGATGGCGCTGACCGTCGCGTTCTCGCTGCTGATGGACGGTCTCGGGCTGTTCAGTCACGAGCGGTTCGACGCGGCCCGGCCGAACACCTCGTTCATCTGGCAGCCGGACGCCACCTCCTTCGTGGTGGCGTTCCTCGCGGGCATCGCCGGGCTGCTCTCGCTGACCTCGGCCAAGGCCGGCATGCTGGTCGGCGTGGCGATCTCGGTGACCACGGTGCCCGCCGCCGCCAACGCGGCGGTCGCCCTCGGCTACGGGGACTTCCGGCAGTTCTGGGGCTCCAGCCTGCAACTGCTGCTGAACATGGCGGGGATCGTGCTGGCCGGGGTGCTCACCCTGCTGGTGCAGCAGGGCGCCTGGCGGCGCATCCGCGCCCGGGCCGCCGAGAGCCGCCGGTCCGCCGCGAGTCGCCGGTCCGCCTGAACGGCCGGATCCGCCTGTCCGCCTGGTCAGACCGGAACGCCGTCGCCCCCGGCCGCCGCCCGGGACCGCGAGCCGTCCGCCGCGGCCGGCGGCCCGTCCGGCACCACCAGCGCCGCGCCGTCCCGGGGTGGCGCGGCCACCGCCCGCCACCAGCGCCGCAGCGCGGGCGGCGCGGCCGGCTCGAAGGGCTTGCCGGGCCGCGGCACCGCCACCCGGGCACCCTGCGCCCGCGCGGCGGCGACCACCCGCTCGGCGGGCTCCTCCCACGGGTGCGGCGCGAGGTTGAAGGTGGCCCAGTGGATCGGCAGCAGCAGCTCGCCGCGCAGGTCGAGGTGGGCCCGCACGCCCTCCTCGGGCGTCATGTGCACATCGGGCCAGAAGTCGCTGTACGCGCCGACCTGCATCATCGTCGCGTCGAACGGGCCGAGCCGGCGGCCGATCTCGGCGAAGCCGGCGAAGTACCCGGTGTCCCCGCTGTGGAAGACGGTGCGCCCGCCGCCGGCCACCACCCAGGACGCCCAGAGGAACAGCGGGCTGGTGCGCGGACCGCGGCTGCAGTAGTGCCGGGCGGGGGTGGCGGTCAGGGTGAGGCCGGCCACCTCGGCCGACTCCCACCAGTCGAGTTCGACGATCCGGCCGGGCGGCACCCCCCAGTGCTCCAGGTGCGCCCCGACGCCGAGCGGGACGGCGAAGGCCGCGCCGGTGCCGATCAGCGCCCGGACGGTGTCCATGTCGAGGTGGTCGTAGTGGTCGTGGGAGACGACGACCAGGTCGACGGGGCCGAGTTCGGCGAGCGGCAGCGGCACCGGGTGGAGCCGCTTGGGCCCGGTCCACGAGAACGGGGAGCAGCGCTCGCCCCAGACCGGGTCGAACAGCACCCGGCGGCCGCCGATCTCGGCGAGCACCGTGGCGTGGCCGAGCCAGGTGAGCCGCAGGCCGGAGGCGGGCGGCTCGGCGAGGTCGGCGGGGAGCAGCCGGTGCAGCGGCACGGCGGCGGCCGGCAGCCGGCGGGCGCGGTCGGCCGCCAGCTGGGCCCGGGTGATCTCCAGCGGGCTGCGCGCGGAGACCAGCCGGCGGGTCGGAACGGGGTTGCGGAAGGCGCCGTCGGTGAACTGCGGCGAGCGGCGGATCCGGGCCAGCCGTTCGCCGCGCGGCTCGGCGCCGAAGGCGTCCGTGCGGACCCGGTGCCAGGCCGCCCGGGGCAGTCCCGCCAGGCCGGGGGACGCGCCGAGGGCGGCGGACAGGGCCGAGGACAGGCCGAGGGCGCGGGAGTACCACGGGGCGGCTGGGCGGGGCACGGCACCTCCAAGGACGGCAACGGATACCTGGCATGCCGGGGCGCGTACCGCCGACCGGCGCGCCGGTTCGGTACGACAACCATCTCGTCGGAGATTACTCGTGCTCGGCTCTCCGGACCCGGCGAGCGGCGGCCGCCGTCCGCCGACCAGGGGCCTTCCCCCGTGATCAGGCGTAGAAACGGGTGATCGTCTCGGCGACGCAGTGCGGCTTGGCGCTCTCCGCGCTGGTGATGGTGAAGCGGACCACCGCCTGCACGCCGCCCGGCACCTCGGTGGCGGAGACCAGCTCGGCCTTGGCCCGGATCGCCGTGCCGACCGGCAGCGGGGCGGGGAAGCGGACCTTCTCCGAGCCGTAGTTGAGGGCCATCCGCACGCCCTCGACGCCGTAGCACTCCTTGGCCAGCACCGGGATCATCGACATCGTGAGGTAGCCGTGCGCGATGGTCGAGCCGAACTGGCTCTCCTTCGCCCGCTGCGGGTCGACGTGGATCCACTGGTGGTCGCCGGTCGCCTCGGCGAACAGGTCGATCCGGGCCTGCTCGACGGTGTGCCACCGGCTGGTCCCCAGCTCGGTGCCGACGGCGGCGGTCAGCTCGGCGAGGGAGGCGAAGGTCGTCACAGGGCGCTCCTGGGGCAGGCGGGAGGGTCGGCGGTGCGGGTGCTGCTGGTGCTGCGAACTCCGCAGAGTATGCCTACTCGCCGGTCACCTGTCAGGGGTTCCCCGGAAGGCCGCCCGCCCGCGCTCGGGCGGCGGCCGTCAGGAGTGCGGGACCGGGCGTCCGGAGGGGCTCAGCCGGCGGCCGCTGATCAGTTCGGGCACCAGCGAGACGAACATCGGGTCCGGCTCGCCGACCCAGGGCCGCAGGCCGGAGCGCAGCGCGCGGCGGACCTGCTCCGGATCGCGCAGCACGTCCGCCCGGCCGTGCACCAGCACGCTCCAGCCGGTCCGGGTGACCGGGTCCAGCTGGTCGGCCTGGAAGGCGACCACGGTGCCGTCCAACCCGCGCGCGGTGGCGCTGCCCCGGCGCACGGCCAGCAGCAGGCGCCCGTCCGGCGCCACCTCGAAGGAGACCGGCAACACGGCCGGCAGCGCGTGCTCGGTGTACACCACCCGTCCGACGGGCACGGTGCTGAGCAGGCGCAGGCACGTGTCCGCGCCGAGTTCCTCCAGTTGGTCGTCACGGTCCATGGGTCCGATGGTCCCCCTCCCGGGAGCGGACCGACAGGGCCCATGGTCCCGGTGCGGCAGGGCCTTGCGGCACGCCTCCCGGCGCCCGCCGGAAGGCCGCGACGGTGCCCGGACGGTGCCCGACGGCGCCCGGGTGGTCGGCCGGACGCGGGATCCGGCCCGGAACGCCGACCCGGAGTCCCGGTGGCGGCGGGGCGGGACGGTAGCCTGCCCGGCGGTGGCACCGGGGCACGCCGGGCGTGCCGGGGGCCGTACGGCGCCGCCGCAGCAGGCGGACGGCGCGCGGCAGGGCCGGGGCGGACGGCGCAGCGGACGGCGGAACGGTTCGGCGGCTCCGGGAGGCCGGGGCCGGGCAGGAGGGGGCGGTGCGGGTGGCAAGCGGGGTCGATCTGGTGGTCATCGGGGCGGACGGCGGGCCGGACCGCGCCTTCGGGGCGTCCGCGCAGGCGGCCGGGGGCGCCCGGTTACTGGCCGAGGTGCTGCCGGGGATGTGCTTCGACGCGGGCGCGGCCGGCAGCCGGGTCGCCGTGGTGGACCCGCGCGCGGACGCCAACACCATGCTCACCGCCGTCCGGGAGGCGGCCGCCCGTCCGGGGCGCTGGCTGCTGGTCTGCCTGGTGGGCCAGTTGGTGGCCGACCCGCGCGGGCGCCGGCTCGCCCTGGTGACGGCGGGCTCCACCGCCGACAACGCCTACCGGCGCGGTCTGGCCTGGGACTGGGTGGTCAGTGCGATGGTGCACGGCGACCAGGAGGAGGCGCTGCTGCTGGTCGACGCGGTGGCCGACAAGGACACCTGGGCGGCGCTGGAGCGCGGCGGCGGCGAGGACGGCGCGGGCGAACTGCTCAGCTACCCGCGGGTCCCGCTCTGGGGGCGGATCGGCCGCCACGCGCCGGGCCGCTACACCCCGGGCAGACGCGGCCGGGACGCCGTCCTGCCGGGCGGCCCCGGCTCGTTCAGCCAGGCGCTCACCACCGTGCTCCGTCAGGGCGTCCCGGGCGCGCCCGCAGCCGTCGGACCGCACGAGCTGCAGCCGGCCGTCGGCGCCCTGCTCGACGGCGGCGCCCCGCACGACGGCACCGGCGCCGGTGCGCCGTCGAACCAGCACGACGCGCCGGGTGTGCGCCTGCTCGTTCCGCCGGAGGGCGGGCGCCTTCTGATGCGCAATCGGGCGGCGGTTCGGGGCGCATTGGCCGGATTGTCGCTTTCCGAGGAACTGTTGGCCCTTCTGTGGCGGGAAAACACACCGACGGATCCGCCTTCCGCGTAAGGTCAGGAAGCCCGAGGTGTTGCCGTGAAGGCCCGGTTTGGCGAAGAATCGATGTTCGCGGGAGAGCGCCGGCGGGACGGCGGAATTCTTCTGGCGACCCCGGACCACACCCGGGGTCGGCTGCGACGAGGTGGGGCGATGCGGCAGCGCGGAATTGTGTTGCGCCCTGGGGCCGTTGGGGCCGGTGGGCTGGTTCTGGCGTTGCTGCTGGGCGGCTGCGCGGGCAGCGGGTCCGGTGGTTCCACCGATCGGTTGGGGACGAATGCGCCCACGGTTGCGGGGGTGACGGCGGTCCCTCCTTCGGGTGGTTCCGCAAACGTCGGGAACGCGCCGACCGACGGGCCCGAAGGGGCCGCCGCGAGAGCGGCCCTGAGCGCCTATCAGGACTGGTGGCAGGCGCAGACGGAGGCGTTCGGGAGGGCCGATTCGGACGGTTCCAGATTCGAGATCTTCGCCTCGGGCAAGGCGCTGACCGAAGCCCTGGTGAATCTCCGTCAGCTGCACGAGGCGAAACTGGTGATGACGGGTGAGCCGCGGAATTCCGCGGTGGTGAAGTCCCTCGACCTGACCGCCGATCCGCACACCGCCGTGATCGAGGACTGCCTGGACGTGTCCGGGTGGCACCAGGCGGACGCCGCCACGCTCGCGGTGAAGGATCCGCCTGACCGGCTCAACCGGTACGTGGCGACCGTTTCCCTGCGACTGTTCCAGACGCGCTGGCTGATCAACGAGTTCAAGCGGGAGGTGGGACGCACATGCTGAAACCGGTACGGCGATTGGTGATCGGCACGCCGCTGTTCGCCGGATTACTCCTGGCTCCGACGGGCACCGCGGCGGCCGATCCTCCCAACCCCACGGGGGGCGCGACGCACTGCGAGATCACCGTCATCTGCAACGACGGGGGCCAGCACGGGAGCACGCCACCTCCTTCCGGCGGTGGCGGAGGAGGGGGTGGGGGCACCTCGGGGCCGCAGCTCTGTGTTTGGAACGGTCAGGTCCTCGCCTGCAACGACCCGGAGCTGGGCTGGTTCAGCGCCAGCAGCGGCTGCTACTACCGGGCCCTCAACCCGCAGCCCCCGGCCGGGGATCGGAGCTGGGAGGGACATGACCCCAAGGACGGGACGGTCTACAACGTGACCTGCCGTTCCTCGGACGGTTCGATCACTCCGACCGAGTCGAAGTTCCTCGCCCAGGCGCCCGTTCCCGCACCGCCGGACCCGCGGGCCGAGGCCGACCGGTACGTCCACCAGAAGATGTACTTCCAGCCCCCGGTGCTCGGGTTCGCGCCCAAGAAGGACCCGGTGGTGGGAGGGAACGTCTGGCTCTGGCTGGAGGACCCGAAGAAGCCGGCCACGGACGTGCTGGACCTGGGCACTCTCAAGGTGACGGTCACCCCCCGGGTGGCCTCGGTGAAGTGGGACCTCGGCGACGGCACCAAGGTGACCTGCAAGGGAGAGGCCGCGGTCGGCACCCCGTATGACGTCAAGTACGGCGCAGCCCCGTCGCCCACCTGCGGCCACGTCTTCAAGACCGGCTCCGGTACGAAGAAGAACGGCCTGTTCACCGGCAATGTCGAGGTCGTGTGGATGAACGACGTGAAGGTGTCCGACGGCACGAAGGTCGACCCGATCGAGATCCGGGTCCACGTGGACCAGGTCAGCTTCCGGGTCGCCGAGGTCCAGGTCCTCAACTAGCCCGCCCGCCGACCACGGCGGCACGCACAGCAAACCCCGACGAACGATGCAGGAAGGCCGAAGCCCGGTGGAGAACCGTACAGTTGCCACGCCCGGCCCCGGCGCGACCGCCACGGCGAGCGCGGGCGCCGCCGCGTCCGCCCCCGCGGCCGTGCCGGAGCAGCGGCGCGGGGCGCCCCGCACCCCCGGGCGGACGCTCGGCGCGCGGCGCCGGCGCCCCGCCGTGCTGGCGATGGCGGTGGCCCTGATAGCCGCCGGCGGGCTGGGCGGCGCGGTGCTGTACAACAGCACCGGCCAGCGGGTCGCGGTGCTGGCGCTGGCCCGGGACGTGCCGTGGGGCCAGGCGCTGACCGAGGCCGACCTGGTGGTCGTCCGGATCGCGAGCGACCCGGCGCTCAAGCCGCTGGACGCCGCCGACCGGGCGAGCGCGGTCGGGATGCGGGCCACCACCGACCTCCACCGGGGCGGGCTGCTGACCAAGGCGGACCTCGCGCAGTCGCTCGTCCTGAAGCCCGGTCAGCTGCTGGTCGGCGTCTCGGCCCGGCGCACCCAGCTGCCGGCCACCCGGCTGCAGCCCGGGCAGCCGGTGATCGTCGTCTACACCCCGGACGGCGCGCGGTCCGAGTCGCTCGCCGCCACCGTCTACGCGGTCGGCCGGGTGGACCCCGACGGCAGCCAGGTCTTCGACGCCGTCGTCGACCAGGCGGAGGCGGGCAAGCTCGCCGCCTGGGTGTCCACCGGGCGGATCCAGGTGGTGGTGGCCCCGCGCGCGGCGGCCGGCACGCCCGCCGCCGGGGCCTCCGCCCCGGGCGCCCCGGCCACCGGGGCGGCGGCGTCCGGCGCCCCTGCCTCCGGCGCCCCTGCCTCCGGTGCGCAGTCCACCTCCGCGCGCCCCGCCGCGTCCGGCGCGCCCGCGGCCCCCGCCGCGTCCGGCGCCCCGGCCGGGGCGGGTGGGAACTGACATGGCCGTCATCGCGGTGGTCGGCGCTCCGGGGGCACCCGGCGCGACCACGACGGCGCTGGCGCTGCTGCTGGCCTGGCCGCTGCGGCCCGGCCGCCGCATCCTGCTCGTCGAGTGCGACCCGGACGGCGGCGCCGTGCTGGCCGGCGCCCTGGAGGGCCGGGTGGAGGCGGTCTACGGGCTGCGCAACCTCGCCGTCGCCGACCGGCGCGGGCTGCTCGCCCAGGCCATCTGGGAGCAGCTGATCGACATCTCGCCGGAGGGCAACGGCGAACGCCTGCTGCTGCCCGGCCTCACCGACTCCACCCAGGCGCCCGGCCTCGCCTACACCTGGGAGCCGCTGATGGAGGTGCTGCACGGGCTGGAGCCGCACGGCTACGACGTGATCCTCGACCTCGGCCGCTCCGGCGCGACCGGTACCAGCGCGGTGCTGGCCCGCCGGGCCGACGTGGTGGCCGCCACGGTGCGCACCACCCTGCGCGGGCTGAGCGCCGTGCGGCCCCGGCTGACCCTGCTGGCCGAGGACCTCGCCACGGCCGGCACCGGCGCGGACGCGCTGGGCCTGCTGCTGATCGCCGAGGGGCCGTACTCGGGGGCCGAGGTGTCCCGGGAGTTCGGGCTGCCGGTGCTCGGGCTGCTGCCGCACGCGCAGCGCACCGCCCGGGTGCTGTCGGACGGCGGGGACGTCACCGACCGGCGGTTCGTCCGCTCGGAGCTGATGCGCACCGCGCGCTCGGCTGCGGACGAGATCCAGTTGGCGGTCCGCCGGCGGCGCCAGCGGCTCGCGCCCGCCCCGGTCCAGCCGGCGCAGCTCGCGGCGGGGGCGCCGACGCCGCCGGCCCCGGTGCCGGCCCCGGGGCCGGTCGCCGCGTCCGCGCCGCAGCCGGACGCGGCGGGGTACGACTACGCCCGCCCCGCGCCGGGCGCCGTCCCGCAGCCCGCGCCGCCGGGGCAGCAGGGCCAGCCGGTCCAGCCGGGTCAGCAGGTCCCGCCGCCGCAGTCGGCCCAGCCGTACGGGTCGTCCCAGGCGTACGGGTCGTCCCAGGCGTACCAGCAGCCCCAGCCGCACTACCCGCAGCACCAGCAGCACCAGCAGCCGTACGGCCCGGTGCCGCCGGTGATCACCACCGGTCCGGTGGCGCCGCTCGCCGGGCTGGCGCCGCAGCCCGCCGCGCCCGCGCCGTTCCCCGGGCACGGCGGCCCGCCGCAGCCGGCGGCGCCGTACCCGGGGCAGCCCTACCCGGGCGCCGAGGCGACCGCCGCCCAGCCGTACCCGGGACAGCCCCACGCCGGGCAGCCCCACACAGGACAGCCCCAGGCCGGACAGCCCCACCCCGGGCAGCCGTACCCGGGGGCCCAAGCCCACCACGAGCCCGTCGACGGGGAGGTGCTCCGTGCGCGGTAGCCCGCTGCACCAGCAGCCCGCGACCGACCCGGCGGCGCTGCCCTGGGCGACGCCGCTGCCCGGTCCGGTCCATCCGGTGGCACCCGGCCGGGTCGCCCCGGCCGACCAGCCGCAGCCGCAGGCCGCCCAGGCCTACGCCCAGCCCCAGGCCCCGGCCGGCCACGCCGTGCCGACCGTCGCGCCCACCGCCGTCCCCTCCGCGCTGCCCTCGCTCGACCTGCGCGGCGCCGGCACCCGCCCGGCCGTCGACCCGCAGGTCGCGCGCGAGATCAAGCGCCAGGTCGCCGCCGAACTGCACCAGCAGATCACCCGGCTGACCGCCGGCTCCGGCACCGAGCCGGACCGCGCCACCCGTCGCCAGCGCGGCCGCGCGCTGATCGAGGAGGCCGTGGCCCGCTGGTCCGACGCCTACGCCCAGACCCACGGCATCCCGCCGACCAGGGAGCAGGACCGCGCGCTCGCCGAGGCCGTCTTCGACCTGCTGTTCCGGGCCGGTCGGCTGCAGCCCTACCTCGACGACCCGGAGATCGAGAACATCCTGATCAACGGCTGCGACGACGTCTGGGTCTCCCGGGTCCACCAGCCGCTGCGCCAGGTCCCGCCGGTCGCCGACAGCGACGCCGAACTCGTCGAACTGCTCCAGGACCTGGCCCGCCAGCACGGCGGCGGCGAGCGCACCCTGTCCACCGCCAGCCCTACCCTCGCCCTGCGCCTGGAGGGCGGCATGCGCCTCCAGGCGCTCACCGAGGTCACCCCGCGCCCGTACGTGGCGATCCGCCGGCACCGGGTGGCCTCGGCGACGCTGCCCGAGATGGTCCGCCTCGGCACCCTGGACACCACCCTCGCCGCCTTCCTGGCCTCGGCCATCCGGGCCCGGAAGAACGTGATGATCACCGGCACCCAGGGCGTCGGCAAGACCAGCCTGCTGCGCGCGATGGCCGCCGAGATCCCGCCGGACGAGCGGATCGGCACCCTGGAGTCGGAGTTCGAGCTCTGGCTGCACACCCTCGGCCACCTGCGCCAGGTCGTCCCGATGGAGGCCCGCGAGGGCAACGGCGAACGGGTGGACGGCCGTTCGGCGGGCGAGCTGACCATCGGCGACCTCATCCCGGCCGCGCTGCGGATGACGCTCTCGCGCATCATCGTCGGCGAGGTCCGCTCCGGCGAGGTCGTCCCGATGCTGCGCGTCATGACCAACGGCGAGGGCGGCTCGATGTGCACCCTGCACGCGCGCGGCCCGCACATGGTCGTCGACCGCATCGCCGAACTCTGCCTGGAGTACGGCTCGCACATGACCGACGCGCTCGCCTACCGGCTCACCGCCAACGCGGTCGACCTCATCGTGCACGTGGCGATGGTCGACGAGACGCACGTCGGCGGACGCCGGCACCGCTTCGTCTCGCACGTCCTGGAGGTCGCCGGTCTCGGGGAGAGCGGCCGGCCCGCGCTGAACACCGTGTTCGGGCCGCGACCCGACCTCGGCGAGCCGCGCGCCGTCCCGCACACCCCGCCGCAGTGCCTGGACGACCTGCGCCGGGCCGGCTTCGACGCCGCGCTGCTCGGCTCCCGGTACGGCAGCTGGGCCGCACCGCTGCAGCTCCGGATCGGCGGTGGCGCCCGATGATGCCGCTCTTCGTCCTCTGCGGGCTGGCCCTCACGGCCGGCCTGGTCGCCCTGGCGGTCTGGGCGCGCGGCAGCGACCCGGCCGGGGAGGAGGAGGCCCACGAGCCCAACCCGCTGGCCTCCCGGCTGCACGTGTTCTGGTACGGCGCGCCCGGCACCGCCTCGCACCGGGTCGCCCGGCTGCGCCGCGTCCAGGTGCCGCTCGCGCTGATCGGGGCGCCGCTCGCCTGGCTGTTCACCAGCATCCCGCTGACCGTGCTGCTGGTGCCGCTGGGGGTGTTCGGCCTGCCCTGGCTGTTCGACGCCACCCGCTCGGACACCGACCGGATCGAGCGCCTGGAGGCGCTGTCCGAGTGGACCCAGCGGATCGCCGACGTGCTGCTGCTCGGCGTCGGCCTCAACCAGGCCATCGTGACCAGCCGGCGCACCGCGCCCGCCGCGATCGAGGCCGAGGTCGGCGAGCTGGCCGCCCGGCTGCAGGCCCGCTGGCGGCCGGAGGAGGCCCTGCGCCTGTTCGCCGACAGCATGGCCGACGCCACCGCGGACAAGGTGCTGGCCGCGCTGCTGCTGCGGGCCGGGGACAGCGGGCCGGGCCTGGCCAGGGCGCTGGCCGACATGGCCGACTCGGTGCGCGAGGAGGTCCGCCAGCGGCGCACCATCGAGGCCGACCGGGCCAAGCACCGCACCACCATCCGCTGGCTGGTCGGCATCATCCTGTTCGTCGTGGTGGTGGGCTCGTTCAACACCGAGTACACCCGCCCGTACAGCACCGCGCTCGGGCAGATCGTGCTCGGCGTGGTCTGTGCGCTGTTCGTCGCGGTGATCGCCTGGATGCGGGCGCTGGCCTCGTACCCGCCGGTGCCGCGGCTGCTGGAGCCGGACCGGCGCAGCCGTCCCGGCCGGTCGCTGCGGCGTCGGCGCGGCGCGGGCGGCGCGCAGGGCACGGACGATGCGGGCGACGCGCCCGATCCCGGCGCCGCGGCCGGGGCCGACAGCGGCGCGCGGCTGCTCGGGGAGGCGCGATGATCTCCCCGTGGTCCGTACTGGCCGGTGCCGTGGCGGCCGGCGGCGTCGCCATGCTGATCGCCGAACTCCGGCCCGCGCCGCCCGACCTGGGCCAGGCCCTGGACCGGCTGCACCGCTCCCCGGCCGACCGCACCCCCGACCCGGACGAGCGGCCGCGCTGGTTCGACCGGATCGGCGAGCGCTCCGTCCGCCTGCGCGGGGTGCGCGTTCCCGAGCGGGAACTCGCCCTGATCGGCCGCACCCCGGCCCGGTTCATGGCGCACAAGCTGCTGTTCGCCCTGCTCGGCCTGGTGCTGCCGCCCTACCTGGTGGTGGCGGCGCTGCTGATGGACGTCAACCTGCCGTTCGCGCTCCCGCTGGTGGTCGGGCCGCTGCTGGCCGCGATGCTCTGGTTCGTCCCGGACGCGATCGTGCGCGGCGAGGCCAAGGAGGCGCGGGTCGAGTACCTGCACGGCATCGCCGCCTACCTGGAGCTGGTCGCGATGGAGCGGGCCGCCGACCTCGGCCCGGCCGAGGCGCTGCGCCGCGCCGCCGCGGTCGGGCGGGGTGCGGTGTTCCTCCGGATCCGCGACGCGCTGGACCGGGCGGCCACCGACCGGCTGCCGCCGTGGGCCGGACTGGACGCGCTGGCCGTGGAGCTGGGTCTGACCCCGCTCCAGGACCTCGCCGACATCATGCGGATCTCCGGCACCGACGGGGCAGCCGTCTACGACACGCTGCGGGCCCGGGCCAAGGGCCTCCGCGGCGAGCTGATGGCCGAGGACCTGGCCCGGGCCAACGCCGACAGCGAGCGGATGGTCGCGCCGGGCTCCGCCCTGACGATGCTGATGACCGTTCTGATCATCTTTCCCGCGCTCTACAAGATGCTCAACTGATCAGCACCACCGCGGAGGCCGAAACCTCCGTCACCACACCACATCCCTGGGAGCACTCTGATGAACGCTCATCTCAAAGCACTGATCGGACGATTGGCCGGCGCGACCCTGCTGCCCATTCAGCTCGCCCTGCTGCTGTTCCACATCCGGATGGGCCGGGCCAGGGCCGCCCGGGCCCGCGGCGACAAGGGCGCCATCAGCATCGAACTGGCGCTCGCCGTCATCGCGCTGGTGTTCATCGCGGGTCTGGTGACGTTCGCGCTGGTGGGCCTCAAGGACAGGGTCGTCGGCAAGGTCAACGAGGACCCGGACTACCACGGGGAGAACGGCCCCAAGTGACCCGCCGTCGTCGCCTCCGCCGTTCCGACCGGGGGTCGATGAGCCTGAGCCTGGCCATCGTCTTCCCGGTCGTCCTGCTCCTGGTCCTGGCCGTCGCCCAGACCGGGCTGTGGTGGTACCAGCGCCAACTCGCGCTCAGCGCTGCCCGCGAGGGCGTCGACGCGGGGCGGATCCAGGGGAACCGGAGCGACGAGCAGAAGAACGAGGCGGCGCGCCGGCAGGCGGACGACTTCCTCAACCGGCAGGGCAGCCGGGAGCACCGGGTCGTCACGGACGGCAGTTCGCCGGAGCTGATCCGGGTGACCGTCGAGGTGAAGGCGCCGGTGATCGTGCCGTTCATCACGTCGCCGACCGTCACCCAGTTCGCCGAGGCACCGCGCGAGCGCTTCGTCCCGCCGGAGGTGGTGGGGCCGTGAGCGCTCGGGTGCGGTGCCGGTCCGCGCGGCCGGCCGGGTGGGTGCGGCGGTTCGCCGCGCGCCTGCCCGGCCGGTCGGCGCGCGGGCGCGACGGCGGCAGCGCCGCGATCGAGGCGGCGATCGTCGCGCCCGCCGTGGTCGCGCTGATCCTGGTCGCGGTCGCGGCGGGCCGGGTGCAGACCGCCGCCGGCACGGTGGAGGCGGCGGCCCGCTCCGCCGCCCGGACGGCCTCGCTGGCGCGCAGCGCCGACGGGATGGACGGCGTGGCGAAGAAGGCCGCCGAGGACGCCATGCAGCAGCAGGGTGTGCACTGCCGGAGCAGCGAGGTGGAGGTCCGGCACGGCGAACTGGTCAGCCACGGGACGACGCTGGCGACGGTCGAGGTGACGGTGCGGTGCGAGGTGGGTCTCGGCGACCTGGTCGGCGGGCCGAGCGTGCCGCTGTCGAAGACCCTCACCGGCCGGTTCGTCTCGGTGGTCGACCGGTACCGCGGGCGGTGAGCCGGCCGGTGGGTGAGGATGTGTCAGGTCGTGGGTCGGGTGGTGACGGGGTTGTGAGGACGAGCGGGCCGGACGGGGATTGGGGAGCCGTCGGGCGGGGGAGACGCATGCGGAGGGCGCCCTGGGGAGGGCGGACGGACCGGTGGGGAGGGAAGGCCATGGCACGCGGACGCGCGGTGCGGCAACTGCGCCGCGCCCGGCTCGGCGGGCCGTTCGGCGCACGCACCGACCGGGGCGCGCTGTCGATCTTCGTCGCCATGTGCGCGGGCTACGTGGTGCTGGTCATCGCCCTGGTCATCGACGCCGGCGGCAAGCTGCGGCTGGCGGAGCGGGTGGACGGCTACGCCCAGGAGGCCGCCCGGGTGGGCGGTCAGCAGCTCGACGAGGCGGCCCTGTTGCAGGGCGAGGGTTACAAGGTGAAGCGGGCGTACGTCGAGGAGGCGGCCAACAGCTACCTCAAGCTGTTCGGCCTGAACGCCTACAAGGTGGAGTTCTTGGACGACGGCGCCACCGTCGTGATCACGGTGCGGGCCGAGTTCCGCCCCATCATGCTGGGCGACCTCGGGTTGGTGAAGGTCACGGGCAAGGGGAGCGCCACCCTCGTCCACGGAGTCAAGGAAGCGGAGACCGACTGATGGCCGCGCCACGCGTCAAGGACCAGACCCGTGCCGGGCGTCCGGCCCGGGGTGTGCCCACCACCACCCCCGCGTCCGGCCGTCGGCCGGCGCCGCAGCCGTCCCACCGGGCGGGCGGCGGCGGGCGTGGCCGGGGTGGCGCCGTGCTCGCCGCGCTCGCGGCGCTGATCACCCTGCTCGGACTGCTCGTCGGCGTCCCCGCGCTGCTGCTCTACGGCACCCGCGCGGTGGCCGACATGGGCGAGCTCGCCCCCGACGGCCTCGGCGCGCTGCTGACCAGCCCCGACGACGGGCGGCTGTTCCTGTGGCTGCTGGTGGTGGTCGGCTGGGTCGGCTGGGCCTGCTTCGCGTTCTCCGTGCTGCTGGAGATCCCGGCGCAGCTGCGCGGCCGGGTGGCCCGGCGGATCCCGGCCTTCGGCTGGAGCCAGCGGGCCGCGGCCGGCCTGGTCGGCGCGGTGATCGCGCTGCTGCCGGTGGCCGGCGGGGCCTTCGCCGCCACGGCCGAGCACGCCCCGGCGCCCGCCGCCGCGGCGGCCTCGGTGACGGCCGGCCCGCAGCGCGCCGCCCTGCCCGCCGCGCAGGCGGCGCCGTCGGCGGCGCCCGGCGCCGAGCAGCAGGCCTCCTACACCGTGCGGGACAGCCGTCCCGCCGACAGTCTCTGGACCATCGCCGAGCGCCAACTGGGCTCGGGGGAGCGGTGGGTGGAGATCGCCAAGCTCAACGACGGCCGGGCGATGGACGATTCGGGCACCCGCTTCGACGCGGACCGGCCGATCCAGCCCGGGTGGACCCTGCTGATGCCGGCCGACGCCAAGCCCGACGAGGCCAAGGCCGCCACCCCCGCGCCCGCGCCGGCTCCCGCGCAGGCCGGGACACCGCAGAGCGCCCAGGCCGGCGGCACCGTCACGGTCCAGGACGGCGACAGCCTGTCCGCCATCGCCGAGCGGGCGCTGGGGGACGCCGAGGCGTGGCCCCGGCTGTTCGAGGCCAACAAGGGCGCACAGGCACCGGACGGGGAGCGGCTCACCGACCCGAACGTCGTGGTGCCGGGCATGGTCCTCACCGTTCCCGGCGCGGCCGCGCAGGCGCCGGCGCCCGCCCCCGACCAGGCGCCCGCGCCGGCCGCCGAGCCCGCCCCGGCTCCGACCCCGCCGCCGCCCGCACCGGGCACCCAGGCGCCCTCCGCGCCGGCCGCCAAGACGCCCGCCGCGCAGCCGCCCGCCGCCGAGGCGCCGGCCCCGGCCGAGGCCCCGGCGTCCGCGCCCGCCCAGGCCCAGCCGCCCGCGCCGCAGGCCGACGCGCAGGCGCCCGCCGCCCACGCCGAGCAGGCCCCGGACGACGACTACACGGTGGCCCTCGCCGCCTCCACCGTCGGCGTGCTGCTCGCCGCGATCATGGTCGGCGCCGTCGCCCGTAAGCGCGGCGGCCAGCTGCGCCTGCGCCGCCCGCTGCAGCGCATCGCCCTGCCCGCCGCCCCCGCCGCCGCCTTCGAGGCCGAGCTGAAGGCCCGCCAGGACGACGCCGGCCTCGACCTGCTCGACCGCGCCCTGCGCAGCATGGCCCGCAACACCGTGCGCGGCGGCAAGCGGCTGCCCGCGATCGTCGCCGCCCGGATCACCCCCGGCCGCACGATCGAACTCCACCTCTCCGGGGCCGCCGCCCCCATCGCGCCGTTCCGCGCCGCCCACGCGCCCAACATCTGGTGGTGCGCCGCCGACTCCGACGGCCTGCTCTCCCCGTCCCAGGCCCGCAAGACCGCCGCCCCCTACCCGGCGCTGGTCACCCTCGGCTCCGCCGCCGACGGCTCCGTGGTCCTCGCCGACCTGGAGACCGTCCGGCTGCTGCACCTGTCCGGCCACCCGGACGACGCCCGCGACGTGCTGCGCACCCTCGCCCTCGAACTCGCCCACAGCCCGCTCGCCGACCGCCTCCACCTGCACCTGGTCGACCTCGCCGAGGAGGTGCCGATCAGCGGCCCCGCCGCCGAGCGGATCCACCGCCACACCACCCTGGAGGCCGCGCTCGCCGCCCTCGGACCGCGCACCGCCAAGGCCCGCGCGACGCTGGTGGCCGCCGAGGCCGCCAGCCCCCGCGAGGCCCGCAGCCGCGGCCTGGCCGACGAGTCCTGGGTCCCCGAGATCGTGCTCTGCGCCCACCAGCCCGGCGGGGAGGTGCCGGCCGAGCTCGGCCGACTGCTCGACGCCCGCCCGCGCACCTGCGTCGCCGTGATCACCCGGGCGCCCGAGCGCGGCACCGGCCCGGTCGCCCGCTGGACCCTCCCGGCCACCGGCCAGGCCGTCATCCCCGGCCTGCACCTCACCCTGGAGCTCCAGCGGCTGACCACCGGCCAGTACGAGCAGGTCACCGAGCTGCTGCGGACCGCCGACGACATCACCCAGCACCCCGCCCCCGCCTGGACCCTGGACGGCGAGGAACTGGAGCCGGCCGACCTGCCGGTGCCGGTGCTCGCGGGCGTCGGCGCCGCCGGCGGCCCGGGCGCGGACGGCCCGGCGGCCTTCTCGCTCGCCGCGCTGGAGGCGCTGGACGCCGCGGACGATCCGGACGAGGACACCGACAGCGGCCCGGGGGCGGCCGGGCCGCGCCTGCTGGCCCGGGTGATCGGCACGGGCGTCAGCCCGTTCGCCGGCACCGACCCGGTGGCGCCGATCCCGGCCGCCGCCGGACCGGCCGCGCTGCCGGCTCCGCGGCACCTCATCAACGGCCTCGGGCGTCAGGTCGGCGCCTCCGCCGTGCCGACCGGCCCGGCCGCCGCGTTCCCGGTCGCCCCGGCGACCGGGGAGCCGGCGGTGGAGGGCTCCGGCACCGACACCGGTTCCGGTTCCGGCTCCGACTCCGGTGATGGGGACGAGACGACGCAGAACCTCGGCCTGCCGGGCGCCGTCGCGCCCGTCCAACCGGTGGCCGCGGTGCCCGCGCTCGGCGCCGCGCCCGTCCCGACCGCCGTCCCCGAGCCGGCCCCCGTTCCCGAGACCGCTCCTGCCCCGGCCCCCGCTCCGGTGCCCGAGCCGGTGCCGACGCACGACCCGGCCCCGGCGCCGCCCGCGGCCGCCGACCCGCGCGTCCCCGCCCGCCCCGAGCCCGGCCCGGCCGCGTCCGCCCCGGTCGCCCGCACCACCCCCGGCCGCAGCGACAGCGACGACCTGCTCGCCATCCTCCGCTCCCCGGAGGCGCACGCCACCCGCAGCACCCCCCGGATCCGCCTGCTCGGCCCGGTCGACGTCGCCGGCACCGGCGGCAGCGCCGAACCCGGTGCGGTCCTCCGGCTCACCGAGCTCGCCGCCTACCTGGTGCTGCGCCCCGGCGCCGACCACCTCGCCCTCGACCACGACCTCCACCCCGGCGCGGCCCACCTGGACCCGCACCCCACCACCCCGGACGCCCGCGGTCCGCTGCCCGACAAGCTCGCCGACCTGGCCGCCTGGCTGGGCAACGCCCCGGACGGCCGGCCGTTCCTGGCCACCGACTCGACCGAGGGCTACACCTTCGCGCCCGCCGTCACCTGCGACTGGGACGAGTTCCGCAGCCTCTACCGGCGCGGCATGCGCAGCACCAGCGCCACCGCCGACGCGGCCCTCGCCCACGCCCTCGCCCTGGTCCGCGGCGCCCCGTTCGCCGAGGCCCCGCCCGCCGCCTTCGGCTGGGCCGAGAGCGAGCGGCAGGACATGATCGCCGCGATCGTCGACACCGCCCACGAACTCGCCGCCCGCCGCCTCCAGTACGGCGACCACCGCAGCGCCGAGGCCGCCGTCTTCCGCGGCCTCGCCGTCGCCCCGGACGTCGAACTCCTCCACCGCGACCTCTTCTACGCCTACGCCTCCGCCGGCGCCCGCGACCAGCTCCTGCGCGCCGTCAACCGCCTCGACGCCCTCAGCCGCCGCACCGGCCGCGACCTGGACGCCGACACCGTCGCCCTCCTCCGCGACCTCCTCGCCGGCTCCTGACCCCGCCCCCGGAGTAGGAAGTCGGCCCAGCCGACTTCCTACTCCACCACCACCCCGCCTGCTGGAGCGGGAAGTCGGCCTGGTCGACTTCCTGTGCTTCCCGGGCCCGCCCCCACCTTGCCCGGTGGCGGCGCGGCCCTGCTCACTGGCGGCCGATCTCCTGAGCTTCCTGGCCCGCTTCCATCCCGCCCGGCGTGCCACCCACCCCGCTGGAGTGGAAGGGCGAGCGGACCTCATGGGCGTCCTGACCCACCTGCACCTTGCCTGGCGGCCTCGCACCCGACGGCCGCCCCGCCTGTCGGAGCGGAAAGTCGGCCTGGTCGACTTCCAGGGCGTCCTGGCTCGCCACCGCTTTGTCCGGCCTGTTGGAGTGGGTTGTCGGCTCGGCCGATCTCCCGGCTTCTGGTCCACCTCCATCCCGCGCGGCAGCCCTGCCTGTTGGAGGTCGGCTTGGCCGAATTCCCGCTCCGACAGGCGGGGCGGCCTCTGCTCGCTCGGTGGGGTACCCGGGGCATGTGGGGTCCGGTGTCGCTGTGCCCCTCCGGGCACTTCGGTGGGCGCGGTGCGGTGGGTGATTGCCTGTTGGGGAGAAGCTCGGAGCCTGGCTTCGGGGCTGTTGCGTGGTGGTCACTCGGAGGGGCGGGGCGGCGGGGGGCGCGCAAGGTCGACCCGGCCTGGATCGGGTGTGGCGGGATCTCGTAGGGTGGCGCACACCGGTGTGGTGACAGGCACCACGCGGGGTACGAGGCAGCAGAACGCCGCTGGGCGGCGGGGCGGGGCGGTGACCTGGAGATGGCGGAGACGAGGGCGGTCCCCGGAGGTCCCGAGCCCGTGCCGGACGCGGGTCCCCGGGACGCCGTGCCGCCGCCGTCCGCGCGCAACGCCTACGAGGAGCACCCGCCCGGCCCGGCCGCCCTGTACGAGCCCCCCGGCCCGGTACCCGGACCGCCCGCGGCGCCCACCGGATGGACCGTCACCGGCATGCCGGCCATGGGCGCCGCCCTCGGAACCCCGCCCGGCGCCACCCCCGCGCACGGCCTGCCCGGCATCGGCGGGCTGGCCGGCGGGCCGCGCGGCCGGATCCTGGTCGTCGAGGGCGGCTACGGCACGTCCGGCCGCCGCACCTGGGGTCGTGGCGGAGCGGCGCAGGCACCGGTGCTGTCCGCGATGCTCGCCGCCGTCTCGCCGCAGGTGCTGCTCGCCGCCGACGCGGTGGACGCCGTCCACCTGCCCGGCGCCAGCGACCCGCACACCGTCCTCGCCCACCTGCGCGCCGCCGCCCGTCACCCCGGGCCGCTGCTGGTCCACCTCGGCGGCCACCTGCTCGCCGACAAGCGCGGCGGCCAGCTCCACCTCACCCTGCGGGACTCCAAGCCCGGCAGCATCCGCCAGGACGGCCTCGCCTGGCAGGCGATCGCGGGCGAACTGCGGCACCGCCCGGCGGACTGGCAGACCCTGGTCATCGCCGACCTGAGTGCCGATCAGAACGCCTGGCCGCTGCTCCAGGGCACCGTCTCGCCGCTCGGCGAGGGCCTGCCGCTGTGGGCGGTGATCAGCCCCGATCCGGAGCAGATCGGCACCTTCACCCGCGCGCTGATCGAGGCCCTGCACGGTGGACGCCCGGGCGCCGAGGCGGTCCTGGCTCCGGAGCAGCTGCGCCAGCAGGTGTACTCGGTGCTCCGCCCCGACGTGATCGTGCTCAGTACTCACGCGCCGGACCGCCCGGTGTTCCGCAACACCGCCCGGCGCGGCGACGGCCCGCTCGTCGACGCCGTTCCGTACGAGGGGCCGAGCCCGGCGGCCATGCTGCCCCGCCCAGCCGCGGCCTCCGCCGAGGAGGAGGCCGCCTGGCCGGACGACCGGTCGTGGGGCGAGCCGCCGCGTGACGCGGCGCCCCGGCCGGCCGTGGTCCTGGACAAGCCGGCCGCCGCCGAAGCCACTGCTGCTGCGGCTGCTGTTGCCGCCGCGCCGGTGGTCGAGGGGCCGGTCAGCCTGGTCAAGCCCGGCGTGCCGCCCACGCCGCCGCTCCCGCCGCACCCCGTCGACCTGGTGAAGGCCGGCGCCTGGCAGCCGCCGACCCCCGAGCCGGAGCCGGCCCCGGAGCCCGAGCCGACCCCCGAGCCGGAGCCGGCCCGTGAGTCGGTCCCCGAGCCCGAGCCCGAGCCGTTCCCGACGGACGAGAAGGCGCCCGCCGCCCCCGCCGAGCCCGCCGCCCCCGCCGAGGCCGCCCCGGCCCCGGACCTCACCGAGCCCCGCGCCGACTACCGCGAGGTGATCGGCCGGATCGTCCGCAGCGCCGACGCCGGCGACCACGCGGCCGCCACCGACCTGGCCTTCGCCCTCGAACTGGAGGCGATCGCCGAGCACGGCCCGGTCTCCGCTCCGGTGCTGCAGGTCCGTCAGGTCCGTGCCCACGTCTCCCGCCTCGCGGGGCGGCCGGCCGAGGCGGCCGACCTCTATCGCGAAGTCGCCCTCTCCCTGCTCCGCACCCAGGGCGCCGAGCACCCGGAGACCCAGCACGCGGCGACCAACGCCGAGGCCTGCTGGCGGGCGATCCGGGACCGCGCCGAGGCCCTCCGGATCGCCCCGGAGATCATCGAGTTGCGCGCCCACCTCCCGGGCCCCGACGGCCGCAAGCTCCGCGCCGCCGAACGCCACCTCGCGACACTCGCCGGCCCTCGATCCGACTCCGCCTGATCCGGGTTGGGCGTTCTGGCGGCGGTCGCGAACGCCTTCGCCCGGTGGCAGGCGAACCGCCGCCACGCCGAGCGCTCCCGGCGGACCGGTGAGCCCTGGCCGCCGACGGACGTGGCCGCGTTCGTCGCGGAGGTCGAGGCGTCGGGCCTCTTCGAGTCGGTGGAGGTGGTGCCGGTCGAGCCGCCACGACTCGTCGACCTCCGCTTGGAGGCTTCGGAGGAGCACTTCTTCATCGTCATGGTGGTGGACGGCCACAACGCCTGCCGGATCGTGTTCGACGACTACGTCTTCGACTGGGTGCCGACGTGCCTCGTGCTTGAGTTCCTCCAGGCCGTCATTGCCAGTGAGGTCGAGGTGACCCTGTCGCCGTCGGGCGGGCATGTGCTGCTGGGCGTCCCGCTGGCTGGGGAGGGGACGTGGCGGGACTCACGGGTCTTCGGGGGCGGGTTCGAGCCGTGGGAGGCCCGGGCGATGGCCCGGGACCGGGCGCCGGAGCACTGACGGACCGGGAAAACCGGGCGACCACGGACCGGCGGCCACCTATGCTCACCGCCGTGGACGATGCGCTGTCGAAGATCCTGGCGAAGCCGCTGACCAGCCGGAACGCTCTGAAGCTGGAGAGGCTGGCGCGCCGTCGGCTCAAGCACGGCGAGGTGGCCTTCGTGGCGGACCTCGGCATCGGGCTGGCGAGACACCACCGCTCGGCGACGGAGTTCGACAGCCTCTTCGACCGGCTGGTGCGGCTGCTCGCGGTGACGCCGGGGGCCGAGCCCGTCGGGCAGCTGGTACGGATGCTCGCCGCGGGGAGGCCGGACGATCCGGCGTTCGACCGCTACGTCGCCTCGATGCTGGCGGCCTGCCGGCGACCCGAGGACCTGACCGTGGTGTTCGACGGAGGCTCTGGGGGTGTGGCCGTCTCGGATGAGTTGCGGGCCTGTCTGGTCCACGAGCTGGTGATCAGGGGCGTCCCGGTGGCGGAGATGCCGGGCATCGCCGGGTGGGCGACCTCGCCGCACTGGCGCGACCACCCCTTGGGCGGCCTGCCGTTGGCGCCGATCGCGGCGGAACGGGAGCCGGACCTGCCGCACTACTCGGTCGACGGCAGCAGCCACGGGCTGCCGTACTGGGACCCGGAGGAGCGCCACCCGGCACCCCGGCTGGACACCCGGGTGCCGACGGCGGTGGAGACGACGACCGCCGCCGCCACCGCCGCGATGGCTGCGGCGGTGGCGGACTGGTCCGACGACCCGGAGGAGCCGGAGGGCCGTGTCGAGGCGCGGACCTTCGCCTTCGCGGACCCCCTGGAACCGGACGCGGTGCCCGGCGCCCTCGTCGCGCTGGGCCTGGACTGCCTGGTGGACCTGGGCGACCTGCCGGGGCCGGGCGAGGAGACCGCCTTCGGGATGGTCGCGGTGGAGCCGGCCGAGGTCTGGCAGGTGCTGTTCGCCGCGGCCTCCACCGGCGGCGCGTACGCGCCCGGCCGCTACGGCGCGTACGGTCGGCTCCGCGCGTGGCGCTCGCTCGCCGCGCTCGCCGGGGCGCCGGCGGACGCCTCGGCGGGCGAGGTCGAGGAGTACGTCCGGGGCTGTGCCTGGTACCGGTTCGGTGCCGCCACTCCGTGGTTCCACCGGGTGGTGTGGGACCTGGGCGTGCTGGCCGTTGCCCCGGACCGCCGCCGGCTGGCCGTCCTGGCCGCGACGACCACTGACTGACGGAGTGGGAAGTCGGCCGGTCCGACTTCCCACTCCGTCATGCCCGCCCACGACCACCGGCAGGTGCGGAGCACGGTGGTGCACGCCCGGCGCGCGGGGGTGAGCGCGAGGTGCGAAGGGAACCCGCGCCCCGGCGTGCCAGTTGGCTCCTCGACTGCGGGTGATGTGAGTGGAAGAGCCGTCAGCCCAAGGGAGTTGAGCATCGGGGTGGTCGCCTGTGGTCCGGGGGGACGGCGGCCCGGTGGCGGCCCTCGGAGGTGGAAGGTGACTCAGGTGCGTCGAGGGGAGCTGCAGGGCCGTGGGGGAACAGGCTTTCTCCCGGACTACGCTGACGATGCATTCGGCGGGCACGGTGCGTGCCTGCGCGTGTGCGGACAGTGCGGCGTGGCGGAGAGCAGGGGAGGCCGAAATGGATGAGGTTCAGGGCGGCGGCGAGAGCAGCGACGTGACGCGTCCGCTGTTGGACGAGGACCTGTCGGGGTTGTCGGACTTCCTGCGGGCGATCGGTCGGCAGATCAAGGTCCTGCGTGAGCTGGCGGGGCTGACGCAGAAGGAGTTCGCCAAGGAGGTCGGCTACACCGAGAGCCTGATCGGCGCGGTGGAGCAGGGCAAGCGGACGCCGCAGCGGGAGTTGCTGGTGGCGGCGGAGAGGGTCCTGGACGCGAGAGGGCTGCTGCTCGTCATCGCGGAGGACATCGAGCGGGCGAAGGCCAGGGTGCGCGTGCGGCACCCCGAGTGGTTCCGGAACTACGCCACCCTGGAGGCGTCGGCCCTCGAACACCATGACTGGAGTGCCTACCTGGCGCCGGGACTGCTCCAGACGGAGGACTACGCCCGGGCGGTGTTCCGGATGCGGCAGCCGCTGCTGGCGGAGGAGATGGTCGAGATTCGGGTGGCGGCCCGGATGGCGCGACAGGAGATCCTTGCCCGGTGGCCCCATGCGGTCTTCAGCTGGGTGATCGACGAGGGTGTTTTGCACCGGAGGCTCGGTGGTCCGCAGGTGCACCGGAGGCAGCTCGAACGGTTCCTGGAGATCGGGGACACCCGTGGTATGACGCTTCAGATCATGCCGATGGACCGCGCCGAGAACGCCGGCATGGACGGTTCGTTCATCTTGATCACGCCAAAGGGACGCCCGCAGACCGGCTATATGGAAGTCCAGATGAACGGTAGGCTCATCACGGATGCGGAGGAGGTCCGTCTCCTGAACGTGCGGTACGGCACCCTCAGGGCGCAGGCGCACTCTCCGCAGGATTCCCTGTCGTTGATCGAGAAGATGCTGGGAGAGCGATGAGCGGCGATCTGGTGTGGTTCAAGAGCAGCTACAGCGGCGGCGAGGGCGGCGCTTGCGTCGAGGTCGCCGAGACCACCGAATCCGTCCTGGTGCGTGATTCCAAGGACAAGTCCGGTCCTCGGCTCACCTTTTCGTCGGCTGCTTGGGAGTCCTTCGTCGAGTTCGCGCAGTCGGTCTGACGGTGCGTGCGGCCGTCCGCCGGTCGGCGGACGGCCGCTCTGCGGCTCGGGTCTGGTCGAAGCCGACCCGCTGGTCAGGTCCTGCTGATGGAGAGGACGTAGCTGGTGCCGACGCAGACGTTGCTGTTGGACGAGCCGGTGACGACCCACCCCGCCGGACGGGGGGAGTAGGAGCACACCACGGCGGACGTCTTGTTGGTGATGTTCTCGATGGTGTACTCGACACCGCTTCCGGCGCAGGTCGTGCTGCTGCGCGCGCTCGTGACGACCCATCCGGTGGGGATCGGGGAGAAGGAGCACGGCCAGGCGGTGGTCAGGCCGGCGGTGTTCCTGATGGTGTAGTCGACGCCGCTTCCGGCGCAGGTGCGGCTGCCGCTGTACGAGGCCGTGACGACCCACCCGGTCGGGATGGGCGAGAAGGAGCACACACTGAGCGGGGTGGTCAGGCCGGCCGTGTTCTTGATGGTGTAGTCGACGCCGCTTCCGGCGCACTTGATGCTGCCGCTGTACGAGCCCGTGACGGCCCACCCCGCCGGGATGGGCGAGAAGGAGCACACGTCGAAGTACGTCTGCCCGCTCGAATCGCTGATGGAGTACTCGACGCGGGTGCTGGGACAGTTGCGGCTGCCGGACGAGTGCGTGATGACCCACCCGGTCGGGACGGGCTCGTTGGAGCAGATGGTCCTGCTGGCGGTGACCTGCTGAGGAGCCGCCTGTGCCTGCGCCGTTGCGCCGGTCATCATTCCCAGGAGCAGCAGCGCGAACGCCACCAGATGCGGTATGCGGTTGCGTAAGGTCTTCAAAGTCGGCCTCAGATCTTCTCGAAAGCTCCACAGCTTGCGCTGATTCGGGTGAGATCGTGTCAGATCTGTTTCTGCGCGACCAGAGTGTCTCCTGCGCCCGGCGTCCGAGAGCGCCGACAGGAAGGCGACGGCCTGCACCACGCGGTGCAAGCCGTCGCCCCCATGCGCAGCCTCGCCCGGACCATGGGAACCCGCAGGGCACCACCGAACTCCGACCTGCCCGGGGCCGGCCTTCCGCAACCGGCTTCAGCGGCCCGCGAGGGCGTGGACGAAGCGGTGGGCGTCGATGGTGCCGAGGCCGCTGGCGAGGTCGTAGCCCCTGGTGGCCCGGTAGCCGGTGACGCCGTCCCAGGAGTTGTCCCCGGTGGTCACGTCGACCAGGCCGCTCCGCTGCGCCGGGAGCAGATCGAGGGCGTAGAGGCGCCAGTTGAGCCGGCCGAGGCGGTGGCCGGCGAGCTGGTCGGCGAGGGCGACCACGCCGGCGAAGACCGGCGCGGCCTCGCTGGTGCCGCCGGTGAGGTGCCAGCCGGCCCGGGCGGGGTCGTAGGACTCGTACGTCCACGCGCCGCCGTCGACGGCCGCGCTCATGCTGATGTCGGGGGTACCGCGGTGGTTGCCGGTGACGGCGGCGACGCCCGCCTGGTAGAGCGGCCGCTCGAAGACGCCGGAGACCCCGCCGCCGCCCGCGCCGTAGGCGTCGTGCCAGACCTTGTCGGGCGCGGTGCGCCGGCCGGCGTCGTCGAGGGTGAGCTGGGTGCCGCCGACGGAGGTGACCAGCGGGTCGGAGGAGGGCCAGGAGTTGACCCGGTAGGGGTAGAGGTCGGTGCCGTTCTGCTGGTAGTCGGTGGCGCCGGCGTCGCCGGAGGAGGCGAGCACGGTGACGTCGTGCGCGGCGGCCTCCTCGAAGGCGTAGCGCAGGTCGGTCAGCGAGCGGAAGTCGCCCTCGTCGAAGCCGGGGAAGGTGTTCTCGGTGGCGCCGAAGCTCTGCGAGACGACGTCGGCCCGGCCGGCGCGGATGAGGGCCCGCTCGGCGTCCATCATCTCGGGCAGGCCGGTGGTGCCCTCCGTCTCGGCGGTGCCGGTCTCGACCAGGATGATGTGGGCGTCCGGCGCGATGGCGTGCGCGTACTCGACGTCGAGGGTGGCCTCGCCCGCCCAGGCGGTGTGGTCGGGGTTGGTGGGGTCGAACGGTGGGACGTCGCCCCACTTGATCACCTCGACCTGGGTGTCGGGCAGGCCCCACTGCCGGTCGAAGACCTCCAGGTCGTGCTGGATGGTGGGCGAGCCGAAGGAGTCGACGATGACGATGGTGCGGCCCTTGCCGGTGACGCCCTCCCGGTAGAGGGGGCCGAGGTTGTAGGCCTCGCGGTACTGGAGCGGGGAGTAGCAGTGGATACCGAGTTCGCCGAGGCACTGCGAGGTGCTCAGCGGCGCCGTGCGGCCGACGGCGCTCACCCGGCCGGCCGAGGCGGGGCGGACGTGGACGCCGGCGGCGCGGTGGGCGGCCGGGGCGGCGGCGGAAGCGGAGGCGCGGGTGTCGGTGCCGGTGGAGACGGCGCCGGCCGCGAGGGCGGTGGCCCCGACGGCGAGCAGGGCCAGGGCACGGCGAACGGGGTGCGGGCTTGCCATCGGGCTCCTCGGGGCGCTGGGAAGAGGTCGGGACCGTCCCCGGCGAAGGTAACCCACCACCAGGGACGGTCTGCTGACCCGGCGTCAGAAGAATTGCCCGTGTCAGCCCGTGTCAGCGCGCCCCGCCGTTGACGTACAGCGTCTGGCCGCTGACGTACGAGGCGTCCTCGCTCGCGAGGAAGGCGACCACCGAGGCGATCTCCTCCGGCTGCCCGACCCGCCGCAGCGGGGTGCGGGCGGACACCTCGGACTGGTGCTCCTCGGCCGTGGCGCCGACCCGGGCGGCCGTCGCGGCGGTCATCGCGGTGGCGATGTAGCCGGGGGCCACCGCGTTGACGTTGATGTTGAACGGGCCCAGCTCGATGGCGAGGGTCGCCGTCAGGCCCTGGATCCCGGCCTTGGCGGCGGCGTAGTTCGCCTGGCCGCGGTTGCCGAGCGCCGAGCGCGAGCTGAGCGAGACGATCTTGCCCCACTTCTGCGCCACCATGTACTTCTGCGCCACGTGGCTGCAGTTGTAGGCGCTGGTCAGGTTGACCGTCAGCACCGCGTCCCAGTCTGCCTTGGGCATCTTGAAGAACAGGTTGTCCCGGGTGATCCCGGCGTTGTTGATCAGGATGTGCAGGCCGCCGAGGTCCTCGGCGATCCGGGCGAAGACCTCCTCGACGGCGTCGTAGTCGGCCACATCGCAGCCGTACGCCCGGGCCGTGCCGCCCTTGGCGGTGATCTCCCCGGCCGTCCCGGCGGCCCGTTCGGCCGAGAGGTCGACCACGGCCACCGCCGCGCCCTCCTCGGCCAGCCGGCGCGCGGTCGCCGCGCCGATGCCCTGCGCGCCGCCGGTGACGACGGCGACCCTGCCTGCGAAACGCGTCATGGTGCTGCTCCTCGGGAGGTGGAGGTCCGGCTGACAGCTGACAGAATCTGTTATCTGAAATCTGTTATCTGAAATCTGTCAGCTGTCATCTGTTATTTGTCAGTTGTCAGTCGTGAGCCCTCGGCCCCCGGCCCTCAGCCCTCAGGCGGACTCCACCAGCACCGCCGTGCCCTGGCCGACCCCCACGCACATGGTGGCCAGGCCCCGGCGCCCGCCGGTGCGGCGCATCCGGTGCAGCAGGGTGGTGAGGATCCGGGCGCCGGAACCGCCGAGCGGGTGGCCCAGCGCGATCGCGCCGCCGGTCGGGTTGACCAGCTCCGGGTCGATCCCCAACTGGTCGACGGAGGCCAGCACCTGGGCGGCGAAGGCCTCGTTCAGCTCGGCCTCCTCGACCGCGTCCAGCGTCCAGCCGGCCCGGGCGAGCGCCTTGCGGGTGGCCGGCACCGGCCCGATGCCCATCACGTCCGGGTGCACGCCCGCCGAGGCGCCGGCCACGTACCGGCCGAGCGGCTCCAGGCCGAACTCGCGCAGCGCCTCCTCGCTGACCAGGACGAGCCCGGCCGCGCCGTCGTTCATCGGCGAGGCGTTGCCCGCCGTCACCGTGCCGCCGGGGCGGAAGGCGGGCTTGAGCCGGGCCAGCTTCTCCAGGCTGGTGTCCTCGCGGATCGACTCGTCCGCCTCGACACTCACCCCGTCGGGCCGCTCGACCGGGACCAACTCGGCGTCGAAGTGGCCGTCCTCGCGGGCGGCGGCGGCCCGCTGGTGGCTGCGCAGCGCGAAGGCGTCCTGCCGCTCCCGGGTGATGCCGAACCGGGCGGCCACCTCCTCGGCGGTCTCTCCCATGGAGAGCACGCCGTGCAGCTCGGCCATCCGGGGGTGGGTGAGCCGCCAGCCGAGCCGGGTGTCGAAGGTCTCGATCCGGTGCGGCAGCGCCTCGTCGGGGCGGGGGAGGACGAAGGGGGCGCGGGTCATCGACTCGCAGCCGCCGGCGAGCACGACGTCCGCCTCGCCGGATCCGATGGCCCGGGCGGCCATGGTGACTGCCTCCAGGCCGGAGGCGCAGAGGCGGTTGACGGTGGCGCCGGGGACGCTGTCGGGCAGCCCGGCGAGCAGCACGGCCATCCGGGCGGCGTTGCGGTTGTCCTCGCCGGCCTGGTTGGCGGCGCCCCAGTAGACGTCGTCGATCCGGGCCGGGTCGAGGGAGGGCAGGCCGGCGAGCAGGGCGCGCAGCACGGTGGCCGAGAGGTCGTCCGGGCGGACCGTGGCGAGCGCTCCGCGCAGCCGGCCGATGGGTGTGCGGCGGGCTGCGGCGAAGTAGACAGGACGCACGACGTCGGGCTCCTTGTCGAGGTGTCGAGGTGTCGAGGTGTCGAGGTGTCGAGTTTTCGGGAACGAGGAAACGTGGGTCAGAAGGCGCTGACGCCGGTGAGCGCGCGCCCGATGAGCAACTGGTGGATCTGGCTGGTGCCCTCGTAGAGAGTCATCACCCGCGCGTCGCGCAGGTACTTGCCGACGGGGTACTCGTCGATGAAGCCGTAGCCGCCGAACACCTGGAGGGCGTTGTTGGCGGCCCGCACCGCCGCCTCGCTGGCGAACAGCTTGGCGACGGAGGACTCGGTGGCGAACGGCAGGCCGCGCTCGATGTGGTCGGCGACCTTCCAGGTGAGCAGCCGGGCGGCCTCGACGTCCACGGCGATCCCGGCGAGCAACTGCTGCACCAGTTGGTGCGAGGCGATCGGCGCGCCGAACTGCTCGCGCTCGCCGGCGTAGCGGACGGCGGCGTCCAGGCAGGCCCGGGCGATGCCCACGCAGCCGGCGGCGACCGACATCCGGCCCTTGGCGAGCGCCGCCATGGCGACGGTGAAGCCCTTGCCGATCTCGCCGAGCCGGGCGCTGTCGGGCACCCGGACGCGGTCGAAGGAGAGTTCGGCGGTGGCCTGGCCGCGCAGGCCGAGCTTGCCGTGGATCTCGGTGCGGGTGAAGCCGGGCAGCTCGGTGGGGACCAGGAAGGCGGTGATGCCCCGGTGGCCGCTCTCGCCGGTGCGGGCGAAGACGAGCGCGACGTCGGCCCAGGTGCCGTTGGTGATGAAGGTCTTGGTGCCGCTGAGCAGCCAGTGCTCGCCCTCGCGCACGGCCCGGGTGGTGAGGTTGGCGGCGTCGGAGCCGGTGCCGGGCTCGGTGAGGGCGAAGCAGCCGAGCGCCGCGCCGGAGGTGAGCCGGGGCAGCCAGTGCCGCTTCTGCTCCTCGCTGCCGAAGGCGTTGACCGACTTCGCGACCAGGCCGAGCGAGACCGAGACGATGCCGCGCACGGCGGAGTCGCCCCGGCCCAGCTCCTCCAGGACCAGGCAGTAGGCGAGGTGGTCGCCGCCGCTGCCGCCGTACTCCTCGGGGATGGTCAGGCCGAGGAAGCCGAGGCCGCCCAGCTTGCCGACGATCGCGCGGTCGACCGACTCGGCGCGGTCCCAGGCGGCGGCGTGCGGCACGATCTCGCGGTCGGTGAAGGAGGCCGCGAGTGCGCGGACGGCGGTCTGTTCCCCGGAGAGTTCGAGGTCCATCGGGGCGCTCCCGGTTAAACTAGCGCTGCAAGTTTTACGAGGGGACTGTAGCCCCGACCGGCCGCGCTGGGAAGGGGCACCTGCCAGAATCGGTCCACCCCCCACCCGACCGGACGCACCCACCGGAGGAACCGCGCCGATGCCCCGCCCGCGCACCCCCCTGCTCAACCGCGAACGCATCGTCGCCGCCGCGCTGCGCCTGGTCGACGAGGAGGGGCTGGCCGCGCTCTCCACCCGCCGGCTGGCCGGCGAGCTCTCGGTGAGCGGGCCCTCCCTCTACAACCATTTCGCCACCAAGGACGAGCTGCTGGACGCGGTGGTGGACGGGGTGATGGGCGAGGTCGACCTGTCGATGTTCGCGCCCGGCACGCCCTGGCCGCGGGCGCTGCGCGACTGGGCCCGCTCCTACCGCGCCGCGCTCGCCGCCCACCCCAACATCGTCCCGGTGCTCGCCCAGGGGCCGGGGCGGCGGCCGAACGCGCTGCGGCTGGCCGACGCCGTCTTCGGCCACCTGGTCGAGGCCGGCTGGCCGCGCGGGCAGGCGACCAGGGTCGGCGCGCTGATGCGGTACTTCGTCACCGGCTCGGCGCTGGCCTCCTTCGCGGCCGGCTTCCCGGAGGACGCCGGGGTGTACGACGCGGCCGACTACCCGCACCTCGGCGAGGCGCACCGGCTGGCCGAGCACCGGGCGGCGGTGGACGAGGGCGCCTTCGAGACGGGCCTGGAGGCGCTCCTCGACGGCCTGGAGCTGCGCTTCGAACGGCTGGAGCGGCCGGGTCACCAGGGCTCGCGGGCCACGAACGCCGGGCGCAGCGCGGGGTCCACCGGGTCGTAGTACCGGTGGTAGACGGGGGTCAGCCCGCCGGAGACCGGCGGCACGATCCAGCTCCAGTCGGCGGGTGTCGGCCGGCCGGCGCGCTTCTCCCGCGCCACGTGCCGCAGGAACCGCTCGGACTCGGTGTGGTGGTCGGCCATGGTCACCCCGGCCTCCTCGAAGGAGTGCAGCACCGCGATGTTCAGCTCCACCAGGGCGCGGTCCCGCCAGAGCGTGCGGTCGCTGGAGGTGTCCAGGCCGAGCCGGTCGGCGACGGTCGCCAGCATGTCGTAGCGGTCGGCGTCGGCGAGGTTGCGGGCGCCGATCTCGGTGCCCATGTACCAGCCGTTGAACGGCGCGGTGGGGTAGCGCACGCCGCCGATCTCCAGCGTGAGGTCGCTGATCGCCGGCACCGCGTACCAGCGCAGGCCGAGATCGGCGAACCACTGGTGCCCGGGGTGCGAGAGCCGGACCTCCAGGGTGGTGTCCTCGGGCAGCTCGTACCAGCTGGGCCGCTCGCCGGCCCGTTCCTGGACGAGCAGCGGCAGCACCTCGAACCGCTCCTCGCCACCCTTCCAGCCGAGGTCGCGGGCCCGGGCGGCCAGCTGCGCGCCGGCCGGGTCGCCGATCCACCGGCCGTCCGGGCCGGGGTGGCCGGCGTAGCGGACCAGCTGCTGGTTGAGGATCCGGGCGGCGGGGCGGCCGGGCCGGTCGGGGGCGAACACGGAGATCACCGGGCGGATCCGCCCGCCGTTGGTGGCGGTGCGCAGGTGCTCGAAGCACTCGGTGGCGATGTCGTCGGCGGAGGAGAGGTGGCGCAGGTCGCGCACCACCAGGCTGCGCCAGTAGAGCCGGCCGATGCAGCGGGCGGCGTTGCGCCAGGCGAGCCTGGCGCCGTGGGCGAGTTCGGCGGGGGTGTGCTGGTAGCTGCCGGTGCGGTCGATCTCGTCGAGGACGGCGCGTATCCGCGCGTCCGGGTCGCCGGCGGCGGGCTGCTCGGCGTGGAACCGCCGGATGAACTCGGCGGCCTGCCGGGGGTCGGTGAAGGGTCGGTCGGGTGCCTGCGAAGGCGAAGGCGCGGACGCTCCGGCGGACTCCTCCGGCACCAGGTGGCCGTGGACGTGGGCGTGCGAGTAGGGGCAGGCGCGGGCGGTGGCGGCGGATCGGCGCGTGCTGCGGGTGCGAAGCCGGTCGAAGATCAAGGACATCCCTCCTGCCGCACAGGGATACCGGAGGTGTCCGCGCCGCCGCAGCGAGTGAACGATTCGGCCCCCGCCCCCGGCGTCTTCACGCTAGGGTGCGGGGGCCGGAGGCCGCGCGGGGGCTTGTCCCACGCGGGGGCTACCCCATGTCCTCCAGGCGCACGCCCTTGGTCTCCTTGAGGAAGCGCGCCACGAACACCAGCGACAGCGCCGCGAACACCGCGTACGCGAGGTAGGTGGCCGAGAGGTTCCAGCGCGAGAGGGCCGGGAACGAGACGGTGATCGCCCAGTTGGCGATCCACTGCGCGGAGGCGGCCAGCGAGAGCGCGGCGGCGCGGATCCGGTTGGGGAACATCTCGCCGAGCATCACCCAGACCACCACGCCCCAGGAGAGCGCGAAGAACAGCACGAAGGCGTTGGCGGCGATGAGCGCCACGGTGCCCTGCAGGTCGGGCAGGGTGACGTCCTCGCCGCTGCCGGTGGCGGAGGAGAACGCCCAGGCGCAGGCGCCCAGCGCGACGGCCATGCCGGCCGAGCCGATCAGCGCGAGCGGCTTGCGGCCGATCCGGTCGACCAGCAGGATCGCGATCACGGTGCCGAGGATGTTGATGACCGAGCCGATGAAGCTGATCAGCAGCGAGTTGGACTGGTCGATGCCCACCGACTGCCAGAGGATCGACGAGTAGTAGAAGATCACGTTGATGCCGACCAGCTGCTGGAACACGGACAGCCCGATGCCCGCCCAGACGATCGGCAGCAGGCCGAAGCGCCCGCCGAGCAGGTCGCGGAAGCGCGGGCGGTGGTCGGAGGCGATCAGGCCCCGGATCTCCGCGATCCGGGCGTCGGTGTCGCCGCCCTCGCCCTCGATCCCGATCAGGACGGTGCGGGCCTCGTCCAGCCGGCCGGCCGAGATGAGGAAGCGCGGGGACTCGGGGATGGTCGAGGCGAGCACGAAGTAGACGGCGGCCGGCACCACGCAGATGCCGAGCATCCACTGCCAGGCCTCCAGGCCGAGCAGGTGGCCGCGGGTGTCGCCGCCGGCGGCGTTCGCCAGCAGCCAGTTGACCAGCTGCGAGATCGCGATGCCGAGCACGATGGCGGCCTGCTGGAAGGAGGCCAGCCGGCCGCGGTACTTCGCCGGTGCCACCTCGGCGATGTAGGTCGGGGCGATCACCGAGGCGATGCCGATGGCGGCTCCGCCGAGGACGCGCCACAGGGCGAGGTCCCAGGCGGAGAACGGCAGCATCGAGCCGATCGCGCTGACCGCGAAGAGCAGCGCCCCGGCCTTCATCACGGTGGTCCGGCCGTAGCGGTCGGCGAACCGGCCGGCCAGCGCGGCGCCGACCGCCGAGCCCAGCAGCGCGGAGGAGACGATCAGACCGGTCACACCGTCGCCGACACCGAACTTCTCCTGGATGCCGGAGACCGCGCCGTTGATCACGGAGCTGTCGTAGCCGAACAGGAACCCGCCGAGGGCCGCGGCGGCGGTGATGAAGACGACGAAGCCGAGCCGGCCGGACGGTGCCGGCCCGGTCGTCGCCCCCGAGGGGCCCGCGGACTGCTGGGTGACGCTCACGATCTTGACTCCTGGTACTCCACGCTGAGTTCGGTAGCCGAGATCGTAACCCCTCAATGTTCAAGTGTTGTACGTGGGATCCTGCCCAAATCCCTTAAGCCATTAGTAAGGTGAACGATCAAATACCGATCAGGCCGCCCTCCCCGGCCGGCTGGGCCAGCGAGAGCCCGAACCGCCCCTCCTCGTCCGTCCACCAGGCCGCCAGTCGCAGGCCGGCCGCCGCCAGCTCCTCGGCGACCCGCTCGCGGCGGAACTTCGCCGAGACCTCGGTGCGCAGCTCCTCGCCCTCGGTGAAGTGCACCGGCAGGTCCAGCGCCGGGATCTTCACGGTCTGCGTGACCAGCGAGCGCAGCCGCATCTCGATCCACTCCTGCTCCGCGTCCCAGCGCGCCACGTGGGCGAACGCCTCCGGCTCGAAGTCGGCGGACAGCTCGCGGTTCAGCACGTTGAGCACGTTGCGGTTGAACTCCGCGGTCACCCCGGCCGCGTCGTCGTAGGCGGCGACCAGCACCGCCGGGTCCTTGACCAGGTCGGTGCCGAGCAGCAGCGAGTCGTCCGGGCCGAGCGCGGAGCCCAGCCCGCGCAGGAAGGCGGCCCGCTCGGGCGGCAGCAGGTTGCCGAGGGTGCCGCCGAGGAAGGCGACCAGCCGCGGGCCGCCGGCCGGCGGCAGGTCGAGGCGGGCGGTGAAGTCGGCCAGCACGCCGTGCACCGCGAGGCCCGGGTAGTCGGCGGCGAGCGTCTCGCCGGCCGAGGTCAGCGCGCTCTCGCTGACGTCCACCGGTACGTACGTCTCCAGCGTGCCGAGGTCGCGCAGCGCGTCCAGCAGCAGCCGGGTCTTCTCGGAGGAGCCGGAGCCCAGCTCCACCAGGGTGCGGGCCCGGGTGGCGGCGGCGATCTCGCCGGCCCGGGCGGTGAGGATCGCCCGCTCGGCCCGGGTCGGGTAGTACTCCGGCAGTCGGGTGATCTCCTCGAACAGCTCGCTGCCCTGCGCGTCGTAGAACCACTTGGGCGGCAGCCACTTGGGTTCGGCGGTCAGGCCGGTCCGCGCGTCGTGCCGCAGCGCGGTGCTGAAGTGGTCGGAGGGCAGCAGCCGGGTGAGATCAAAGGTGCTCATGACAGGTGGATCCTCTGTTCAGGAAGTGAAGAGATGTGGACCTTGAGTCGGCCGGTCGGCCGGTCCGCCGGTCGACCGGCCAGTCGCGGCCAGGCGGCCGGCCGGACCGGGGCAGCCGCGTTCAGAGCGGCTTGACGGTCACCCCGTCCGGACCGGCCAGCAGCAGCGAGCGGTCCGGCACGACCGTCCAGCCGGGAAGGTCGTCGGAGGGCTCGGAGGCGACCAGCACGCCGAGCCCGGGCACCGTGCGGTGGTGCAGGGTGTCGCCCCAGGCGGTGGCGGCGATCTCCCGGCCGTCGGTGAGCAGCAGATTGATCCGCCCGGTGGTGTGCGCGGCCGTCTCGGCGACGGTGCCGGCCAGCGCCTCGCCGAGCCCGGCGCCCGCCCGCAGCCGGTGCAGCGTGAGCGCCCAGAGCAGCGCCGAGTCGGTGCGCGCCACCAGGCCGAGCAACTCCTGCGGGGGCAGCAGCGCGGCGAGCGCGCCGGTCCGCTCCGGCCAGCCGACCAGCGCCCCGTTGTGGCTGAACAGCCAGCGCCCGGCGGCGAACGGCGCGGCCGCCTCCTCGCCCGCCGCGCAGCCCTCGGTGGCCGAGCGGACCGCCGCCAGCAGCGCCCGGGTGCGCAGGACGCGGGCGAGGTCGGCGAACGAGGCGTCCGCCCAGACCGGCCCGGCCCGGCGGTAGCGGGCCGGCACCTCGTCGCCGTCCGCGTACCAGCCGAGGCCGAAGCCGTCCGCGTTGACCGTGCCGTACTGCTGCAGGCGCGGCGCCCAGGACTGCCGGTAGAGCCCGAAGGGCGGCTCCACCAGCAGCGTCCCGGGTGCCACCGGCTCGCCCAGGTAGGCGAGGTGGCGGCACATCAGCCGGCCTCCGCGACGACCCCGGGGCCGGAGCCGTCGTCGACGTCGGCGGCGGTGCGGAACCCGGCGAAGATCTGCCGGCGGACCGGGTAGTCCCAGTTGCGGAAGGTGCCCCGGCAGGCGACCGGCGCCACCGCGAAGCAGCCGCCGCGCAGCACCTTGTACTCCGGCCCGAAGAACACCTCCGAGTACTCCCGGTAGGGCCAGGCCCGGAAGCCCGGGTAGGGGTGGAAGTCGCTGGCCGTCCACTCCCACACGTCGCCCATCAGCTGCCGCACCCCGTAGGGGGAGCGGCCGTCCGGGTAGCTGCCGGCCGGGGCCGGGCGCAGGTGGCGCTGGCCGAGGTTGGCGTGCTCGGGGCCGGGCGCGCCGTCGCCCCACGGGTAGCGCCGGGAGCGGCCGGTGGCCGGGTCGTGCCGGGCGGCCTTCTCCCACTCGGCCTCGGTCGGCAGCCGGCGCCCGGCCCAGCGGGCGTAGGCGTCCGCCTCGTACCAGCTGACGTGCAGCACCGGCTCGTCGAGCGGCACCGGCTCCAGCACGCCGAACCGGCGGCGCAGCCACTGGCCGTCCTCGCGGCGCCAGAACAGCGGTGCGCTCAGGCCGGCGCTGCGCCGGTGCGCCCAGCCCTCGGGCGTCCACCAGTGCGGCTCGTCGTAGCCGCCGTCCTCGATGAAGCGCAGGTAGGCGGCGTTGGTGACCGGTGTGGTGTCCAGCCGGTAGGCGGGCAGGTCGACGCGGTGGGCGGGGCGCTCGTTGTCCAGCGCCCACGGCTCGGTGTCGGTGCCCATGGTGAACGGGCCGGCCGGGATCAGCACCTCGGCGGGCAGCGCGGCGGCGTCCGCCGGGGCGGGCGGCGGCGGGGGAGCGGCCAGCGCGGGCTCGCCCGTGCGGAGCTGGTGGGTGATCAGCATGGTCTCGTCGTGCTGCTGCTCGTGCTGGGCGATCATGCCGAAGGCGAACCCGGCGGCCAGCAGCGGCGCGCCCTCCAGGGGGCTGGCGGCGAGCAGGTCGAGCACCCGGCCGCGGACCTCGCCCGCGTACGCCCGGGCCTCGGCGGGCGGCAGCAGCGGCAGGCTCGGGCGCTCGGCGCGCGGGTGCTCGAAGGCGTCGTAGAGCGGGTCGATCTCGGGGTGCATCGGGTCCCGGCCGCCGACGTTGCGCAGCAGCCAGAGCTCCTCCTGGTTGCCGATGTGCGCGAGGTCCCAGACCAGCGGGGACATCAGCGGGGAGTGCTGGGCGGTGAGGTCGTGGTCCTCGACGCAGTCGGTGAGCGCGGCGGTGCGGGCGCGGGCGGCCAGCAGCTCGGCGGCGATCGTCTCGCGCAGCGCCTCCGGGGCGATCGCGTCCGGGGCGGGAGCCTCCGGCGCCAGGGTCTCCGACGGGGGAGTGGTCCCGGCCTCGCGGGCGTCGTCGATCATGGTGCGGCCTCCTCCGGGGGAGTGCGTCGGGTGCCGGTGCGCAGGGCGTCCAGCTGGTCGTCGGCCGGGCAGCGGCCGCGCGCGGGGTAGCGCTCGGCGTAGGCGGCGAGGGTGGCGCGCAGCCGCTCGGCGCCGGGCATCCGGCCCAGCGCGGCGTCCGCGGCGGCGAAGCAGGCGAGCGAGGCGTGGCGCAGCTCGGGGTCGGCGGTGGCCAGGGCGGCGGCCCGGCGCCAGACGTCGCTGCGCGGCGCGGGCGGGCCGTCCTCGCCCGGGGGCGGCTGCAGCGGTTCCAGGGCGGCGAGCGCGGCGTCCGCGGCGAGGGGGTCGTCCAGCAGCGCGGTGACCAGGGCTGTCGGCACGATCCAGCCGTCGCCCGGCTGGGCGTCGATCATCCGCAGTTCCAGGTGGCCGCGCGGGCGCACCGGCGGGAAGAGCGTGGTGCGGTGGTAGTCGAGGTCGGCCAGGGTGGGCGGGCGCTCGCCGGCGCCGCGCAGCCAGTCGCGGAAGGTCAGCCCGGCCGGGGCGGTCCACGGCAGGCCGTCGTGGCGGCGCACGCAGAGCACCTCGGCGTCCAGGACGTACCCGGCCCAGGACTCGCGCGGGTCGCCGTCCCCGGGCGCGGGGGCGAGGGTGCGGGTGGGGTCCATCCGGGACCAGACGGTCTGCCGGGTGGAGCGGTGCCCGGTGGGGCGGCCGTCCAGCAGCGGGGAGTTGGCGAAGGCGGCGACCAGCACCGGGCCGAGCCGGTGGGCGAGCAGCCAGCGGCGCTCCAGGGCGTGCGGGCCGTCCTCCGCCCCGGCGTCCAGGCAGACCTGGAGCGAGGCGGTGCCGGTCATCATGATCCGGCCCCAGGGGCCCGCGGCGTCGAAGTGGCGCTGCATCGCGAGGTAGCGCGGATGGTCCAGCACCATCGTGCGGGGGCGGCCCAGCGGGTCGGTGCCGGTGCCGGTGAGCCGCAGGCCCTGGGCGGCGAAGGCGGCCCGCAGGGCTCCGAGGTCGCGCCTGGTGTCGGCGACGCATCCGGTGAGGCTGTCGGCGGGCGGGGAGCTGAGCTCGACCTGACCGCCGGGTTCGAGAGTGAGGCGGGAGCCGGACGGGAGCGAGGTCCCGTCGGGTCCGCCGAGTGGCAGTGCGTCCAGTGCGGCGTGCAGCCGTTCAGGGGGGACCGGCCGGTCGGGACATCGGTCGTCGTGGACGAACCACTCGACCTCGACGCCCACCAGCCGGGGCGGCCCGATCTTGAAGCAGACGCCCGCCACGTGGCTGCGGGCGGCCGACTCGGTGAGCGGGGTCACCGCGTCGGTGCGCGGGGTCGCGGCGTCGGTGCGCGGCGCGGTGCTCCGCCGGTCGGTCTGGTTGGGCGGTCGAAGGGGTATCACCGGACTCACCATCCTCGGGACACGGGTGCGGCCCGGACTACCCTGCCCAGTCTGCCCCGGACCATGCGAAGGCGCCGCGCAAACATCGGGTCAAGGCCGGTCGCCGCAGGCCGGCGGCGGTGCGGACGGGTGAAGCGGGCTCCGGGGCGCATGGATCCGGCCGCCGGGCGCATGGATCCGGCCGCCGCGACGGGGCGGACCTTGCGTACCCGTCCGGGTGGACGGGGTGTGCCGTTCGGGGCCGGCCGGGAGTCCGGTGGGGTCAGGCGCCCCCGTCCGGGCGCCCGGACAGGTGCGCCGCGAGGCCGCGCCGGCCGCGCCGCATCATCACCGCGTGGTTGGCCCGGAACAGAGGCCGGGCGGGCAGCGCGAGGCGGCGCAGCAGTGGCTTGGCCGGGCGGGTGTCCTCCTCGAACAGGGCCAGGGCGCCGCCCGCGCCGTCCCCGGTGACCGTCCAGCGCGACCAGCCGGTGAGGTCCCCGTGCATCGCCGCCTCCAGCACTCCGGCGGCCGGGTCCTGCCGGACGGCGGTGAGCCCGATGACCAGCCGGTAGGGGAGCAGCGCGCGGACCAGCACCTCGCCGCGGTCCGGCCCGGTCTTCCGGACGTCGCGGATCTCCGGCCACCAGCGCGGGTACCCGGCGACGTCGGCGAGCGCCCGGTACACGGCCGCAGGCGGGGCGGGCAGCCGCCACATCCCGTGGAACCGGTAGTGGTTGGGGTCCACGGGGGCACTGTAGCGGCCGGGTGCGGGCGGCCGGGGCGGCGCCGGAAGGAGGCCCGGACTCCGCTTGCACCCGTCCGACGTGCAGAGGAGGATCTTTTGTGCTTGTAGTCTCATCAGTCACAGCAGCCACATTCGGCGGCTGGTACACCGGAACCGGAACGAAGGAGTCCCGAGGATGCGGCGACCGAACTGGGTACCGGAGGGCACGGACCTGGACAAACCGAACGCCGCGCGGGTCTACGACTATTACCTCGGGGGCTCGCACAACTTCGAGGTCGACCGGGAGATGGCCCGCAAGGCCATCGCCCTGTGGCCGGAGCTGCCCCAGATCATGCGCTCCAACCGGGCCTTCCTGCGCCGCGCCGTCCAGTTCGCCGCCGAGCGCGGCATCGGCCGCTTCCTCGACATCGGCTCCGGCATCCCCACCTTCGGCGCCGTCCACGAGATCGCCCGCGCCATCCGCCCCGAGGCGCGGGTCGTCTACGTGGACCGCGACCCGGTCGCCGTCGCGCACAGCCGCCTGCTGCTGGAGGAGGACCCGGGCAGCTCCGTCGTCCAGGCCGACGTGCGGGACGTCGAGGACCTCATGTCCCGCCCCGAGGTGACCGAGCTGCTCGCCGCCGGCGAGCCGGTGGCCGTCCTGCTGGTCGCCGTCATGCACTTCGTCCAGGACGCCGAGGACCCGTGGAAGCTGATCGCGGTGATCCGCGACGCCCTCCCGCCGGGCAGCGCCCTCGTCCTCTCGCACGCCTCCCTGGAGGGCCGCCCCGACCAGGCCGAGGACCACCAGCGGCTGTACCGGATGACGCCCACCCCGCTGACCATGCGCACCCACGAGCAGATCACCGCGATGTTCGAGGGCTTCGAGCTGGTCGAGCCCGGCGTCGTCTACCTGCCGCAGTGGCGCCCGGACCAGCCGGAGACGGTCGGCGAGCACCCCGAGCGGATGACCGGGGTGGCGGGCGTGGGGCTCCGTCCGTGACGGAGGCACCGGAACCGAGCAGCGGCGCCGAGCGGTTCCACGAGGACTGGGCGCGGCTGCTCTCCGGTGACCACGGCACGGCCGTCCACCCCGGCCTGCTCGGCCGGCTGGTCTCCCGGACCGCCGGGCTGCTCCACCGCGCCCAGCTGGACCACCCGTTCGAACCGCAGCTGGCGGCCGAGGCCGGGGCCGAGCTGGTCGACGCCCACTTCACCGACCCGGTGGTGCTGGCCCGGGCCGTCGAACTCCTCCAGCGCCAGCGCGCCGCCGACGGCCGCGGCCCCGCCGTGAGCGGCGCCTTCGCGGCCGGCTGGGCGGCCGCGCTGCGCGAGCGCACCCTGCGCGAGCAGGAGGCCATCCGCACCGCCGCCGACGTCGCCCGCAAGGAGGCCGAGCGGGCGCTGCGCGCCTCCGAGGCCCGGTTCCGCGCCCTGTTCGAGAGCGCCGCGATCGGCATCGGCATCGGCGACACCAACGGCAACATCCTGGCCGTCAACAAGGCCCTCCAGGAACTCTTCGGCGCCGGCCCCGACGACATGATCGGCCGCCGGGTCGGCGACCTCGTCCACCCCGAGGACGCCGACGGCGTCTGGGAGGCCTACGAGGACCTGATCAGCGGCAAGCGCGACTACTTCCAGTTCGACAAGCCCTACTACCGCCAGGACGGCGAGATCGTCTGGACCCACCTGACGGTCTCGCTGATCCGCGACGACGACGGCCTCCCGCAGTACCAGGTCGCCATGCTGGAGGACGTCACCGACCGCTACCGGCTCCAGGAGCGGCTGCGCCACCAGGCCACCCACGACCCGCTGACCGGGCTGCCCAACCGGGCCGCGTTCTTCGAACGGCTGGAGAAGCTCTTCGAGGACCCGGACCCGGGCGCCCGGTTCGGTCTGTGCTACGTCGACCTCGACGGCTTCAAGGTGGTCAACGACAGCCTCGGCCACGACACCGGCGACGAGCTGCTGTGCGCCGTCGCCGCCCGGCTGAAGGCCGCGCTCACCCCGCTCGGGCACCTGGTGGCCCGGCTCGGCGGGGACGAGTTCGTCGTCCTGCTGGAGAAGAGCCGCGGTGAGCAGGAGGCGGTCGCCGCCGCCAAGACCGTGCTCAAGGCACTCGCCGGGCCGGTGCTGATCGGCGACCACAAGCTGGCCGTCGGAGCCAGCGTCGGCGTCCTGGAGCGCCGGGTCTCCACCACCACCCCCGGCGCCGCCGTGCGCGCCGCCGACCTCACGCTCTACCGCGCCAAGGAGGCCGGCCGGGGCCGCTGGATTCTCTTCGACCCCAAGGAGAACGCCCGCGCCGTCTCCCGCTACGCCGTCTCGGTGCGGATGCCCGCCGCCCTCGACCGGGGCGAGTTCTTCATCGACTACCAGCCGCTCTACGCGCTCGCCGACGGCCGGCTGGCCGCCGTCGAGGCGCTGGTGCGCTGGCGCCACCCACAGATGGGCGTGCTCGGCCCGGACGAGTTCGTCACCACCGCCGAGGAGACCGGGCTGATCATGCCGCTCGGCCGCTGGGTGCTGGAGCAGGCCTGCGGCCAGGCCGCCGACTGGATCAAGCGCTGCCCCAGCTCAACGTCAACCTGGCGGTGCGCCAGGCCCGCAGCGCCGCCCTGGTCGGCGACCTCGGCCGGATCCTCGACACCACCGGCCTCGACCCGGCCCGGCTCCAGCTGGAGATCACCGAGTCGACCGTGGTCGGTCCGGAGGACGAGGCGCTGCGCACCCTGCACGGCCTGGTCGGCCTCGGTGTCTCGCTCGCCGTGGACGACTTCGGCACCGGCTGGTCCAACCTCGCCTACCTGCGCGACCTGCCGGTCTCCGGTCTGAAGATCGCCGGCTCCTTCGTCGGCGACCTGCACGACCCGGCCAAGGACGAGGAGACCGGCTGGCGGATCGTCAGCGGACTGGTCTCGATGGCGCACGCCCTCGGGCTGACCGTCACCGCCGAGGGCGTGGAGACCGGCCGGGACGCCGAGCGGCTGCGCGTCATCGGCTGCGACTGGGCGCAGGGCTGGCACTTCGGCCGCCCGGTTCGCCCGTCCGAGATCGCCCGCCGGATCGCCGAGGAGCCGCGCGGCCGCCCGGTCGCCGACTGAGCGCCCGTCCGCTCAGCCCACCAGCCGGGACAGCTCGATCGAGTGCCCGGTGCGCTCCGCCTTGGCCCGCAGGTAGTGGACGTTGCTCTCCGACACGTGCACGCCGGTGGGCACCCGCCGGCGCACCGGGACGCCGAGGGCGGCCAGCTGGGCGGCCTTGTCGGGGTTGTTGCTCAGCAGGTCGATCCCCCTGATCCCCTCGGTCCCCTCGACCCCCTCGGTCCCCTCGACCCCCTCGGTCCCCTCGACCCCCTCGGTCCCCTCGACCCCCTCGGTCCCCTCGGTGCCGAGCGCGTCGAGCACACCGAGCGCGCCGAGCATCTGCGCGGCGGCGGTGTAGTCGCGCCCGTCCTCGGGCAGCCCGAGCGCGGTGTTGGCGTCGTAGGTGTCGAGCCCGGAGTCCTGCAGGGCGTAGGCGTCCAGCTTGTTGTACAGGCCGATGCCGCGGCCCTCCTGGCGCAGGTAGAGCAGGTAGCCGCCGGCGGTCGCGATCCGCTCGACGGCCTCGCGCAGCTGCGGCCCGCAGTCGCACCGGGCGGAGCCGAAGACGTCCCCGGTCAGGCACTCCGAGTGCAGCCGCACCAGCGGCGTCGCGTTCTCGGGCACCGTGCCGAGCGCCAGCGCCAGGTGCTCCGCCCCGTCGGCCAGCCCGTGGAAGGTGAACACCTCCGCCTCCGCCCGGTAGCCGTCCGGGAACACCAGCGGAATCCGCACCCGCGCCCGCACCCGGGCGGCCCCGGCCTGCGGGGAGTGGTTCTGCTGCTGCGGCGGCTGCACCTGGGGCATGGCGGGCCTTTCGTGACGGGCGGTTCGGGTGGTACTCGGCTGTCGACGGTACTAGGTAGTTCCAATTTGAACAACATCGGGCGGGGGGCGGACGAAGGGTCGGTGCAGCTCACGAACGGGTTGCCGGACGGAGGCCGGTGGACCAGGGGCGGACAAACGGGGGGTGGCAGTGAGAGACTGTGCCCGCGCGAGCGGTCCAGGAGTTGCCGCGCTGGTGTTCATTGCGCCGTGACGCCCTCAATGGCGAGGGGACCGCCGGTGTTCTCCCCCCAGGACGACGGGGGAGGCGCCCTGTCTGTCGCTTCAGACCATGGAAGGTCCTCAGAAGATGTCGGCTACCCCCGTGTCCGCTGCGTCCCACGACGCCGGAAACCCCGCCATTGAGTCGCTGTATGCCGAGGTGCTGCGCCGCAACCCCGGCGAGCCCGAGTTCCACCAGGCCGTGCACGAGGTCGTGGAGACCCTCGGCCCGGTGCTGGAGCGGCGCCCCGAGCTGATCGACGCGCGGATCGTCGAGCGCGTCGTGGAGCCCGAGCGGCAGGTGATCTTCCGGGTGCCGTGGACCGACGACCGGGGCCGGATCCACGTCAACCGCGGCTTCCGGGTGGAGTTCAACAGCGCGCTCGGCCCCTACAAGGGCGGCCTGCGCTTCCACCCCTCGGTGAACCTCGGGATCGTGAAGTTCCTGGGCTTCGAGCAGATCTTCAAGAACGCGCTGACCGGCCTCGCCATCGGCGGCGGCAAGGGCGGCTCCGACTTCGACCCCAAGGGCCGCTCGGACGCCGAGATCATGCGCTTCTGCCAGTCCTTCATGACCGAGCTGCACCGCCACCTCGGCGAGCACACCGACGTCCCCGCCGGTGACATCGGCGTCGGCGGCCGGGAGATCGGCTACCTGTTCGGCCAGTACAAGCGGATCACCAACCGCTACGAGTCCGGCGTACTGACCGGCAAGGGCATCGGCTGGGGCGGCTCGCAGGCCCGCACCGAGGCCACCGGCTACGGCTGTGTGCTGTTCACCCAGGAGATGCTGCGCGCCCGCGGCGAGGAGCTGGACGGCCTGCGGGTCTCCGTCTCCGGCTCCGGCAACGTCGCGGTGTACGCGATCGAGAAGGCCCAGCAGCTCGGCGCGACCGTGGTGACGGCCTCCGACTCCACCGGCTTCGTGGTGGACGAGAAGGGCATCGACCTCGACCTGCTGAAGGAGGTCAAGGAGGTCCGGCGCGGCCGGCTCTCCGAGTACGCCGAGCTGCGCGGCGCCCACGTCCGCTACCAGGAGGGCACCGGCGTCTGGAGCGTGCCGGTCGACGTGGCGCTGCCCTGCGCGACCCAGAACGAGCTGGACGAGGCGGACGCGCTGGCGCTGGTCCGCGGCGGCGTGCGCGCCGTCGCCGAGGGCGCCAACATGCCGACCACGCCGGAGGCGGTCCGGGTCTTCCTGGAGGCCGGGGTGGCCTTCGGCCCGGGCAAGGCGGCCAACGCGGGCGGCGTCGCCACCAGCGCGCTGGAGATGCAGCAGAACGCCTCGCGCGACGCCTGGTCCTTCGAGCGGACCGAGGAGCGGCTGGCGGAGATCATGCGGAACATCCACACCGCCTGCCACACCACGGCGGAGAAGTACGGCCGCCCCGGGGACTACGTGCTGGGCGCCAACATCGCCGGCTTCGAGCTGGTGGCGGACGCGATGCTGGCGCAGGGCCTGATCTGATCCGGGCCTGACCCGATCCGGGTGTGAATCGATCCGGGTCTGAACCGACACCGGGCCGTCACGACATCTCCCCGGCCGGCGCCGTTTGGGCCGGTCGGGGAGGTGGCAGCTTGTCAGGGGCCCGGTGATCGCCCTACGTTCTGACGCCATGACCATGTCACGCAGGACGATCATCAAGGGAATGGCGGCCGGCCCGCTCGTGGCCTTCGGCGGCGCCGCCCTCGCCCCGGCGGCGGCCGAGGCCGCGACCCTGTCGCCCCGCCAGTTCACCCTCGCCGAACGCCTCGGCAACAGCCACGGCACGTACGCGGCGCTGGCCGCCGGACTGGCGGGCCTGCTGCCGAAGGCCACCGTCGCCGACGTGCTCGCCAGCGCCAACCGGGACGCCGTGCACCTGGCCGCGGCCCCGAGCGGGGTCGGCGCCTTCCAGGAGGGCTTCGGCTGGAACCCCGGTGACCAGGGGGTCGCCGAATGGGTCCCGCAGGGCGTCACCACCAGCGCCGACGCGCTCGGCTCGGGCGTCTGGGGCGGCAAGCGGGTGGTGCTGGTCTCGTGGTACTTCGACACCGACCCGGACAACGACCCCGGCACGCCGAACGCCGAGGTCAACAAGGGCGTGCGGGTCTCCTTCGTCGACTACACCGACCGCCTCGCGCCCAGGTACCGCCACGTGCTGCTCGTCGAGCCGGTGAAGGCGGCGACCGGCGCGCCCTCCTACGCCCCGGTGCAGCGGCACGCGGGCGGCATCCTCTGGTACGGCAACCTGCTCTACATGGTGGACACCACCAAGGGCCTGCGGGTGTTCGACCTGAACACGGTCTTCGAGGTGGCCACCGGCAAGTCCGACGTCTGCGGGCTGGACGCCTCCGACGGCAGGTACTACGCCTACGACTACCGCTACGTGCTGCCGCAGAGCGCCGCGTACGACAACACCGGGACGCTGCTGCGCTACTCCTGCCTCGCCCTGGACCGCGCCAGCACCCCCGACAGCCTCACCGTCGGCGAGTACGCCGAGGACCTCGCCGCCCCGGTGGTCGACTACTCCGGCACCGGCTGGAACGGCAACGGCACGAAGATCACCACGCCCAAGGTGGTCCGCTGGAACCTCGACTACACCGACCGCAGGCTCGCCTCGGCCACCGCCTCCGAGGCGGTCACCGTCAAGCAGGGCAAGATCCAGGGCGTGGTCTCCCAGCAGTCCCGGCACTACCTGTCCACCAGCAACGGCTCCGGCAACGGCTCGCTGCGCGCGGTGGCCTCGGGCGCCGACACCCCGTCCACGGTGGCCCGGCTGGCGGTCGGCTGCGAGGACCTCAGCTTCCACGGCTCGGCGACCACCGACTGGAGGTTCACCGAGTCGGTGATCTGGAACCTCAGCGAGTACGCCGGCCGCCGGTACGTCTACGCGGTGCGCGCCGACGGCTCCTGAGCCGCGGGGACGCCGCGCGGGCCACCCGACCGGAGCGGGCACGGGATGTCGGGTCCGGGCGGGTGGCCGCCGCCTACGGTGAGGAGCGTCAGAAGGAAGGACGGGGGCGGGAAGCGATGCTGGACCGGCTGAACCAGGCCATGGAGTACATCGAGGAGCACCTCGACGGAGCGGTCGACCCGGCCGAACTGGCGCGGATCGCGACCACCTCGGAGTACCACTTCCGGCGGCTGTTCTCGGCGCTCGCCGGGATGCCGCTGTCGGAGTACCTGCGCCGGCGCCGGCTCACCCTCGCCGGGGCGGAGGTGCTGGCCGGGGAGCGGACGCTGCTCGACGTCGCGGTCCGCCACGGCTACGGCTCGGGCGAGGCCTTCGCCCGGGCGTTCCGGGCGATGCACGGGGTCGGCCCCGGCGAGGCCCGGCGCTCGGGCGCGGTGCTGGTCTCCCAGCCCCGGATGTCCTTCCGGCTCGTCGTCGAAGGGAGCAGCAGCATGGAGTACCGCATCGTCGAGAGGCAGGCGTTCCGGGTCGTGGGCCGGCGGGCGCGGGTCCCCCTGGTCCACGAGGGGGTCAACCCGGCGATGGCCGAGTTCATCAGGGGCCTCGGCCGGGAGACGATCGACCGGATCGCGGCCCTCTCGGAGCAGGAGCCGGCCGGGATCGTCGCCGTCACCGAGTTCTTCTCGGACAGCCGGGAGGAGGGCGTCCCGCTGGACTACTACCACGCGGTGGTCATGGGGGCGGGCGCCGAGGTGCCGGAGGACCTGGACGTGCGCGAGGTCCCGGCCGGGACCTGGGCGGTGTTCGCCAACCGCGGGGCGTACCCGCGGGCGCTGCAGGAGATGTGGCGGGACGTCTTCACCCAGTGGTTCCCGTCCAACCCGTACGAGTTCCGGCCCGGCCCGGAGATCCTGCGGGTCGAGGTCCTGCCGGGCGGCGAGGAGGCCGAGGCGCAACTCTGGATACCGGTCGGTCGCGCCACCACGCGCTGAACGCTCTCCGCCCGTTCGGCCCAGCACGACCGCGCCGCCCCGTGCCCCCGCCCGCATGCTGGGGCGGGGGCCGTCGAGCGGAGAGTGGAGCGGGGATGGCCAAGGCGTTCGGGTTCGTCGACTACGGCGGACCGGAGAAGCAGGAGTTCCTGGACCGGCCGGTGCTGGAGCCGGGTCTGGGGCAGATCGCGGTCACCGTCCGGGCGGCCGGGGTGAACCCGGTCGACTGGAAGGTCCGCCGGGGCTGGATCGGCCAGGTGCGCGAACTGCCCGCCGTGATGGGCTCCGAGGCGGCCGGCGTGGTCGAGCGGGTCGGGCCCGGCGTCACCGGGTTCACCCCGGGCGACGAGGTGTTCGGGATCGCGGCGGCCGGCGCGTTCGCCGAGCAGACGCTGCTGGCCGCCGCGTCGAGCGCGCTGAAGCCGGCCAAGGTCGGCTTCGACCAGGCCGCCACCCTGCCGGTGGCGGCCGCGACCGCCGACGACGCGGTCCGCGACGTCGGCGTGGGCGCCGGGCAGACCCTGCTGATCCTCGGCGTCGCCGGCGGCGTCGGCAGCGCGGCCGCCCAGATCGCCCGCAGCCGCGGCATCCGCGTCATCGGCACGGCGGGCGACGCCAACCGCGGGTACGTCGAGTCCCTGGGCGCGGTGCAGGTCCGCTACGGCGACGGCGTCGCCGACCGGATCCGGGCGGCCGCGCCGGACGGCGTGGACGGCATCCTCGACCTGGTCGGCGGGGACGACGCCCGGGCGGCCGCGGTGACCCTGGACGACCGCACCCGGCTGGTGTCCACCTCCGACCCGGGCACCGCCGAGGAACTCGGCGGCCGCTACATCACCCGCTCCACCAGCCCCGGGACGCTCGCCGCGCTGGCCGACCTGGTCGCCTCCGGCGAGCTGGACCCGCACATCGCCGCCCGCTACCCGCTGTCCCGCGCCGCCGAGGCGATCGCCCTCGTCGAGTCGGGGCACGCGCGCGGCAAGGTCGTCCTGGACATCGGCTGAGGGAGGAGGCCCGCGATGAAGCAGCAGACGGTCACCACCGGCGGCCCGTGCTGGGTCGAGCACGGCAGCGCCGACCCGGCGGCCGCGCAGCGGTTCTACGGCGAGCTGTTCGGCTGGCAGGCCGAGCCCGACGAGCGCCCGGAGGCGGGCGGCTACACGTTCATGCGGCTGGACGGCGCGGTGGCCGCGTCGGTGACCCCGCTCTACGGCGAGGGCCAGCCGACCGCTTGGAGCGTCTCCTTCCTGGTCGAGGAGGCCGACGCCGCCGCCCGCGCGGTCGCCGCCGCGGGCGGGAGCCTGGTCGTGGAGCCGACGGACGCGCTGGACTACGGCCGGTTCGCCATCGCGGCCGACCCGGACGGCGCGGTGTTCGGGCTCTGGCAGGCGGGCCGGCTGCGCGGCGCCGAGGTGCGGGGCGTGCCCGGCGCGCTCGGCTGGGTGGAGCTGCTCACCCGGGACCCGGACGGCGCCCGCGCCTTCTACCCGGCGGTGTTCGGCTGGAAGGTCTCCCCGTCCCCGCGGTACACCCAGTGGGGCCTGGCCGACGGGGACTTCGGCGGCATGCTGACCATGGGCGAGGACTTCCCGCCGCAGGTGCCGCCGCACTGGCTGCCGTACTTCTCGGTCGCCGACGTCGACGTCTCGGCGTTCCGCGCGGGCAACCTCGGCGCGACCGTGCTGATGGCACCCGTCGACCTGCCGGGCGGCGGCCTGCGGATCGCGGTGCTGCGCGATCCGGTGGGCGCGGCGTTCGGCCTCTACTACCGCTCGGAGACCAGGGGCTGACGCCGGCGGACGGCGAGCGCCGACGCGGCCGCCGTCACCAGCACGGCCGTCATCGGCACCACGTCACCCACCCGGGTGTACCAGGTGGCGGTGCCCGGCGCGGTCAGCGGCAGCCGGACCACCAGCGCGCCGGTGTCCTCCGTGCCCAGCCGGGCCAGCTCGCGCCCCTGGGCGTCGAAGGCGGCCGACACCCCGGTGAGCGAGGCCTGCACGGCCGGCCGGCCGGTCTCGGCGGCCCGGATCGCGGCCAGCGAGACGTGCTGCTCGGGCGCCCAGCTGCGCTGGAAGGTCGAGGTCGAGGCCTGGTAGACCAGCACCCGGGCGCCGTCCCGGGCGGCCGTGCGGGCCATGTCCGGGAAGGCCGACTCGAAGCAGATCAGCGCCCCGACCGGCAGCGCCCGCCCCGAGCGGTCCACCACCGGCAGCGGCTCCTGGCCGCTGCCGGGTGCCCGGTTCTCGCCCGCCGCCCGGCTGACCCCGGCGACCCAGCCGAGCACCGGCCGCAGCGGGATGTACTCGCCGAACGGCACCAGGCGGATCTTCCGGTAGCGGTCGACCACGCCGTCCGGGGAGACCAGCACCGCGTCCTTGGAGATCCGCCCGTCCGCCTTGCGCGCGTCCTCGCCCGCCAGCAGCCCGGCCCCGGTCGCGGCGGACAGCGCGCGCAGCCGGTCGAGCGCCGCCGGATCGCGGTCGAGGTCGGCCGTGGTGCTGGACTCGCCCCAGACCACCAGGTCCACCGGGGGCTGCCCGACCAGCGCGGCGGTGGCGCGGGCACTGGCCTCGAACCGGGCCTGCGGCTCGTCGACGATCCCGGGCTGGACCAGCGCGAGCCGCAGTTCCGCGGGCCCGGCCGGTCCCTCGGCGGCGGCCTGGGGCGCCGGCCGCAGCGCGAACAGCAGCGGCCCGGCCGCCAGCGCCGCCGCCGCGACCAGCGCCGCCGCCGCCCGCGGGCGCGGGTCGACGGCGGTGAGCACCACCAGCACGGCGGTGTTGACCGCCACCACGGCGGCGCTGACCAGCCAGATCCCGCCGGCCGAGGCCAGCGCCAGGACGGCCGGGTGCTGCCACTGGGTGGCGCCGAGCAGCGCCCACGGCCCACCCAGCGCGGGCCAGGAGCGCGCGTACTCGGTGGTCAGCCAGACCGCCGCGACCACCGGCGGCGCCAGCAGCGCCCGGCGGACGGTCAGCGGCGGGTGCAGCAGCCGCCACACCGCGAGGCCCACCCCGGCCTGCAGCGACCCGAACACCACGGCGATCAGCGGCAGGGCCGGCCCGACCGAGGACAGCAGCCAGGACATCCCGGTCAGGATGAACCCGGCGCCGAACCACCAGCCGCGCACCGCGGCCTCGCGCGCCCCCGGGGCCCGCTGCATCAGCAGCAGGCCGGGGACGAGCGCGACCCAGGCGAGCGCCGCCACCCCGGGGGCGGGGAAGGCGAGCACCGGCAGGGCCCCGGCGGCGAGCGCCGCCAGCCGGGGCCGGTACCGGGCGAGGGCCCGGCCGGGGCGGGCGGCGGCGTCCGTCGACGGGACGGGGCCGGCGGGGCCGGTGAGCAGGGAAGGGCGCGGCATGACCCGTATTGTCCGCTCGGCGCCGCCCCGTCACCAGCCCCTTGATCACCTGAATGGAGTACGGGTCGACCGCGGGGCGGAGGGCCGGTCAGCCCTCGCCGCCCTCCAGGTCGCCCTCGGTCTCCAGGAACGCCGCCCGCAGCTGCTCGATCAGCTCCGGGTCCGGCTGCTCCCACAGCCCCCGGCTCGCCGCCTCCAGCAGCCGCTCGCTGATCCCGTGCAGCGCCCACGGGTTGGCGCCGGCCAGGAACTCCCGGTTGACCGGGTCCAGCACGTACTCCTGGGTGAGCTTCTCGTACATCCAGTCGGCGACCACGCCGGTGGTGGCGTCGTACCCGAAGAGGTAGTCGACGGTCGCGGCCATCTCGAACGCGCCCTTGTAGCCGTGCCGGCGCATCGCCTCGATCCAGCGCGGGTTGACCACCCGGGCGCGGAAGACCCGGGCCGCCTCCTCGGTCAGGGTGCGGGTGCGGACCGTCTCCGGGCGGGTCGAGTCGCCGATGTACGCGGTCGGCGCCTTGCCGGTGAGCGCCCGTACGGTGGCCACCATGCCGCCGTGGTACTGGAAGTAGTCGTCCGAGTCGGCGATGTCGTGCTCGCGGGTGTCGGTGTTCTTCGCGGCGACGGTGATCCGCTTGTAGGCGGTCTCCATCTCCTCGCGGGCCGGGCGCCCGTCCAGCCCGCGTCCGTAGGCGTAGCCGCCCCAGACCGTGTACACCTCGGCGAGGTCGGCGTCGGTGCGCCAGTCGCGGCTGTCGATCAGCTGGAGCAGGCCGGCGCCGTAGGTGCCGGGGCGGGAGCCGAAGACGCGCACGGTGGCCTTGCGCTCGTCGCCGTGCACGGCGAGGTCGGCCTGGACGTGGGCGCGCACGTGGTTGTCCGCCGCGGGCTCCTCCTGGGCGGCGGCCAGGCGCACCGCGTCGTCCAGCAGGGCGACCACGTGCGGGAAGGCGTCCCGGAAGAAGCCGGAGATACGCAGCGTGACGTCGATGCGCGGGCGGCCCAGCTCCTCCAGGGGGACGGCCTCCAGGCCGGTGACCCGGCGCGAGGCGTCGTCCCACACCGGGCGCACGCCGAGCAGGGCGAAGGCCTCGGCGATGTCGTCGCCGGCGGTGCGCATCGCGCTGGTGCCCCACAGCGACAGGCCCACCGACGGCGGGTAGGCGCCGTCGTTGTCGGCCCGGTAGCGCTCGACCAGCGAGGCGGCGAGCGCCTGCCCGGTCTCCCAGGCGAGCTTGCTGGGCACCGCCTTGGGGTCGACGGAGTAGAAGTTGCGGCCGGTCGGCAGCACGTTGACCAGCCCGCGCAGCGGCGAGCCGGACGGGCCGGCCGGGACGAAGCCGCCGCGCAGCGCGTGCAGCACGGCGTCCAGCTCGCCGGTGGTCGCGGCCAGCCGGGGCACGACCTGGACGGCGGCGAAGTCCAGCACCTCGCGCACCGCCTCCGGCAGCCCGGCGGCGACCTTCTCGACCGCCTCCGGCGCCCAGTCGGCCGCCTCCATCGCCTCGACCAGCTCGCGGGCCTTCGCCTCGGCCGCGTCGGTGGCGCCGAGGGTGAGCGCGGCCTCGTCCAGGCCGAGCGCCTCGCGCAGACCGGGCAGCGCGCTGACGCCGCCCCAGATCTGCCGGGCGCGCAGGATGGCGAGCACGATGTTGACCCGGTCGGTGCCGGCCGGGGCCTGGCCCAGGACGTGCAGGCCGTCGCGGATCTGGGCGTCCTTGACCTCGCAGAGCCAGCCGTCGACGTGCAGCAGGAAGTCGTCGAAGCCGTCGTCCTCGGGGCGCTCCTCCAGGCCGAGGTCGTGGTCGAGCCTGGCGGCCTGGATCAGCGTCCAGATCTGGGCGCGGATCGCGGGCAGCTTGGCCGGGTCCATCGCGGCGATGTTGGAGTGCTCGTCGAGCAGCTGCTCCAGGCGGGCGATGTCGCCGTAGGAGTCGGCGCGGGCCATCGGCGGCACCAGGTGGTCGACCAGGGTGGCGTGGGCGCGGCGCTTGGCCTGGGTGCCCTCGCCCGGGTCGTTGACCAGGAAGGGGTAGACCAGCGGCAGGTCGCCGAGCACGGCGTCCGGGCCGCACTCGGCGGACAGCGCGGCGGTCTTGCCGGGCAGCCACTCCAGGTTGCCGTGCTTGCCGAGGTGGACCACGGCGTGCGCGCCGAAGCCGCCGTCGGACTGCGGGGCGGCGATCCAGCGGTAGGCGGCCAGGTAGTGGTGGGACGGCGGGAGGTCCGGGTCGTGGTAGATCGCGACCGGGTTCTCGCCGAAGCCGCGCGGCGGCTGGATGAGCACCAGGAGGTTCCCGGAGCGGATCGCGGCGAGCACGATGTCGCCGTCCGGGTTCTGCGAGCGGTCGACGTACAGCTCGCCGGGGGCCGGGCCCCAGTGCTCCTCGACCCGGGCGCGCAGGCCCTCGGGGAGGGTGGCGTACCAGCGGCGGTAGTCGGCGGCCGGGATGCGCACGGGGTTGCGGGCCAGCTGGTCCTCGGTGAGCCAGTCCTGGTCGTAGCCGCCGGCGGCGATCAGCGCGTGGATCAGCGCGTCGCCCTCGTGCTCCTGCCCGCCGTCGCCGTCCAGACCCGGCAGGTCCTGCCCGAGGTCCATGCCCTCCTCGCGCAGCGCGGTCAGCAGCCGCACCGCGCTCGCGGGGGTGTCCAGGCCGACGGCGTTGCCGACCCGGGCGTGCTTGGTCGGGTACGCGGAGAGCACCAGCGCGAGCCGGCGCTCGGCGGCCGGGACGTGCCGCAGCCGGGCGTGCGCGACGGCCACGCCGGCGACCCGGGCGGCGCGCTCCTCGTCGGCGGCGTAGACGGTCAGGCCGTCCTCGTCCAGCTCCTTGAAGGAGAACGGGACGGTGATCAGCCGGCCGTCGAACTCGGGCACCGCGATCTGGGTGGCGGTGTCCAGCGGGGACAGGCCGTCGTCGCTGGCCTCCCACTGGGCGCGCGACCAGGTCAGGCAGAGCGCCTGGAGGATCGGGCGGTCCAGCGCGGCCAGCGCGCCCGCGTCCCAGGCCTCCTCGTCGCCGCCGGCCTGCGCGTCGGCCGGGCGGGTGCCGCCCGCGGCGAGCACGGTGGTGACGATGGCGTCGGCCTCGCCGAGCGCGGCCAGCAGCTCCGCCTCGGCGCCGCGCAGCGAGGCGCAGTAGTACGCGCGGGCCCGGGCGCCCTGGTCCTCGATCGCCCGGCAGAGGGTCTCCACGAAGGCGGTGTTGCCGCTCATGTGGTGGGCGCGGTAGTAGAGCACCGCGACGGTCGGGCCCCCGGTCGTCCGGGCCTCGCGCTCCAGCGGGCCCCAGGCCGGGGCGGAGGCGGGCGGGGCGAAGCCGTGGCCGGTGAGCAGCACGGTGTCGGAGAGGAACGAGCCGAGCTCGGCGAGGTTGGCGGCGCCGCCGTGGGCCAGGTAGGCGTGCGCCTCGGCGGCGATGCCGGCCGGGACGGTGGACAGCTCCATCAGCTGGGCGTCGGGGGCCTGTTCGCCGGTCAGCACGACCACCGGGCGGGGGCCGGCGAGCAGTGCGTCCAGGCCCTCCTGCCAGGCGCGGCGACCGCCGAGCAGGCGGACCACGACCAGGTCGGTGCCCTCCAGCAGGGCGGGCAGGTCCTCGGGCGTCAGCCGGGCCGGGTTGCCGAGCCGGTAGCGGACCGGCCCCTCGGAGGCACGGGCGCTCAGCAGGTCGGTGTCGGACGTCGACAGCAGCAGGATCATGCGAAGGCCCTCCCGGCCTCGTCGGCGGGTGCGGGCACAGGCATGCGGCGGCGCATGGCTTCAAGCCTTCCTCGGGGTCCGCGCCCCGGGCCGGTGGAGGACGGCAGGAGTTCCTGGCTCCCGCGGTCCTCCGGAGGTCCGGTGAACCGCGGTCACAGTGGCGGGACCGCACCGGGTTCGCACCGGTTTCCTCCCCTGCGCCGTCGCTGGCGTGCGGACGGTCCGCGGGGACCGTCCGCGAGCATCGTACGGGGTACGGCCGACCCGGGGGAGTGCAGGTTCGGGGGCGCCGGGCCGGGCCGGGGGTGTGAGCGACGGTACGGCGGCAACCCATCGGATCATCTGTATGCTCGCCGCCATGCCTCCCGAACCCGACGCCGCCGCGCCGGGCGCCGCCGTACCCGACCGGGCGCGTCCGGACGCCTGCCCAGGGGCCCTTCGTCTGCACACCGCCGACGACGGCGCCCTGGCCCGGGTGCGGCTGCCCGGCGGAGTCCTGACGGTTCGTCAGGCGCTGGCGCTGGCCGACGCGGCGCGGGAACTCGGCGACGGCCGGCTGGAGATCACCTCGCGCGGCAACGTCCAGCTGCGGGGCCTCGCTTCGGACTGCGGCGGCGAGCTCGGCGGGCGGCTGCGCGCTGCCGGCCTGCTGCCCTCCGACACCCATGAGCGGGTGCGCAACATCGTCGCCTCGCCCGGCCCCGCCGGCGGCCTCGCCGACGTGCGCGCCTGGGCGCGCGGACTCGACCTCGCGCTGTGCGCCGCCCCCTGGGCGACCGGCCTGTCCGGCAAGTTCCTGTTCGCCCTGGACGACGGCAGCGGCGACGTCGCCGCGCTGGACGCCGATGTGACATTGATCGCAGGCCCGGACGGCACCGCCCTGCTGCGCCTGGGCCGGGCCGCCACCGTGCGCCCGGTCCGCGCCGACCGGGCCGTCTGCGCGGCCCTGGAGGCCGCCCGCGAGTTCCTGGACGCCCAGCGCGCCGCCGGGGTGAAGGCCTGGCACCTGCGCGAGGTGCCCGGCCTGCTGGACCCCGGTCCGCTGCCGATGCCCGTACTGCCCGGCACCCGCCCGCCGCTGGGCGCCCTGCCCGGGGGCGGGCTGCACGTCGGCCTGCGGTTCGGCCTGGCCACCGCCGGGCAGTGGCGGGCCCTGGTGGACGCCGCCGAGGGCGAGCTGCGGCTCACCCCGTGGCGCGGCGCGGTGCTGCCCGGCGCGCCCGCCGAACGGCTCGCCGCGCTCGCGGCGGCCGGGCTGCGGACCGCGGCCGGGACGGCCTGGGACGGCGCGAGCGCCTGCACCGGGCTGCCGGCCTGCGCGAAGTCGCTGGCCGACGTCCGGGCCGACGCCGCCCGGGCGCTGGACGGCGCGCCGCAGGGCGCCGGCGGACTGCCGGTGCACTGGTCGGGCTGCGAGCGCCGCTGCGGCCACCCCGCCGGACGCCGGGTGGACGTGCTGGCGACCGGGCAGGGGTACCGGGTGGCGGTGGAAGGCGCGCCGCAGGGGCGGGAGACCGCCGTGGAAGTGACGAACGAGGAGATGGCCGCGGCGGTCGCCGCGGCCCGGAGGACCACCACGTGATCGAGTACGAGAAGGACGGCGCGTCCATCTACCGCCAGTCCTTTGCCACCATCCGGGCCGAGGCCGACCTCGCCGCGCTGCCCGCGGACGTCTCCCAGGTCGCGGTGCGGATGATCCACGCCTGCGGCATGGTCGACCTGGTCGAGGACCTGGTGTACTCGCCCGGCGTGGTCGCCTCGGCGCGCGCCGCCCTGCGCGCCGGTGCGCCGATCCTGTGCGACGTCAACATGGTCGCCAGCGGCGTCACCCGCAAGCGGCTGCCCGCCGACAACGAGGTGATCTGCACCCTCACCGACCCGGCCGTGCCCGGGCTGGCCCGGGCGATGGGCAACACCCGCAGCGCCGCCGCGATGGAGCTGTGGCTGCCCCGCCTGGAGGGCGCCGTGGTCGCCGTCGGCAACGCGCCGACCTCGCTGTTCCGGCTGCTGGAGCTGATCGAGGCCGGCGCCCCGCGCCCGGCCGCGGTGATCGGCGTGCCGGTCGGCTTCATCGGCGCGGCCGAGTCCAAGGAGGCGCTGGCCGCGCACCCGGCCGGCCTGGAGCACCTGGTGGTCCGGGGCCGGCGCGGCGGCAGCGCGATCGCCGCCGCGGCCATCAACGCGATTGCGAGCGAGGAAGAGTGACGGACCAGCAGAAGACCGGCCGGCTCTACGGGGTCGGCCTCGGCCCCGGGGACCCCTCGCTGGTGACCGTCCGCGCCGCCGAACTCATCGGCAAGGCCGACGTGGTGGCGTACCACAGCGCCCGGCACGGCCGGTCCATCGCGCGGTCCATCGCCGAGCGTTATCTGCCGGGTGGTCAGATCGAGGAGAAGCTCGTCTACCCGATCACCGTCGAGACCACCGACCACCCCGGTGGCTACCGGGGCGCGCTGGACGACTTCTACGAGGAGGCCGCCGCCCGGCTGGCCGCCCACCTGGACGCCGGCCGCGACGTCGTGGTGCTCGCCGAGGGGGACCCGTTCTTCTACGGCTCCTACCAGCACATGCACAAGCGCCTGGCGCACCGCTACCCGACCGAGGTGGTGCCCGGCGTGACCTCGGTCAGCGCCGCCGCCGCCCGGCTCGGCCAGCCGCTCACCGAGGCCGAGGAGACGCTCACCGTCATCCCCGGCACGCTGCCGGAGGAGGAGCTGACCGCGCGGCTGGCCGCCGCCGACTCCGCCGTGGTGATGAAGCTCGGCCGCACCTTCCCGACCGTGCGCCGCGCCCTGGAGCGGGCCGGCCGGCTGGCCGACGCCCAGTACGTCGAGCGCGCCTTCATGGCGGGCGAGCGCACGGCGCCGCTGGCCTCGGTCGACGCCGAGGACGTGCCCTACTTCTCGGTGGCCGTGCTGCCCAGCAAGGTCGCCCCGCTGGAGCCCCCGGCGCCCGACCTGAGCGGCCCGGGCAGCGTCACCGTCGTCGGCACCGGCCCGGCCGGCCCGCTCTGGCTGACCCCGGAGGCGCGCGGCGCCCTGGCCGCCGCCACCGACCTGGTCGGCTACACCACCTACCTGGACCGGGTGCCGGTGCGTCCCGGCCAGACCCGGCACGGCTCCGACAACAAGGTGGAGTCCGAGCGCGCCGAGTTCGCCCTCGACCTGGCCCGCCGCGGCCACCGGGTCGTGGTGGTCTCCTCCGGCGATCCGGGCGTTTTCGCGATGGCCACCGCCGTGCTGGAGGTCGCCTGCGAGGAGGCCTACCGGGAGGTTCCGGTGCGGATCGTCCCCGGCATGACCGCCGCCCACGCGGCCGCCTCCCGGGCCGGTGCCCCGCTCGGCCACGACTACGCGGTGGTCTCGCTCTCCGACCGCCTCAAGCCCTGGGACGTCGTCGCCGCCCGGCTGCGCGCCGCGGCCGCGGCCGACCTGGTGCTCGCCCTCTACAACCCCGGCTCGCAGTCCCGCACCACCCAGGTCGGCCGCGCCCGTGACCTCCTCCTGGAGTACCGGGCCCCGGAGACCCCGGTGGTGATGGCCCGCGACGTCGGCGGCCCCACCGAGCGCGTGCGCACCGTCCGCCTCGCCGACCTCGACCCGGCCGAGGTCGACATGCGCACCATCCTCCTCATCGGCTCCTCCCAGACCCGGCACGTCCCCCGCCCCCCGCACCCGGACGTCACCTGGACCCCCCGCCGCTACCCGGAGGCCTGAGTCCGGGGCCGCGGGCCCGGACTCCCAGGAGTCCGGGCCCGCGGCACGGGTGCGCGGTCCCGCGCGGCGACCGTCATCCTTCGGCGAGATGCTGCCGCACGACGTCGACGAACCACTCCAGGGCGGCCAGGACGGGGCCGGAGCGAAGGGCGAGGACCTCCAGCGGGAACGACGGCCGGAGGTCGAGCTTGGCCTCGGCCAGTTCGATCCCGTCGATCTTGTTGAGCCGCAGCATGAACTCCCGGCGCAGTGCGACGTCGTCGAACGGAGGCCGCGGTCGCAGATGCTGGAAGACGACCTCGACCGTGCCCAGGACGGGGTAGAGGGCGAACGGCCAGATGCCGTTGAGCCGGCTCTGCGCCCCCTTGTCGACCATCAGGAAGCAGCTGGTCTCGACGGCCTTCCCGTATTCGAGGCGGCAGTCCGGGCCCAGCTGTGACCAGGCCTGGAGCAGATTCAGGACCTCCTCGGCCGTCTCGGGCTGGTTGGTCCGGAGCTGGGTGGCGAAGCGCGCGGAACGGTCCGTGCCGGCGTCCCGGGCGACGGCGTCGGCCGTCTCGGGCGCCTTGTTCAACAGGGTGGCGAGATCCTCGGCGGTCAGCCGGAACGAGCGCTTGGCGCGGCCGGCGGAGTCGAAGGGGACGCCCTCGGCCATCAGCAGCTCCACCGGGTTGTCGCGGGGCCCGCCGGCCGGCCAGCGCAGCGTCGGTGACACCTGGCCGTTGGCGGTGAGCACGCGGTGGGCGCCCTTGACGCCGCTGGTGGCACCCAGGTACTGCCCGACGTTCTTGGGGTGGCCGCCGATCAGCTGGGCGAGATCCCCGTAGGTCGTCCAGGTGCCGGACGGCATCGCGATCAGGGCGGAGCGCAGTTCGCTCCAGCCCGGCCACTCGTCGTCGTCCCTGGACCGGGAGTTCTCCGGACCCGGCCACAGCGAGATCGCGCGGGCGGCCAGGCGATGGGCGCGGTTCTGGATCTCGGGCCGCCCCCAGCGGGAGGTCGCGGCGATCTCCTGGTTCATGCGAAGGGCGCTGCCCTGCAGGATCTGCTGCTTGCGCTGGAACGGGTGGTTCGACAGCCGGCCGTTCTCGGCCGAGAGCGTGAGGTTGCCGAGGGTGTGGAGCAGGATCTCGTGGAGTTCCTCGGGCGTCTCGTCGTGTTCGGCGTCATCCGCCAACAGGTCGAACCAGGATTCGGCCGGGCGCTGGGGGAGGATGTGCTCGATGGTCAGCCGGGACCGGTCGAAGTCCACCGGTTCGGCCGCCCGGTAGCTCTCCTCCAGCCGCTTGAGGACGAACATGCGCTGGTGGGACTGGCCGGCCCAGTAGAACGGCTTGGTGCGGATGGCGGCCGTGAGCTCCGAATCCGTGGGCCAGCCCCGGCGGCGTCCGGAGAGGTAGGACCGCACCGCCTGGGCGACGGGGAGGCTCCGGTCCATGTCGCGAGGAAGCGAGTTGAAGACCCGGTTGTAGTTGTTGCTCCTGGACTCGCAGAACAGGCGTCGCACCATGTAGCTCTCGACGAAGCCCAAGGCCTCGGCCGCTTCGTCCTCGGTGGCGGTGCCCGCGCTCACCAGCTTCAACAGGTGCAGCGCCACGGGATAGTGGGTGCGTCCGCCCCAGTTGCCGAGCCGGCGCAGCTGCTCCCGCAGACCGGGATGGGGTTCGAGCCCCGGGTCGAGGATCCGGCCGAACAGTCCGGCCGTGCGGGACAGCTCGGCGACGGCGTCCTCGACCGCCGCCTCGTCGCCGGCGAGCAGGTCCAGGCGCTGCTGCTGGGAGCGGTAGATCTCGGTCTGCTTGGCCTTGTCGTCGCCACGCAGGACGAGGTCGAGCCAGACGAGCAGTTCGAGGTTCTTCGGGCCGAGCGCCTGTTGCATCGGCAGCCAGAGCTGCTCGTACACGCGCTCCCCGCGGTGCGGCAGCAGCATGAACACGTAGTTGCGCAGGAGGTCGCTCTGGGTGAGCCGGACGCCGGTGTTGTTGATGGACTCGAAGATCCGGTAGACGTTGTCGCCCCGTTCGGCGGCGATCTCGACGATCGACAGCAGATCGCGCAGCGCGGTTTCCACCACCCCGGCCCACGGTGCCCCGTGCTGCTTCTGGCCGGTTTCGAGCATCTCCAGGAAGAAGCGGTAGGCGGAGCCGATGTTGTCGGCCCCGCCCGCCTGCGGGGTTCCGGACAGGCAGGCGACGAAGGCCGCCCGGTCGGCTTGCGTGGGCAGGAGCCGGTAGTAGGCGTCGCCGTCGTGGAACTCGTTCACCAGGAACTGCCGGTGGATGCGGTCGGCGGTCCGCTCCGCCGCGTCACCGCCCTCCAGCCGTACGTGGTCACGGAGCGCCGCCAGGGCCAGCATGATCGTGGTGAGCCGCTGCTGGCCGTCGACGACCAGCCACCGCTGGAGTCCGCCGGCCTGGTTGCCGTTGGGCGCGAGAACGACCGAACCGAGGAAGTGGGAGGGCGGGGTGACACCGGCGAGCTGCTGCTCCGCGAGATCCGCCACGTCGTCCCAGAGCTGTTGGAGCTCGGCGCGGGTCCAGCTGTAGGTCCGCTGGTAGAGCGGGACCTGGAACTGGATCTGCCCTTGGACGAGCTTGAGGAACGTGATCTCCTGGGCGTGCACGTGCGTCTCTCCCCGGTCGCGGTGGCGCGTGATGTGTCGTTGTGGTGATCAACAGGTTATCGACGCATCCCGACACGGGTGAATCGAGCAGACGGCGGGAGACGGCGGGAGACGGCGGGCTGCCGGGGCGTGCCGCTCCCCGGACCGGCCGGGGCGCGCCGCCGGGCTCTGGAGCCGACCCGCGTGGTGGCGACCCGGCCCCGCAGGCGAACATGAGGTCTGAAGAGATCCGACGTGGTAGGGACTGGGAGAATGGTGCGGCATGGGTGAGGTCGGTGGGCGGGCCGGGCAGCTGCGGAGCAGTGGGCTGCGGCACGGCTGGACGACCGGGGCGTGCGCCACGGCGGCGACCAAGGCGGCGTACCGGGCGCTGCTGACGGGGGAGTTCCCGGATCCGGTGGAGATCGTGCTGCCGAAGGGGCAGCGGCCGGCGTTCGCGCTCGCGGTGGAGGGGTTCGGCGAGGGGCCCGGCGGGCCGCGGGCGATGGCCGGGGTGGTGAAGGACGCCGGGGACGACCCCGACGTGACGCACGGCGCGCTGGTGCGCTCCACGGTGTGGGCGGGGGAGCCGGGCGCGGGCGTGGTGTTCCGGGCCGGGCCCGGGGTGGGCACGGTCACCAAGGCCGGGCTGCCGCTGGCGGTCGGCGAGCCGGCCGTCAACCCGGTGCCCCGGCAGCTGATCCGGGACGCGGTCGCCGAGGTGGCCGCCGAGTGCGGCGGCAGCGGGGACGTGGTGGTGGAGATCTCCGTCGACCACGGCGAGGAGATCGCCCGCTCGACCTGGAACCCCCGGCTCGGCATCCTCGGCGGGCTCTCCATCCTCGGCACCACCGGCGTGGTCGTCCCCTACTCCTGCTCCGCGTGGATCGACTCGATCCGGCGCGGGGTGGACGTGGCGCGGGCCGCCGGCCGCACCCATGTGGCCGGCTGCACCGGCTCGACCTCGGAGAAGGTGGCCGTCGCCGTGCACGGCCTGCCCGAGGACGCGCTGCTCGACATGGGCGACTTCGCGGGGGCGGTGCTCAAGTACCTCAAGCGCCACCCGGTGCCGCGTCTGACCATCGCCGGCGGCTTCGCCAAGCTCTCCAAGCTCGCCGCCGGCCACCTCGACCTGCACTCGGCGCGCTCCCAGGTGGACAAGGGTTACCTGGCCCGGCTCGCCCGCGAGGGCGGCGCGGACGAGGAGCTGACGGCGGCGGTCGCGGCGGCCAACACCGCGCTGGAGGCGATCCAGCTCTGCCGGGCGGCCGGGGTGCCGCTGGGCGACCTGGTGGCCGAGGCGGCGCGGGCCACCGCGCTCGGGGTGCTGGTCGGTTCGCCGGTCGCGGTGGACGTCATCTGCATCGACCGGGCCGGGACGATCGTCGGCCGGGCGGAGCCGCTCGGGCCCTGAAACGGGCCGCGTTCCGTCTCAGACGTGTCCCAGGACCTTCGCCATGATGTGAAGATCTGACGCTCATACGGGGTGAGAAACGGACAAAAGTTACGCCACGCCGGGGGGCGGTTCTGTCGCTATCTCAGTCATGAGATATGGTCTGGCGAGTGACAGGCGACTACCTCACCCGTATCGGCACCCTCATCCGTACCGCGCGTCAGCACCGCGGCTGGTCCCAGGCCCAGCTCGGCGAGGCCCTCGGCACCAGCCAGAGCGCGGTCAACCGCATCGAACAGGGCAAGCAGAACGTCAGCCTTGAGATGATCGCCCGCATCGGCGAAGCGCTCGACAGCGAGATCGTCTCCCTCGGCTACGCCGGCCCGATGCACCTTCGGGTCGCCGGTGGCACCACCCTCGCCGGCGCGATCGACGTCCGCAGCAGCAAGAACGCGTGCGTCGCCATCCTCTGCGCCTCGCTGCTGACCACCGGCCGCACCACCCTGCGCAGCGTCGCCCGCATCGAGGAGGTCTACCGCATCCTCGAAGTGCTCACCAGCATCGGCGTCAAGAGCCGCTGGACCAACGACGGCCGCGACCTCGAACTCACCCCGCCCGCCGAGCTCGACCTCGCCGGCATGGACGTCGAGGCCGCCCGCCGCACCCGCAGCGTCCTGATGTTCCTCGGCCCGCTGATGCACCGCGCCGACAGCTTCGCCATCCCCTACGCCGGCGGCTGCGACCTCGGCACCCGCACCGTCCAGCCGCACCTCACCGCGCTGCGCCGGTTCGGCCTGGAGGTCGCCACCACCGGCGGCGCCTACCACGCCTCCGTCCAGCCCGGCGTCCCGATGGACCGCCCGATCGTGCTGACCGAGCGCGGGGACACCGTCACCGAGAACGCCCTGCTCGCCGCCGCCCGCCACGACGGCGTCAGCGTCATCCGCAACGCCTCGCCCAACTACATGGTCCAGGACCTCTGCTTCTTCCTGGAGAAGCTGGGCGTCAGGATCGAGGGCATCGGCACCACCACCCTCACCGTGCACGGCGTCGCCGAGATCACCTGCGACGTCGACTACACCCCGGCCGAGGACCCGGTCGAGGCGATGAGCCTGCTCGCCGCCGCCGTCGTCACCTCCTCCGAGCTGACCGTGCGCCGGGTGCCGATCGAGTTCCTGGAGATCGAGCTCGCCGTGCTGGAGGGCATGGGCCTCGACTACGACCGCACCCCCGAGTACCGCGCCCACAACGGCCGCACCCGGCTGGTCGACCTCACCGTGCGCCCCTCCAAGCTCAGCGCGCCGATCGACACCATCCACCCGATGCCCTTCCCCGGCATCAACATCGACAACGTGCCGTTCTTCGCCGCCATCGCCGCGGCCGCCCACGGCACCACGATGATCCACGACTGGGTCTACGACAACCGCGCCATCTACCTCACCGAACTCACCCGGCTCGGCGCGGACATCAAGCTCCTCGACCCGCACCGCGTCCTCGTCCAGGGCCCCACCCGCTGGCGCGCCGCCGAGATGGTCTGCCCGCCCGCCCTGCGCCCCGCCGTCGTCATCCTCCTCGCGATGCTCGCCGCCAAGGGCACCTCGGTGCTGCGCAACGTCTACGTCATCAACCGCGGCTACGAGGACCTCGCCGAGCGCCTCAACTCCATCGGCGCCCAGATCGAGACCTTCCGCGACATCTGAGCCCGGATCCGCACCGTGCCCGGCCCCGGACTTCCAGGGCCGGGCACGCTCAGCGGTCGCCCCGGGCCAGCTTCAGGAACAGGTCGCCGTCGACGTGCAGGTTGAGGATGGACTTCGGCGGCAGGTCGGCCGGGAGGAAGGGGCGCCCGGGGCTGGTCGTGCTCATCTCCACGATGCTCCTTATGGACCGGACTCCGTGGCGGTACGTCGGAACCTTGAGCAGGGCCTCCAGGATTCCGGGGTCGACGTCGAATTCCTTGCAGCTGTTCTCCTTCCGCGCGATCGCCTGCGCGGTGAAGAGCGCATGGAGGACCAGGGCGCGCCGGATCAGGTAGGAGGAGTCCTCCGGCTCCGGATTGACCCCCGCGATGTCGATGTAGCCGCGCAGGCGACTGAGGAAGTCGGGAACCTTGAGCTCCCGTTCGGCCTCCGGGGCGGCTCTGCTGAAGTCGGCGAAGCTGTGGAAGGTGCCGCCACCGAACACGAAGATGCAGGGGCCGACCCGGTGGACGGTTCCCTTCTGCCGGAAACTGCCGTCCTGGATGGGGGAGAGGAAGTGCCTCAGCCAGCCGAGACGGCTTCCGTCGAGCTTCGTGTCGAACTCGTCCCAGAAGGCGACCGGGAGGTCTCCGGCCAGGGCGGTGTCGCGAACCCGGTGCAACGCGCCCACGAGGTCCGACGGCCCTCCGAACTGTGACAGGTTGAATTCGAGGAACTTGATCGACGCCTTGTCGTGTCCGGATATCTCACTCTCCACCAGCTGCTTGACGGCGAACGACTTCCCGGAGCCGGGGGCGCCGAAGACCGCCAGGGCCAGTGGCTGCTGGCCGAACCTGAGCCCGTCGCGATACCTGGCGATGATGTTGCGGATCGCGTGCAGGCCCTCGATCTCTCGGCGGTCGACCACCGTGAGCTTCCCGAACCGCCCTACCGGAACATTCTCCAGAACCTGGTCCCCCATCGTGGCGACACGTTTGGGCAGGTCGGCGGATTTGGGATCCTTCAGCCTTCTGCTGTCCAGGCGGAGGAACGACAGCGAGTCGCTCGGGCTCCGGGTGATGGAAATGTTCTTCGCCGTGGCGAGTCGCGGGCCGTCCTTGGCCTTGGCGGACGCTGGTTCGAATATCTTCGAGGTGGGGCAGTGGAATTCGTTGCTCCCATCCCGGTGGTCGTCCCCGAGGTCGAATCCCTGGTCGTACATCGACTGCATCGCGGAGAGCCCCGAGCGCATGGCCCGGACGAGCTTCGGCCGGTCGGCCGACCTGGCGAGTTCGGCTGCCACCGCGCCGCAGAGCGCGCTCCCGTAGCCGAACATGGTTCCCTGGCCGTTCTTCCGCCGCCAGGAACGCTCCGTCCGTTCCCGGTCGAACACGAGGGTGTAGCTCGGGCCGGAAGCCTCGGTCCGGTCGATCAGCAGCGCGCCGGACGGCCCGAAGGAGACGATGAGCAGACGGCAGTTCGACAGCGCTTGGAGCCGTTTGTGGAGTTGGAGTTCCAAGGCGGTGTCCCGGACGGACCGCTCCCATGAGATGTCTCGGCTGATGCCGGCCCCGGCGTCCCGCAGCCGCGACGCCGAGGTGACCGCGATGAAGCGGCTGGCCAAGGTGTCGTTCTGGTCGCGCAGGCGCTTGTTGAAGTACGACCAGATCTCACCTTCGGCGATGCGGTGGCTCATCTTGAGCAGGAGCCACGGCCCGCGGTCCTTGCTCCTCAGGCCCGGGAGGAGGTCGTCGCCGGGTGGACCGTCCTTCCAAGTGTCCCGATAGCCCAGGGCGGAGTCGTCGAGCACGATGATGTCGGGCGCAGCCCGGACATCGATTCCCTGGTAGAACCGTTCGGGAAGCAGCGGGTTGATGTCGACGGCGTCCGATCCGAAGCCGAGGTATTCCTTGACGCGCCAGTGCTGGTCCTCGTTCTCGACCGGCTCCACCGGATATCTGGAGATGATCGCGAACGAGTGGTTGTAGGGATTGTCGAATGCTCTCAGGGCGCCTTCTTGCGGCCTATCGGGCCGATGTGTGGTGACGGGTCCGTGGGCGGCCGCCTCGATCATGTCGGCGAGCAGGAACGCGCCGCCGGTGAGCCACCGTACGTTGACCAGTGTCCGTAACCGGTCCTCGGCGTCACTGATCGGCGGCATGCTGTTCTCTCTGAGTGCCCAATCGATCGTCAGATCGCCGGTGACGACGATGTGCTTCTGCCTCACGGGGATCATCTTCTTGCGGCAGGCTCGGGCGGAGCCGGATCGCTCCTCCTCCTATTGGACACCCGGCCCGGGAGTGATTTCCAGACCCGGGCGGGCGGGAAAGGCGGTCGCACGTTGATCCGCTTCGGACGGGAACGATTCCTGTCGACAATGAGTACCCGGAGCAGGACCCTCCGCGATTGTCGGGGAATTCGCCGATCCGCCCGCGCTCCGGGTCACTCGCCGGTGCGGCCGTCGAGGTGTTCGCGGAGGAGGTCGGCGTGGCCGTTGTGGCGGGCGTACTCCTCGATCATGTGGGTGAGGATCCAGCGCAGCGACCAGCTCTGGTCGCCGGCGGGGCCGCGGTAGTGTCCGGGGACGTCCAACGACGGGGCGGTGGCGACGAGTTCCCGGGCGTGGGCGCACTCGCGGCGCCAGACGGTGAAGGCCTCGTCCGGGTCGGCGTCGTCGACGTCGAACTCGGCGAAGCCGCCGTCGGGGTGCTTCCAGAAGCCGGGGTGGGCCTCGTTGTTGAGGACGTTGCGGAACCAGCCGCGCTCGACCTCGGCGATGTGCCGGGTCAGGCCGAGCAGGGAGAGCGGGGAGGGGAGCAGGGGGCGGGCGCGGAGCTGGTCGGTGGTCAGCCCGGCGCACTTCATCGCGAAGGTGTCGCGCTGGAAGTCCAGGAAGGCGGTCAGGGTGGCGCGTTCGTCGCCGAAGCGGGGGGTCTCGGTGCGGGCGGCATCGGCGAGGTCGTAGGCGTCGGTCATCCGGCCATGGTGACAGGAACGGGTCCCACCGGCACGGGAATTAGAAGGGGGCGAGCCAGTCCAGGGCGGCCCCGACGCTCTCCGCGACGGGGACTCCGGCCGGCGGCCGCGGGCGGTCCACGACCACCACGGGCAGGCCGAGTTCGCGCGCCGCGGTGAGCTTGGGGGCGGTGGCCGCGCCGCCGCTGTCCTTGGTGACCACGACGTCGATCCGGTGCTCGCGCAGCAGCGCGCGCTCGCCGTCCAGGGTGAACGGGCCGCGGTCGAGCAGGACGTCGAGCGAGGCCGGCAGCGGCGGCTGCGGCGGGTCGACCGAGCGGGCGACGAAGTGCAGGCCGTCCAGGTGGGCGAAGGCGCCGATGCCCTGCCGGCCGCTGGTGAGCAGCACCCGCCGGCCGAGGGACGGCAGCAGCCGCGCCGCCGAGTCGAGGGAGGGCACGCGGTGCCAGCGGTCGCCGGGCACCGGCGCCCAGCCGGGGCGGCGCAGGGCGAGCAGCGGCACGCCGGTCGCCGCGGCGGCCTCGGCCGCGTTGCGGGACATCACGGCGGCGAACGGGTGGGTGGCGTCCACCACCGCGTCCACCCGTTCGGCGCGCAGCCAGGCGGCGAGGCCCCCGGGGCCGCCGAAGCCGCCGATCCGCACCTCGCCGGCGGGCAGCCGGGGCTCGGCGACCCGCCCGGCGAGCGAGCTGGTGACCCGCAGCGCGGGGCGGTCGGCGGCCAGGGCTGCGGCGAGGGCGCGGGCCTCGGTGGTGCCGCCGAGCAGCAGGACGTGCGCCATCACGCGCCGCAGGGCCCGTGCGGGCGCTCGCGGTCCGCGGAGTAGAGGTGGCTGTCGCGGAACTGCTCGGCGCCCAGCGTCCGCCCGACGATGATCACCGCGGTGCGGACCACGCCCGCCGCCTTCAGCTGACCGGCGATGTCCCCGACGGTGCCGCGCAGCACCAGCTCGTCCGGCCGGCTGGCCATCGCGACCACGGCCGCCGGGCAGTCGGCCCCGTAGTGCGGCAGCAACTGCTCGACCACGTCGTCCACGTACCCGGCGGCCAGGTGCAGGACGAGCAGGGCGCCGCTGCGGCCGAGGGTGGCGAGGTCCTCGCCCGGCGGCATCGGGGTGGCGCGCTTGGCGATCCGGGTGAGGATGACGGTCTGGCCGACGGTCGGCACGGTCAGCTCGCGCTTGAGCGCGGCCGCCGCGGCGGCGAAGGCCGGCACCCCGGGCACCACCTCGTACGGCACCCCGGCCGCGTCGAGCCGGCGCATCTGCTCGGCGACGGCGCTGAACACGGACGGGTCTCCGGAGTGCAGCCGGGCGACCTCCTGCCCGGCGGCGTGCGCGCGGACCAGCTCGGCGGTGATCTCGTCGAGGGTGAGGTTGGCGGTGTCGACCAGCCGGGCGCCGGGCGGGCACTCGGCCAGCAGCTCGCGCGGCACCAGGCTGCCGGCGTACAGGCAGACCTCGGCGCGGGCGAGGATCCGCTGGCCGCGCAGGGTGATGAGGTCGGCGGCGCCGGGGCCGGCCCCGATGAAGTGGACGGTCACGAGGCGTTCTCCTGAGGGGTGAGGGGCGCGGGGGAGACGGCGGGCCCGGCGGCGGGCTTGACGGCGGACCACTGGGTGACCGGCATCGCCTGGCGCCAGCCGGTGAAGCCGCCGACCGGGACGGCGTGCGCCACCGCGAGCCGCAGCAGCTCGCCGCCGTGCCGCCGGTACCACGTGGTGAGCAGCGCCTCCGACTCCAGGGTCACCGTGTTGGCGACCAGCCGGCCGCCGGCCGGCAGCGCGGCCCAGCAGGCGTCCAGCAGGCCGGGCGCGGTGAGCCCGCCGCCGACGAACACCGCGTCCGGCGCGGGCAGCCCGGCGAGGGACTGCGGCGCGGCGCCGGTGACCACCCGCAGCCGGGGCACGCCGAGCGCGGCGGCGTTGCGGGCGATCCGTTCGGCGCGCACCGGGTCGCGTTCGACGGTGACGGCCCGGTTGTCGCGGTGGGCGCGCAGCCACTCGATCGCGATCGAGCCGGAGCCGCCGCCGACGTCCCAGAGCAGTTCGCCGGGGACCGGCGCCAGGGTGGCCAGCGTGGCGGCGCGCACGTGCCGCTTGGTCAGCTGGCCGTCGCTCTCGTAGGCGCCGTCGGGCAGGCCGGGGACGACCGGGGTGCGCGGGCCGTCGGCGGGCAGCTCGACGGCGATGACGTTGAGCGGGTCGCCGGGCGGGTGTGGCCAGCCGTCGGCGGGCCCGTCCAGCTGCCGCTCGCCGGGGCCGCCGAGCTGCTCCAGGACCCGCAGCCGGGCGGCGCCGTGGCCGCCCGCGGTGAGCAGCGCGGCGACGGTGGCGGGGGTGGCGGCGCCGGCGCTGAGCACGAGCAGCCGGCGCCCGGGGTTGAGGGCGAGCCGCAGGGTGTCCAGCGGGCGGCCGACCAGGCTGACCACCTCGGTGGCCTCCAGCGGCCAGCCGAGCCGGGCGCAGGCGTACGCGACGGAGGAGGGGTGCGGCAGGACGCGCAGCCGTTCGGGGCCCGCGGTCTCGGCGAGGGTGCGGCCGATGCCGTAGAACATCGGGTCGCCGCTGGCCAGCACGGCGAGCGGGCGGCCGGCGTAGCGGTCGAGCAGTCCGGCGACGGCCGGGCGCAGCGGGGAGGGCCAGGGCACCCGTTCGGCGGTGACCTCGCCGGCGGGCAGCAGGTCGAGCTGGCGGGGGCCGCCGAGGACGGCTCCGGCGGCGCGCAGCGCGGCGCGGGCGGTGCCCGCGAGGCCGGGCCAGCCGTCGGCCCCGATCCCGACGACGGTGATCGGCGGTGGCTGCTGGGGCACCGGTGGGCTCCTCGGGGCAGGTCGTGGACGCGGGGGGCCCGGGCAGCCTACCTGGCGGTATCCGCCCGGCGATCAGCCAGGGTGCGTGCCCGGTCGCGCGGGGTTAGCGTCGTGCGGGGGACACCTCCGGGGGGACCTGAGCACGCAACGGAGGACAGCATGTCCGAGTCAGCGGTCCCGTACACCACCAACAACTCCGGTATCCCGGTGCCGAGCGACGACAACTCGCTCACGGTGGGCAGGGACGGCCCGATCCTGCTCCACGACCACTACCTGATCGAGAAGATGGCGCAGTTCAACCGGGAGCGGGTGCCGGAGCGGGTGGTGCACGCCAAGGGGGCCGGGGCGTACGGCGTCTTCGAGACGACGGAGGACGTCAGCCGGTACACCAGGGCGACCCTGTTCCAGCCGGGCAAGCGCACCGAGATGCTGGCCCGCTTCTCGACCGTGGCCGGTGAGCAGGGCAGCCCGGACACCTGGCGCGACCCGCGCGGCTTCGCGCTGAAGTTCTACACCGAGGACGGCAACTACGACCTGGTCGGCAACAACACGCCGGTCTTCTTCGTCCGCGACACGATCAAGTTCCAGGACTTCATCCGCTCGCAGAAGCGCCGCCCCGACAACGGTCTGCGCGACCACGACATGCAGTGGGACTTCTGGACGCTCTCCCCGGAGTCCGCCCACCAGGTCACCTGGCTGATGGGCGACCGCGGCATCCCGAAGTCCTACCGTCACATGAACGGGTACAGCTCGCACACCTATCTGTGGATCAACGCGAGCGGCGAGCGGTTCTGGGTGAAGTACCACTTCAAGACCGACCAGGGCGTCGACTTCCTCACCCAGGAGGACGCCGACCGGCTGGCCGGCTCGGACCCGGACCTGCACCGCGAGGACCTCTGGCAGGCCATCGACGGCGGCAACCCGCCGTCCTGGACGCTGCACGTGCAGGTCATGCCGTTCGACGACGCGCCCGGCTACCGGTTCAACCCCTTCGACCTGACCAAGGTCTGGCCGCACGGCGACTACCCGCTGATCCGGGTCGGGACGATGACGCTGAACCGCAATCCGGAGGACTACTTCGTCCACATCGAGCAGGCGGCCTTCGAGCCGGCCAACCTGGTGCCGGGCATCAGCGTCTCGCCGGACAAGATGCTGCTCGGCCGGATCTTCTCCTACCCGGACACCCACCGGTACCGGATCGGGCCCAACTACGCCCAGCTGCCGCCGAACCGGCCGCACGTGCCGGTGCACTCCTACGCCAAGGACGGGCCGATGCGCTTCGACCCGGCGCGGACGGGCGCGCCCTACGCGCCGAACTCCTACGGCGGCCCGGCCGCGGACCCGAAGGCGTACGACGACCCGGCGGCCGGCTGGCACAGCTCGGGCGACATGGTGCGCGAGGCGTACTCGCTGCACGCCGAGGACGACGACTGGGGACAGGCGGGCACCATGGTCCGGCAGGTGCTGGACGACGCGGCGCGCGACCGGCTGGTCTCCAACATCGTCGGGCACCTCAAGGGCGGGGTGAGCGACCCGGTGCTGGAGCGGGCGGTGCAGTACTGGCGCAATGTCGACAAGACGCTGGGCGACCGGGTCGCCAAGGGCGTCGGCAAGGGCTGACCGGCCGGCGGCAGTGGCGGCGCCGGGGGCGGCAGCGGGTACCAGGGGCGCGGGTCCAGCAGGGCCCGCGCCTCAGCCGCGCCGGCGCCAGTCGCCCGAGGCGATGAGCGCCGGGTGCGCGCGCAGCCGGGCCGCGACGGCCGGCCCGGCCAGGTACACCCAGGCGTCCGCCGCCGCGCCGTCCTCGGTGCGGACGGCGAGCCGCTCGCGCACGTAGGTGCCGAGGCCGTCCGGCCGGCAGTCCTCCAGCCGGTCCAGTGCGGCGAGCGCCGCCGGGTAGGCGGCCGGGCGGACGGTGACCAGCTCGCCGGTGATCCGCCGCCCCGGCGCGGGGTCCGGCACGGCGTACGGGAAGCCGGGACCGTCGTGCAGCGCCGCGCCCTCCAGGGCCGCCGCCCGCACCCCGGCGCACCGGCCGGCGAGGAAGCGCGCGTGGTTGCGCTCCCCGGTGAGCAGGGTGCCGTAGACGAAGAAGGGCAGCGCGGGCACGTGGGGTCCTCCTGGATCGGGGCCTGGTCGACGGTCGATGGTGCCCGTCTGGTGATACCCAGTGGCGCGCGGGGTGTCCGATGCGCTGTCATGGCGGGTGCACCTGCCAGTACCGTCCGAGGGGGACACCCATGACAGCTCCAGCCGAGCGCATACCGGCCGCGTCCGCGGAGCCCGCGCCGACGGAGCCCGCGCAGGCCGACGCCGTGCCGGCCGACGCCGCGCCGGTCGACGCCGTGCCGACCGCCGCCGTGCCGGCCGCGGGGCGGCTCGGGATGGCGGTGTGGGTGGCGCTCGCCGTGGTCTACGTGGTGTGGGGCTCGACGTACCTGGCGATCCGCATCGCGCTGGAGACCATGCCGACCTTCTTCTCCGCCGCCGCCCGCTTCCTGACCGCCGGACTGCTGCTCGTGGCGTTCGTGGCCGTCCGCCACGGGCGCTCCGCCCTGCGGGTGGACCTGCGGCAGCTGGGCTCCGCCGCCCTGGTCGGCGGCCTGCTGCTGACCGGCGGCAACGGGCTGGTGGTGCTCGGGGAGAACTCGATCCCGTCGGGCCTGGCCGCCCTGCTGGTCGCCGCCGTGCCGCTGTGGATGGTGCTGCTGACGGCGGCCGGCGGCGACCGCCCGAGGCCGGCCGAGCTGGCCGGGGTGCTGCTCGGACTGGTCGGCCTGGGGGTGCTGTCCGCCCCGGCGATCGGCGGCGACATCGCGCCGGTCGGGGTGATCGCGGTCCTCGTCGCCACCGTCAGCTGGGCGTTCGGCTCCTACGCCTCCAAGCGGATCCGGATGCCCGGAAGCGTGTTCGCCTCCAGCGCCTACCAGATGCTCGCCGGCGGGCTCGGCAATCTGCTGATCGGACTGGCCCGCGGGGAGCAGTACGGCCTGCGTCCCGGCGACATCTCCGTCCGCTCCTGGCTGGCCCTGGGCGGCCTGGTGGTGTTCGGCTCGGTGGTCGCCTTCACCGCGTACGCCTGGCTGCTGCGCTCCGCCCCGCTGACCCTGGTCGCCACCTACGCCTACGTGAACCCGGTGGTGGCCGTGCTGCTGGGCTGGGTGGTGCTGGCCGAGCCGCTGACCGGCCCCACCCTGCTGGGCGGGGCGGTCGTGGTCGCGGGCGTCTGCCTGGTGGTGAGCGTCAGCCGGTCGCCGGGGCGCTCGCCCGCTCGTAGGTCCGCACGGTGACCCCGTTGGGGAAGGCGTGGGAGTCGGCGAGCGCGAAGGTGTGCGGGGCGAAGCCCGCGCGGAACAGCGGCACGCCGGCGCCGATCGCCACCGGGTACTGCTTGATCACCAGCTCGTCGATCTCCGGTAGCAGCGCACCGGCCAGCTCGCCGCCGCCGCAGAGCCAGATGCCGAGGCCGTCCTGCCGCTTGAGCTCCCGGACCACCTCCAGCGGGTCGGCCGGGGTGACCTCCACCGCGGGGTCCGGGCTCTCGGTGAGGCTGCGCGAGAAGACGATCTGCCGCAGGTGGGCGTAGGGGCTGGTGAGGCCGATCGCCAGCCCCGGGTCGTAGGTGCCGCGGCCCATGACCACGGTGTCGAAGCGCTTGTTGGGCGCCTCGGCGATTCCCATCGCGGCTCGCCCGGGGGTCGGCAGGGTCTCCGGGTACTCCGCGCACATGTGGGAGAGGTAGTCCCCGCCGACGTACGACATGAGGAACTGGTAGTCGCCGTCCGGGGCGGCGATGAAACCGTCGATGGTGGCGCCGACGTAGTACGTGAGCTTTCGCATCCACATCCTTGGAACGTGTTGGTCGTCGAGGTCCGCCGGGCTGTCCCGCCCGGCGAACTACGACAGTTATAGTACTTTGACTGTAGTGGTTGCAAGAGTTTTCCTGAGGGAGCTTCAGCGATGGCCCAGAACCCCGCCCGCCGCGTCGCGCTCACCGACGCGGCCATCGACGTCCTCGCCGACCAGGGCGCGCGCGGACTCACCTTCCGCGCCGTGGACGTCCGGGCCGGCGTCCCGGCCGGCACCGCGTCCAACTACTTCGCCAGCCGGGACGACCTGCTCCACCAGACCGCCCGGCACATCCACCACCGGCTCACCCCCGATCCGGCCGTCATCGCCGACCTGCTGCGCGCGCCCCGCGACCGGGCCCTGGTCACCGCCCTGATGCACGACCTGCTGCGCCGCATCGACGCCGAGCGCTCCGGCTACCTCGCGATGCTCGAACTGCGCCTGGAGGCCACCCGCCGACCCGACCTGCGCACCCAGCTCACCACCACCATCCGCGAGCAGCTGGAGGCCAACATCGCCTACCACCTGGGCGAGGGCTTCCCCGGCGACCGCGAGACCGTCGTCACCCTCTACCTGGCGATGACCGGCCTGCTCGTCGAGCACCTCACCCTCCCCGACGTCCTCGGCCCCGACACCCTCCCCGCCCTCGTCGACACCCTGGTCGCCCGCACCGTCCCGGAGGCCTGATCAGCCCTCCGCCGCGATCCGCCGGACCGCCTCCTCGACCCGGTCCGCCCGCTCGGGCACCGTGGCCGCCGGAACCTCGATCAGCCGGTAGCCGCGGGCCCGGTACACCTCCTCGTGCAGCCGCTCGAAGGCGAGCGCGTCCGCGAGGGAGATCCGGCGTGCGGCCGTCCGCTCGACGAAGCCGAGTCCGCGGACGAAGAACACCTCGCGCCGGTAGGTGGCCTCGGCCTCGACGCGGTCCAGTTCCGCGGTGAGCGCCGGGGAGGCGGGGAGGCCGAGGAAGATCCTGAGCGCCTCGGTGCACACCGGGGAGCGGTCGTGGAACCGGAGCGCGCCCGCCGACGGCCCCGCCACGGCCGGGGCGAGGGCCCGCTGCAGAGCCGCCACCTCGTCCACGAAGCCGCCCCGCTCCCACGGCGCCGCCTCCCCGGTGGCCTGCCGTCGGCCGATCACCTCGGTCGCGGCCTCCCGCACGACCTCGAAGCCGCGCCGCGCCAACTCCTCCAGGAGTGTGGTCTTTCCGGAGCCCGGGGCGCCGGTGAGGACGAATCGTCGCACGGTGTGCCGCCGTCCTCTCAGACGAAGCGGATGTGGCGGGCGCCGACGGCGGCGCGGCGCAGCCGGGCGCGCAGCGGGCCGTCGGTGTCGGGGGCGAGGGTCAGGCCGGTGCGGGCGGCGAGGTGGTCGGCGACCTGGGAGACGCTCAGGTGGTGGGTGTGTACGTGCTCGCCGAACTCCGCGCCGCTCAGCCGCTCCAGGCAGTGGTCCAGCCGGGAGACCGCGAAGCTCTCCCGGCGCAGCGGCGCCTCCTTGCCCGCGACCAGCTGCACCGCCCGGCCGAAGCCGCGCTCGCGCAGCCGGCGCAGCACCTCCTCGCGCTCCGCGAGCAGCGCGAAGTGCCGGACGTCGTGGCCGCGTTCACGCAGCCGGCCGACGGTCTCGGCGAGGTGGCCGGGCTCGGTGACCGTCATCGGGACGATCACCGTGCCCCGGTGGGCGGCGAGGGTGCGGTCCAGGACCTCGAACACGCCCTGGCGCCAGGCCGGCAGGTCCCGGAAGTCGCCGCGCAGCGGCCTCGGGGTCATCCGGTGGAGGCCGAAGCCGACCTCCTCCGGGTCGCAGACGACGCTGCCGGGCAGCCGTCGCGCCACCTCGTGCGAGACCTGCGTCTTGCCGCCGCCGAACGGGCCGTTGATCCACAGGAGCATGCCCAGCACCCTACGCCGCGGCGCCCCGCACCGCTCGGCCCTCACCCCGCCGGGTCGGACCAGGTGGCGAGGAGGGTGCTCAGCGTGACGCCCGGGCCCAGGCCCAGGACCAGGCCGCGCGAGCCCGGCGGCGGGGGCGTGCGGTGGGTGCGGGCGAGCACCGAGAAGACCGTCGCGCCGCCCAGGTTGCCCTCCTCGGCGAGCACGTCCCGGGAGTGCCGCAGAAAGGCGCCGTCCACGTCGAGCAGCGCCCCGAGCCGCTCCAGGATCGCCGGACCGCCGGGGTGCAGCACCCCGAAGTCCAGCGCCCGGCCGCCGTGCCGGTCCAGCCAGTCCAGCAGGGCCGGGCCCAGGTCGGTGACCGAACGCAGTGAGGTCCGGGTCGAGGCGAAGTGGTCGCCGCGGTGGTCGGTCAGTTTGCGGTAGCGATCGGTGGTGCGCGGGATGGTGTACTCGAAGCAGTGCTCCAGCCGCAGCCCGGGCGTGCGCGGCTCGGCGGTGACCACGGCGGCGGCCGCGGCGTCACCCCACAGGCCCTTGTAGATCTGGTCCTCCACCGCGGTGCGGCTGTGCTGGTACATCGAGGAGAGCGACTCGGCGGCGACCACCAGCACCACGCCGGCCGGGTTCCAGGCCAGGAACCGCCGGGCGGCGATCAGCACATGGGCGCCGCCCGCGCAGGCCAGCTGGCTCATCGGCAGGCGGCTGACGTCCGGGCGCAGGCCGAGGTTCTGCTGGAGGTGGACGTCCAGCCCGGGGACGGCGTCGCCGGTCGCGCTGGAGACGATCACGCAGTCGACCCGGTCGGGCCGTAGGCCGGCGTCCGCCAGCGCCTCGCCGGCGGCGCGTTCGGCGGCGGCCAGCAGGTCGGCGAAGGTGGTGGTCTTGCGCTCGGCGGCGGTGCGCCCGGGGGAGGCGACCATCTCGTAGGGGCGGAAGTAGCGGCGGGTGCCGGGCAGGTTGCCGAGGGCCAGCCGGACGGTCTGGGCCTGGCGCGGCGGGTAGTCCGGGTTGCCGGCGAGGATGTCCTCGCGGATCCGCTCGGCCGTCACGGTGTACGGGCCGAGGGCGAGCGCGGGGCGGCTGACGTGGGCGGTGGGGGGAGCGGGGGGAGTGGGGGTGGTGCTGGGCATGCGGATGGTTCCTTGCGGGCGGTGCGCGCCGTGCCCGGCCGGGCACGGCCCGGTCACGCTACCGGCCGGTACCCGCCGGCCCCCGGCCGGTTCCCCGAAGCGCCCGCGCCGGAGCGGATCATTCGAGTACCATCCGTCAGGTGCCCGGCCCGGCGGGGGGACCCGGGCGGGCCGGGGGAGTGGGCTTCATGGCGGGTACCGACGGGCGGACGGCGACGGCGGACGCGCACACGGACTCGGCGGCCACGGCGGCCCCGTTACCCGACCCGCCGCGCGCCCTGTGGCGGCGGCGGAACTTCGCCGCCCTCTGGTCCGCCCACACCGTCAGCCAGTTCGGCACCCAGCTGAGCTTCTTCGTCCTGCCGGTCCTCGCGCTCACCGTCGTCGGCGCGACGCCCGGCCAGCTCGGTCTGGTCTCCGCCGCCGAGACCCTGCCGTTCCTGCTGGTCGGCCTGCCCGCCGGCGCCCTGCTCGACCAGTGGGACCGGCGGCGGGTGATGGTCGTCGCGGACGCCGGACGCGCGGTCGCGCTCGGCGTCGTCCCGCTCGGCTACGCGCTCGACCTGCTGAGCGTGCCGCTGCTCTGCGCGGTCGCCTTCGTCACCGGCCTGTTCACCGTCTTCTTCGACATCGCCGACCAGGCCTTCCTGCCCGGGGTCGTCGGCCGCCGCGAGGTCGCGGCCGCCAACAGCCGCCTGGAGTTCTCCCGTTCGGCCGCCGAACTCACCGGACCCGGCCTGTCCGGCCTGCTGCTGCAGTGGGCGACCGCGCCGCTGATCCTGCTCGCCGACGCGCTCAGCTACCTCGTCTCGGCGCTGCTCCTCGGCGTGATCCGACCCCCGGCGCCGCCCGCCGGGGCCGAACCGGGCCCGCCCGCGGCCCGGGAGCGGATGCGCACCCGGATCGCCGAGGGCCTGCGGTTCGTCCTGCGCCACCGGGTGCTGCGCTCGCTCGCCCTGGCCACCGCCGTCGCCAACCTGGCCGGGCTCGGCGGCGCGCTCGGCGTCCTGCTGCCCGCCTTCGCCCTGCGCGACCTCGGCCTCTCGCCGGGGAAGTTCGGCCTCGCGCTGATGGTCGGCAACGGCTGCGCCCTGCTCGGCGCGGTGTTCACCGCCCGGCTGGTCCGGGCGCTGGGCCTGGGCCGGCTGCTGCTGGCCGCCCGGTGCCTGCCCGGGCTCGGCCTGCTGCTGCTCGCCACGGCCGAGCCCGGGCGCGCCGTTCCCACCCTGGCGGCGGCGGCCGGGCTCATCGCCTGCGGCGTCACCGCCTACAACATCGCCCAGGTCAGCCTCCGGCAGGCGGTGACCCCGGCGGCGCTGCAGGCCCGGATGAACGCCTCGGTCCGCTTCGTCGTCTGGGGCACCCTGCCGCTCGGCGCGGCCGCCGGCGGCCTGCTCGGCTCGGTGGCGGGCCTGCGCCCGGCGATCTGGGTGGTGACCGGGGTGGCGCTGCTCTCCGTGCTGCCGCTGCTGCTCACCCGGGAGGTCCGGACCCTCGCCGGATTCCCGGACGAGAGCGGAGCGTGACGGTGCGTCAGGCGAGGTAGGGGGGCCGCCCGGCCCACCAGTGGCCGGGCGCGTCGGCCTCGCGGCTGGTCCAGAACTCGATGAGGCCGGAGACGAACTCCTCGGCGGACAGGGTGCCGTCGCCGTCCAGGTCGAGCCGGTGGAACGCCTCGTCCGCGTCGTCGCGGGAGAGCGCGGAGAAGTGGCCGCGCTGGAAGACGAAGAACTCGCCCGCGTCCACCGTCCCGCTGGAGTCCACGTCGGCGACGGCCAGGAACGCCTCGGCGAGCGCCCCGAACACGGTCCGCGCGGCCACCGGGTCGTCGGCGAGCGCGCGGGTCGAGGCGACGAACTGCCGGCGGCTGATCGCGGTGGTCCCGATCGGCAGGTGGGAGACGTGCAGGTCCCGCCAGATGGCGAGGTAGGCGGCGACGATCCGCCGCTCGGCGCCCGACCCCTCCGCGTGTCCCAGCGACCGGGCCACCGCGCGGCCCATCAGTACGTGGTCGTGCTCGGTCAGCAGACCGTCCCCGTCCGCGTCGAGATGGTCGAACCCGTGGTTGATTCTCGCGAGCAGCAGTTCCTCGGACACGTCTCCCCCGGCTGGTCGGTCCCGGTAGTCACAACAGGCATCAGTCACAACGGTCGGACGCAGCACGCTAACCCGCCGGGCGCCGGGTGCGCAGCCGAAGCGGCGAAGTGGAGACGCGGCGTCCGGCGGGTTGGCGGCCCCGCCGGTCAGTCCGCCTGCTGGAGCGCCGCGTCCGCCAATCGCTCGGCCAAGTCGCCGAACGCCGTCCGCAGTTGCTCGTCGCCGATGCCGTTGGCGTAGCCCTGGAAGGCGAGCGCGGCCTGGGCCTGGACGGCCGGGGTGGCGTAGCCGGGATCGATCGGGAGGGGGCCGGTGGGCGGCCAGGGCAGCGGCCAGTGCCGGGGCCACGGGATCCGGCCGTGCGGGGTGCCGCACCAGTCGTCGCCCACCTCGGCGAGGATCTGCCGGGCGTCGCCGCCCGAGACGCGGGCGGTGATGGCGGCGTTGGCGACCGCGCCCACGGTGCCGGCGACGGCGAGCCGCAGTTCGGCGGCGGCGGGCGGGAGGGGCTGCGGGTTCAGCCGGGCCACGTCGGCGGCGCCGTCGGCGTGGGCGGCGAGGCGGGCGCCCGCGACGACCCCGAGGGCGAAGCCGTGCGGGATCAGTCCGTCCAGGGCCGCGGGGTTGAGGCGGCCCACGAGCGTGACCAGGGAGACGGATCGGTGGACGAGCGTGGTCATCGGGTAACCCCTTCTCCGGGGGGACGGGTGTGGCCGTGCGCTCACGACCGGTGACCGATCGTAGGCGGAGCGGCCGCGGAGAAGGGGGACCGACACCACCGGCCGCCGCCGCTCAATGGGCGGCGGCGAGCAGTTCGCGGGTGTACGCGGTGTGCGGGGCGGCGAAGAGCCGGTCGCGGTCGGTGGATTCGACCAGCCGGCCGCGGTGCATCACCGCGACGCGGTCGCAGAAGTGGCGGACCACCGCGAGGTCGTGGGAGACGAACAGGAAGGCGACGCCCAGGCGTTCGCGCAGCTCCATCAGCAGGTTGAGCACCTGGGCCTGGACCGAGACGTCCAGGGCGGAGACCGGCTCGTCGGCGATGATCAGCCGCGGCTCGGGGGCGAGCGCCCGGGCGATGCCGATCCGCTGGCGCTGGCCGCCGGAGAACTCGTGCGGGTAGCGGTCGAGGTGGGCGGCCGGCAGGCCGACCTGCTCCAGCAGTTCGGCCGAGCGCTCGCGCCGCTGCCCGGCGTCCAGCGCGGTGTGCAGGCGCAGCGGGGTGTCCAGGGTCTGGGCGACGGTGCGGCGCGGGTTGAGCGAGGCGTACGGGTCCTGGAAGACCAGCTGGACCTCCTTGGCGATCCGCCGCCGCAGCGCCCGGTCGGGCCTGGTGGCGTCCAGGCCGTCGTAGCGGACGGCGCCGGCGGTGGCGGGCTGCAGGCCGGCCAGCACCCGGGAGGTGGTGGACTTGCCGGAGCCGGACTCGCCGACCAGGCCGAGCGTCTCGCCGGGCGCGATGCGCAGGCTGACGCCCTCGACCGCCCGGACCGGTCCGGGCCGCTCGCGTCCCGGCAGGCGCGGGCCGCGGCGGCCGGGGAAGTGCACGGCGAGGTCCTCGACCTCGGCCAGCCAGGGCCCGGGCGCGGCCGGGGTGCTCCCGCCGGTCGCCGCGGTCGCCGCGGTCGCCGCGGCCGTGGGCCGGGGCCGGGGCGCGGGCGAGGGGTCGTCGACGGTCGGCAGCGGCGTGCCCGGGACGGAGTCGAGGGTGAGCGCGGCGCCCACCAGGGCCCGGGTGTACGGCTCCCGGGGCGCGGCCAGCAGGGCGGCGGTCGGCGCGCTCTCCACCGGCCGGCCGCCGCGCATCACCAGGGTGCGGTCCGTGGTGCCGGCGACCACCCCGAGGTCATGGCTGACCAGCAGCACCGCGGTGCCGTGCTCGCGCTGCAACTCGCCCAGCAGGTCCAGCACCTGGCGCTGGACCCGGGCGTCGAGCGCGGTGGTCGGCTCGTCGGCGATCAGCACGTCCGGGTCGTTCATCAGCGCCATCGCGATCATCACCCGCTGGCGCATGCCGCCGGAGAACTGGTGCGGGTAGTCGCGCACCCGGGCGGCCGGGATGCCGACCCGGTCGAGCATCGCCGCCGCCCGCCGGCGGGCCTCGGCGCGGCCCGCGTCGGGGTGGTGCAGCCGGTACATCTCGGCGAGCTGGGCGCCGACGCCGTGGAAGGGGCTGAGCGAGGTGAGCGCGTCCTGGAAGACCAGGGCCACCCGGCCGCCGCGCACCCGCCGCAGCACGGACTCCCCGGCGCCCACCAGCTCCTGCCCGGCCAGCCGGATCGAGCCGGTGACGGTGGTGGTGCGCGGGTCGTGCAGGCCGAGCACGGCGAGGCCGGTGGCGGACTTGCCGGAGCCGGACTCGCCGACCAGGCCGAGCACCTCGCCGCGGGCGAGGTCGAAGGAGAGGCCGCGCACGGCGCCGACGGGCGCCCCGCCGCGCGGGTCGGCGAAGGTGACGGAGAGGTCCCGGACGCTGAGCACCGGCTGCTCGGCGTCCGGCCAGGCGGCCGGCCCGGCGCCGGGCTCGGCGGTCTGTGCGGCGGTCTGCGCGGCGTCCTGCGGGAGGCGGTGCGCGGGTGCGGGTTCGGGGGTCATGGCGGCGGGCTCCAGACGGGCGGGGCGGGGCGGTCAGCTGAGGCGGATGCGCGGGTCGAGCCAGGCCACCGCGAGGTCGGCCAGCGCGACGAACAGCACGACGAAGCAGGCGGCCAGCAGGACGGCGCCGACCACGGCCGGCAGGTCCTGCCCCTCGACGGCCTCGATGGCGAACCGGCCGACGCCGTTCAGCCCGAACACCGTCTCGGTGATCACCGCGCCGCCGAGCAGCGCGCCCGCCTCCAGGCCGAGCAACTGCACCAGCGGCCCGGCGGCGCCGCGCGAGGTGTACTTGAGGTGCGCGCGCAGCCGCCCGAGGCCCTTGCCGCGGGCCGTGCGGACGTACTCCTCGTTCATCGTCTCCAGCAGCTGCGAGCGCGACAGCCGGGCGAACACCGCGGAGTTGACGAAGCCGAGGACGATCCAGGGCAGCAGCATGCCGCCCGCCCAGGCGGCGGGGTCGGTGGCCGGCGGGGTGTAGGAGGGCAGCGGCAGCAGTCCGGTGGTGTAGACCAGACCCCACTGGGCGACGTAGCCGAGGAAGTAGATCTGCACGCTGGCGCCGACCAGGGTGAAGCCGGAGAGCAGCTTGTCCGTCCGGGTGCCGTGCCGCAGCGCGGCGACGAAGCCGGTGCCGAGCCCGAACAGGACCAGGACGGCCAGCGCGCCCGCCGCCAGCGAGACGGTGACCGGCAGGTGGTCGACCAGCGCCTCGGTGACCGGCTGGTGCAGCCGGTAGGAGTAGCCGAGGCAGGGCGCGTCGCAGCGGATCGTGGAGCCGTCGACGTCCAGGATGTCCCGGCCGGCGACGATCCCGGAGAGGTAGTCGGTGTACTGGGCGAGCAGCGGCTGGTCCAGGCCCATGCTCGTGCGGACCGCCGCGACCTGGCCGCTGTCGCAGCGCGGACCGCAGGCGGCGCGGGCGGGGTCGGCCGGGCCGGCGTAGAAGAGGGCGAAGGCGGCGGCGGAGACCGCGGCCAGGACGGCGAGCGCCTGGAGGATCCGCCGCAGGGCGAAGGAGAGCATGGTGGCCGGTCCGGGTTCGGGGGGCGTCGGGCTGGCGGGCCCGCCGCGCGCACCGGGCGGCGCGCGCGGCGGGTCCACCGGGGACTTCGGATCAGGACTTGAGGTACAGCCAGGCGAGGCTGACCGTCCCGTAGATCGGGTGGATGAACGCGCCGCCGACGTTGGAGCCGCGCAGCTGGTTCACCGTCGGGTAGCTGAACGGCAGCACCGGCAGGTCCTTCATCACCGTCTGCTCCAGCGCGTACAGCTCCTTGGCCTTGGCGTGCGGCTCGCCGATCTGGTTGATCCGGTCGATCTCCTTGTCCACCTCGGCGTTGTGGTACCGGGCGGAGTTGAGGTCGCTGTTGGCGCGGCCGTCGAAGGAGAACGGGATCAGCGTGGAGGGCGTCGGCCAGTCGACCGAGCTGGTCTCCTCCCAGAGGTCGTACGGGGAGTCGGCGCGGTGCGCCTCGTCCAGCAGGGCCTTGGGGTCGACCGGCTTGGGCACGACGGTGATGCCGGCCTTGGCGAAGCCGTCCACCAGCACCTGGGCGACCCGCTGCCCGTTGGGCGTGTTGGCGTACGCGTAGGTGAGCGGAGCGGGCGGCTGCTTGGCCTTGGCGAGCGCGGCCTTGGCGGCCTCCGGGTCGCCCTCCGGCCTGGCCGGGTTGAGGTCGTACTTCTGCCAGTCGACCAGCGCGGGCGAGCTGAGCGTGGTGGCGAGGTCGCCGGCCCGGGTGCCGCCCTGGACCTGGCGGGCCTGCTGGCGCGGGTAGGCCAGGTTGAGGGCCCTGCGGACCTCGACGTCGTTCACCCGCTCGTTGTTGATCATGAGGTAGGTGACGAAGGCGCCCTGCCGGCCGGAGACCACCTGCTCCTTGGCCTTCGGGTCGGTGTCCACCGTCTGGTACAGCTCGGGGGAGAGCACGGTGGCCGCCGTGGTGGCGTTCTCGCCGCCGTCGCGCCCGGCGAGGATCTCCTGGTTGATGTTGAGCGCCTCCTTCCCGAAGGTGAAGACGAACTTCTCCGGGTACTGGCTGCGGATCGGGTCGGTCTCCGCCTTCCAGTGCGGGTTGCGCTCCAGCACCATGCGGGTGTTCTGGACGTGCTCGACGATCCGGTACGGGCCGGTGGCGAACGGCTGGCGGTCGTAGTCGGTGCCGGTGTCCTTGTCCTGGCGCACCGGCGAGGAGGAGGACTGCGCGGCCATGTACGGCACGTCGGCCTGCGGCTGCGGGAAGTGGAAGACGATGGTGCGCTCGTCCGGCGTCTCGATCGCGGCGAGGTCGCCGTCCTGCGGGCCGCCGTACTTCTTGCGGGCGTCGTCGTAGCTGGCCTCGCCGGTGAGCCACTGCGGCCAGTACGGCGGGCCGACCTCGTAGCCCTTGCCGAAGGAGCGCTCGATGCCGTACTTGACCTGCTGGGAGGTGATCGGCTGGCCGTCCTCCCAGGCCACGCCCGCCTTCAGCTTGTACGTCCAGGTGCGGCCGCCGTCGGCGGCGGTGCCGGTGTCGGTGGCGAGGTCGCCGACCAGCTTCGCCTTGCCGTCCACCACCTGGTACTGGGTCAGCTGGCGGCCCCAGAGCAGCGAGGTGTTGTAGGTGGCGCCCGCGTACACCTTCTGCGGGTCCAGGTGGCGGAAGTCGGTGGCGTTGTACACGTTCACCGTGCCGCCCTGGCGGGCGCCGGCGACGGCGGGGGCCGGGCCGGCGCTCTCCTGCTCGGTGCCGAGCGCGGCGGTCAGCGGCGAGGTGTCCTTGCTCGCCGCGCCGGGGCCGGCGGTGGAGGAGGAACCGGTGCCCGCGCCGGCCGAGCAGGACGTCGCCAGCAGGGCGGTCGCGAGGACGGCGAGGGACGGTCTGATCCAGCGCATGGCGAATCTCTCCTTGCCCCGGGGGCTCCGGGGCGGTCGGGTGAAGGTGAACGGTGAAGCGGTGAAGGATGAAGCGGTGAAGGGGTGAGCGGGAAGGGCCTCAGCGGGCGGCGCGCGGGTCCAGGGCGTCCCGGACGGCGTCGCCGAGCAGGTTGAAGGCGAGCACGAAGAGCAGCAGCGCCACGCCGGGGAAGACCATGTACGTCGGGTCGGCCTGGAAGACCTCGGAGCCGCGGGAGATCATCCGCCCCCAGTCCGGGACCGGCTCGGTGACGCCCACGCCGAGGAAGGACAGCACCGCCTCGGAGGCGACGAAGGTGGGCACCGCCATCGTGGCGTGCACCAGCAGCTGCGCCCGGACGTTCGGCAGGAGTTCACGGAAGACGATGTGGAATCCGCTCGCGCCCATCGCCCGGGCGGACTGCACGAAATCCCTTTCCCGGAGCGACCGGACGGTGGCCCGCAGGGAAAGCGCGAGCGGAATCCAGCCGAACGCGGAGAAGACCAGGACGAGCACCAGGAACTGCATCCAGGCCGGTTCCGCGGTCCCCGGATCGACCAGCCGGGACTGGATCACCGGGCTCAGCGCGAGCAGCAGGAGCAGGGTGGGGAAAGCCAGCAGGACGTTCGAGAGGAAGCCGAAGAGCCGGTCGGTGATCCCGCCGAGGTAGCCGACCGCGACGCCCGCCAGCACCCCGAGGGTGGTGGTCACGGCGGCCGAGAGGAAGGCGATCAGCAGCGAGGTGCGGATCCCGTACAGCAACTGGGTGAAGACGTCGCGGCCCAGGCCCGGCTCCAGGCCGAACCAGAACTCCGCGGAGATGCCGCCGTTCGGCGCGACCGGCAGGCCACCGTCGCTGAGCAGGCCCGGAGTGTTCTGGCCGTAGTGCTCGGTGGGGTTCTTGCCGTACAGCGCGGCGATCAGCGGGGCCGCCAGGGCGAGCACCAGGAACAGCACCACCACGCCGAGCGCGACGGCTCCCGTGCGGTCGCGGCAGACGCGGCGCAGCAGGCTCTTCGGGGCGGGCGCCGGGGGCGGCGCCGGAGCGTCCGCTGCTGCGACTTGTTCGACCACTGCCATGAGAGCCGTACTCCCCGAATTCCGTGCCGCCCCATGGGTGGGGGTGCTTCGACGTGCATTTCCGGGCGGCGCTCCGAGGGTTTCCCGGGAAGCTCCGCCGGGCGTCATCAGATCGGATGCGGTGGAGTTTCCGCAAATCATTCCGGGGCGCCGGACAAGTGGTTCCGCCGCTTTGTTTCGAGAAATGTGACGGCTTCATTCCGCTGCAATACTGCCGTTGCAGAAGAACGGACATAGCGGGGCATAGCGCATGTCATGTCCGCCGTTGTCCCGCATGGTGAGATCTCCGCCACAGGCCGCCCGGCATTGGTACGATTCCGGCGGGCCGCGACTGGCGCGCACGGATGGAATCGACCATCGGGAAGCGGCCCCGTGCCGGATCACGCAGCAGTTGCCGAGCGCCTGGGCCCCCCGACTCCCCAGCAGGAGACCGCCATGGCCCCGCAGCCCCACACGGCCGCCACCCCCGCCGCCAACACCGCCTTCCGCTCCGCCCTCGACGTGGTCCGCGAGGCCGAGCCGCGGATCGCCGCCGCCATCGGTCAGGAGATCGACGACCAGCGCGCCTCGCTCAAGCTCATCGCCAGCGAGAACTACGCCTCCCCGGCCGTCCTGCTCGCCATGGGCAACTGGCTCAGCGACAAGTACGCCGAGGGCACCGCCGGCCGCCGCTTCTACGCCGGCTGCCGCAACGTCGACACCGTCGAGACCATCGCCGCCGAGCACGCCCGCGCCCTGTTCGGCGCCGACCACGCCTACGTCCAGCCGCACTCCGGCATCGACGCCAACCTCACCGCCTTCTGGGCCGTCCTCTCCCAGCGGGTCGAGAGCCCCGCCCTGGAGCGCGCCCGGGTCCGCAACGTCAACGACCTCACCGAGCAGGACTGGGCCGAACTGCGCCAGGAGCTCGGCAACCAGCGCATGCTCGGCATGTCCCTGGACACCGGCGGCCACCTCACCCACGGCTTCCGCCCCAACATCTCCGGCAAGATGTTCGACCAGCGCAGCTACGGCACCGACCCGGCCACCGGCCTGATCGACTACGACGCGCTGCGCGCCACCGCCCGCGAGTTCCGCCCGCTGATCCTGGTGGCCGGCTACTCCGCCTACCCGCGGCTGGTGAACTTCCGCAAGATGCGCGAGATCGCCGACGAGGTCGGCGCCACCCTGATGGTCGACATGGCGCACTTCGCCGGCCTGGTCGCCGGCAAGGTGCTCACCGGCGACTTCGACCCGGTGCCGCACGCCGACATCGTCACCTCCACCACCCACAAGTCGCTGCGCGGCCCGCGCGGCGGCCTGGTGCTGTGCACCACCGAACTCGCCGAGCACGTCGACCGGGGCTGTCCGCTGGTGCTCGGCGGCCCGCTCTCGCACGTCATGGCCGCCAAGGCGGTCGCCTTCGCCGAGGCCCGCCGCCCCGAGTTCCGCGTCTACGCCCAGCAGGTCGTGGACAACGCGCGGGCGCTCGCCGAGGGCCTGCTGCGCCGCGGCGGCACGCTCGTCACCGGCGGCACCGACAACCACCTCGTGCTCGCCGACGTCTCCGGCCACGGCCTGACCGGCCGCCAGGCCGAGGCCGCGCTGCTCGACTCCGGGATCGTCACCAACCGCAACTCCGTCCCGCAGGACCCGAACGGCGCCTGGTACACCTCCGGCGTACGGATCGGCACCCCGGCGCTCACCACCCGCGGCCTCGGCACCGCCGAGATGGACGAGATCGCGGCCCTCATCGACACCGTGCTGCGCGCCACCGCCCCGGCCGCCACCGCCTCCGGCGCCCCGTCCAAGGCCCAGTACACCCTGGACCCGGCGGTCGCCGAGGGCGTCGCCAAGCGCGCCGCCGACCTGCTCGCCGGCTTCCCCCTCTACCCGGGCGTCGACCTGGTCTGACCCCGCTGCCGCCGCCCGGACCGTTCGGCCGGGCCCGCTCGGGCCGTCCGGGCCGTTCGACCGCTCGGACCGTCCGGGCCGTCCGTCCGGGCGGCGGCGCCTCCCGCTGCTCTCCTGGCGCCGGCCGGGTCCTCCCCGGTACCGGCTAGTACTGGAGCGACTTGTACTGCAGGAACTCCTCCAGGCCGTGCCGGCCCAGCTCGCGGCCGAGGCCCGAGTTCTTGTAACCGCCGAACGGCGCCCGGGGGTTGAAGCGCCCGCCGTTGAGGTCGATCTGCCCGGCGTCCAGCCGGCGGGCGAAGCGGGCGGCGGTCTGCGGGTCGACCGCCCAGACGCCACCGGCCAGGCCGTACTCGGTGGCGTTGGCCAGCTCCGCGGCGTGGTCCTCGTCCCGGTACGCCAGGATCGCCAGCACCGGGCCGAACACCTCCTCCCGGGCCACCGTCATGTCGGCGGTGACGTCGGCGAGCACGGTCGGGCGGACGTAGAAGCCGGTCGCCAGGCCGTCCGGGGCCTCGGCGCCGCCGGCCACCAGGCGCGCGCCCTCGGCGAGCGCGCCGGTGATGTAGCCGCGCACCCGCTCGCGCTGGCGCGCGCTGACCACCGGCCCGATCCGGGTCGCCGGGTCCGCCGGATCGCCCGGGACGTACGTGCCGGCCGCCTTCGCGGCCAGCGCCACCGCCTCCTCGTACTGGTCGCGGTGGACCAGCAGCCTGGTCCACGCGCTGCAGGTCTGACCGGAGTTGGCGAACACGTTGGCGACGTTGACCTTCACCGCGCGGGCCAGGTCGGCGCCCGGCAGCACCACGTTGGCGGACTTGCCGCCCAGCTCCAGGGCCACCCGCTTGATGCCGCGCCCGGCCGTCTCGGCGATCGTCCGCCCGACCGCCGTCGAGCCGGTGAACGACACCACGTCCACGCCCGGGTGGCCGGCCAGCGCGGCGCCCGCCACCGCGCCGGTGCCGGTCACCAGGTTGAACACCCCGGTGGGGAAGCCCGCCGCGTCCACCAGCCGGGCGAACAGCCGGGCCACCAGCGGGGTGTCCTCGGCCGGCTTGAGGACCACCGGGCAGCCGGCCGCCAGCGCGGGCACCACCTTGGCGGTGATCTGGTGCAGGGGGTAGTTCCACGGGGTGATCGCCGCGACCACCCCGGCGGGCTCCGCGTGCACCACCGAGTTGCCGACCCGCTCCTCGAACGGGTACCCGGCCAGCAGTTCCAGGTACGACTCGGTGACCTTCAGCGGCAGCGCGGCGTGCACGGCGGTGGCGAAGCCGATCGGCGCGCCCAGCTCGGCCGTCACGGTGGCGGCGATCTCCTCCTGGTGCGCGGCCAGGCCGTCCCGCAGCCGGGTCAGCGGCACCAGCCGCTCGGCGGCGGTGGTCGCGCCCCAGGCGCGGGCCGCCCGGCGGGCCGCCGCGACGGCGGCGTCGACGTCCGCCGCGCCGCCGGCCGGGACGGTGGCGAGCAGGCGCTCGGTGGCCGGGTCGAGGACCGGGACCGAGCCCTGGTCCAGGGCGGGCCGCCAGGCGCCGTCGATGTACTGGTCGGTGTGCTCGGCGTACCCCTCGGCCCGCTCCGTCCCGTCCGCCATGTGGTACCCCTTCGTGCCGATGCCGCGGGTGCGCGTGCGTCCCCCGCGGCGCTTTCCGGCCTGTCGTCCGAATGGCCGGTCCTCCGTGCGGCCCGGTCGCCGTGCGGCCGGTCCCGGACCAGTCAACGGTGTGCGCACCGGCGGCGCAAGGAACGATCGCCCGGGGGTTCACCGCGGTGCTCGCCGTCATCGCCGCCCGCGGAGCCACCGTCCTTCGGCGGGCGCCGAGTTGACCGTCCGCCCGCGGCGGCCGGGTGCCGCCCGTCCGGCCGTCCGGCAGTCGGCCGGCCCGCGGTCGATCCGGACTCGCCCCGCTCCGGGCGGGCCGGTGGCCGGGGGGAGGGCCGGGGGGATCGTGTCCCCGCTGGTGACAAATCGGGTGGTACGACGGCACTATGGACGAACCGGTCCGCCTTGAGGTTCGCGACCGCAGTCAAGTACGCCCACAAATGGCCGGGCGGCGAAATTCTTCCTCGAGAGTTCGCCCAAGTCCGCTCGACGGCGAGTAGATTGCAGCGAACTCGCGCGCGCCGGACTACGGTTGGCGGCAGGTCGGGTCCTGTCCACGCGCCCGCGGTGCCACCCTGCCCGGGCCGGGACCGGCGAGGACCGCCGTCGGCCACCGGGGACGCGTCCTCCCGGGTCCGGAGCCCCAGCCCCGTGGTCGTTCGTACCGTCTTAGGAGTCGCCTCGTGACCGACGCCGCACTCAGTGCCGACCAGCAGCAGCCGGTGGAGCCGGCGGTGCTCGACGACGTGCCCGGATGGTTCTGGGACCACGACCGTCACCTCTTCGACTGGTTCCTCGGGCGCCAGGAGAAGGCTGGCCTCTCCGGGGACCTCATGGAGATGGGCGCCTACCTGGGCCGCAGCGCGATCGTGATCGGGGCCCACATCCAGGCGGACGAGACCTTCACGGTCTGCGACCTCTTCGACTCGGACGCGCCGGACGACGAGAACGCCGCCGAGATGGACATGTCCTACCGCAAGACGCTGACCCGCACCGCTTTCGAGGCCAACTACCTCTCCTTCCACGACCGGCTGCCGGAGATCATCCAGGCGCCCACCTCGGCGCTGGCCGGCGGCCGCGTCGCGACCGGCGCGTTCCGGTTCATCCACATCGACGCCTCGCACCTCTACGAGCACGTCGCCGGGGACCTCCAGGTGGCCCGGACGGCGCTCTCCCCGGACGGCGTCGTGGTGCTGGACGACTACCGCTCCGCGCACACCCCCGGCGTCGCCGCCGCGACCTGGGAGGCGGTGCTCAACCACGGCCTGCGGCCGATCGTGCTGACCGACACCAAGTTCTACGGCACCTGGGGCGACCCGGAGCCCGCCCAGCTCGACCTGCTCGCCCGGCGCGGCACCCTGCCGCAGTGCGACATCACCCACGAGGTGATCGCCGAGCACCGGGTGGTCCGGATCGGGGGCAACTCCGACGGCGCCGAGCCGTTCCCGGTCTCCCGCCACCACGCCCGGCTGACCGCCGACGCCGAGCGCCGCGAGCAGGCCAGGGCCACCGAGGAGGCCCTGCGCTCCGTGGAGCGCGAGCGCGACGACGCGCTGCGCGACCTCGCCGAGCGCCGCGCCCGCGCCGCCGAACGCCGCCGCCCGGCCAACGTCGCCAAGCGGGCGGTGGGCGACCTCCTCCCGCCCGTGGTCACCTCCGCGATCCGCCGCGCCCGCCGCGGCTGACCCGCGCCCCCCGGCCGCGCACCCCCGACGCCGGGGGCGCGCGGCCGGCGTGCTGCCGGCACCTCCCGTGCGCTCGTGCTGCCCCCGCGGTCGGCCTCGCAGGGCTGATCACCGAGGAGGCCCCGCGCGCCATGGAGCGCGAGCCCGACGACGCGCTGCGCGCGCCCAACCGTGGGGGTGCGCGGCCGGTGCGGCGGTTGCCGTCGGGCTCGCCGTGCTGACCGCCGAGGCCGAGCGCCGTGGGCGGGTGCGGGGCGCGGGTGAGGCTCTGCGCCGCGCGACCTCCGTGGAGCGCTATGACCGCGCGGCCAGGCACGGCTGGCTGTCCCGTGACAGGTGATCTCGACCGTTTGTCACGTGGTCTTGGCCGATGGAGCTGGCGGTATTCGAGGACTGGCGCCCCGCCGTCGGGGCCGGTTCGTTTCGGGGGAGGGCTACGGTGCCACTCGCCAGTCGATGCGATGCCTTCCGGAGGCGTGCCGCTGGGTTTCCGGGACGAAGTGATGGAACGCGGGCCGACCGGTGGTCAGGCTGCCGGTCAGGGCGGTGAACATGTCCGCCAGGCTGGTGGCCCACAGACTGCCCTCGATGTCGCCCGAGCCGATACCCATCTCGTATACGTGCCCGTGGGTGGGTCCCGGCAGGTGGTCCACGAAGAGCACGCCCCCGTCGTTGGGGAGTGCGATGGGTACCCACCAGCGGGCGTGGCCGACCAAGGTGCCCCAGTCCCCGGGATCGCAGGTGTCCACTGGGAACAACTCGACGTACGTTCGGTGGCGCGTGAGGATGTGCTCTGTGGGGAGCAGTCGGTGTCCCAGCGGCAGGAAGGACCCTGCGGGGAAGGTGTCCCCGGCGGGTCGCGGCGCGACGCCGTCGTGCAGTTCGAGCAGTGTGCGCAACTGGGGGTGCAGGGCGAAGCCGAGTCCGTCCTCCAGGCCCGCGATCTGCCCGGCGTCGGCCGCCGGTTGCAGGGCTGCGTGATCGGCCGGAGAGTGAGCGGCCAGCCAGGCGCTGAAACCCCGCCAGGCCGAGACAAGAGCAAGGGCATCGGTCTCGGTCGTACCGGGACCGTGAGGCTGCACACGGACAGGTCGGCTAACGCGGCAGCTCTGGGGCGCTCTGCTTTGCCGCGGTTCATGGCCCCCTCCATGATCTGCCGCAGCTGACCTGCCCCTGGTCGCCCACCCTGCCGCGTGCCTCCGAGGGCGGGGGTGCGCGGCTGGTGTGTGCCGCTGTTCTGCTCGTGCTGCCGTTGCCGGCGGGCCCCGGTGCCCGCCCGGGCGCGCACCTCGGGCCACCGGTGGCGCTTCCGGTGCGCTTGTGCCGGGGCTGCCACCGTGAGCGCCGTAGCGCCCCGGCGCCCCGGGAGCATCGAAACCCGTACTGCTCAGGGCCGGAAGAATGCGCTTTTCCGACCGCTCCCGCCCGGCCGAGGATGGCAGGCGAACCAGCCCGCCGGGAGGAATCCGTGTCGCCTGTCTCGCCTGCCACCCAGTCGCCCGCCGACGCCCGGTCGGCCGTACCCGAGCCGCCCGCCGCCAAGCCGCCCGTCGACGCCGGGCTGCTGCCGCTCACCGCCGAGGAGGGTCCCGCCGGGCTCTCCGTCGGCGGTGTGCCGCTGACGGAGCTCGCCCGCCGGTTCGGCACTCCGCTCTTCGTCTACGACGAGGAGCACCTGCGCCGCCGCTGCCGGGAGGCCGTCGCCGCCTTCGGCCCGGGCAACGTCGCCTACGCCTCGAAGGCCTTCCTCTGCACCGCGATGGCCCGGCTCGCCGCCGAGGAGGGCCTGCTGCTCGACGTCGCCTCCGGCGGCGAACTGCGTACCGCCCTGCACGCGGGCGTCCCCCCGGAGCGGATCGTGCTGCACGGCAACAACAAGAGCGAGGACGAGCTGCGCACCGCCCTCACGGCCGGCCTGCGGCACGTCGTCGTCGACAGCTTCGACGAGCTCGACCGCATCGAGCGTCTGGTGGTCGAGGAGGGCCTGCCGCCGGCGCACGTGCAGTTGCGGGTGGCGCCGGGGGTCGCGGCGGGCGCCCACGAGGCGATCCGCACCGGCGGGCACGACTCCAAGTTCGGCTTCGGCCTGGCCGACGGCGCCGCCGAGGCCGCCGTCCGGCGGGCCGCCGCCTCGCCGGCCGTGCGGCTGGAGGGCGTCCACGCGCACGTCGGCTCGCAGGTCCTGGACCCGGCCGAACTCGCCGACGGGGCCGCCGCCGTGGCCCGGTTCGCGGTGGACAGCCGGGTGGCGCGGCTGACGGTGGGCGGCGGGCTCGGCGTGGCGTACCTGGCGGGCCAGAGCGCGCCGTCCTTCGCGGTGTGGGCGGACCGGGTGCGGGCGGCCGTCCGCGGGGCCGGCTGGACGGGGGAGATCGGTGTCGAACCGGGGCGTTCGATCTCCGCCCGGGCCGGGCTCACCCTCTACCGGGTGGGGACGGTCAAGCGGATCGCCGGCGTCCGGACGTACGTGAGCGTCGACGGCGGGATGAGCGACAACCTCCGCCCCGCCCTGTACGGCGCGCGCTACGAGGCGTTCCTGCCGCGCTGCCCGCAGGAGCCCCGGCCGCTGCGGGCCCGGCTGGTCGGGAAGCACTGCGAGAGCGGGGACGTCATCATCGACGACGCCGCCCTCCCGGCCGACCTGCGGATCGGCGACGTGCTCGCCACCCCGGTCACCGGCGCGTACGGGTACGCGATGGCGTCCAACTACAACAAGCTGCCGCGCCCGGCCGTGGTGTTCGTCCGGGACGGTGAGGCCCGGCTGGTGGTGCGCCGGGAGACCGAGGAGGACCTGCTCCGCCTCGACGTCGACGGCCCGGCGGAGCGCCCCGCCGACGGCCTCGGCCCCGCCCCCGTCGCCTGGCGCCAGACCGCCGGTGCCTGAAACAGGCGGAATATATCGACCGGTCTACTTATTCCGCACCCCCATGACGGAATAGGTAGACCGGTCTACTTCCTCTTCCTCTCATGGCAATATGCAGATCGGTCTACTGATTCTTGAAGAATCGGCAGACCGGCCTACAGAGTCGCCCTCCGCCCCTGACCAGCCGCGATGACCTACCCTGGCCCGATGCTGAACAGCGCCCGTCTGCTCGTCCTCCTGGAGATCGCCCGCCGCGGCACCATCGTGGCCGCGGCGCAGGCGCTGCACCTGAGCCCCTCCGCCGTCTCCCACCAGCTCGCCCGCCTCGAACAGGAGCTGGGCGTCGCGCTGGTCGAGCGTCAGCCGCAGTCCCTGCGGCTGACCCCGGCCGGCGTCCGGCTGGCCGAGCACGCCCAGGCGATCGCCGATCTCATGGCCGTCGCCCAGGACGACCTGCGCGCCCACTCCGGGGGCACCGCGGGCGTGCTGCGCCTCGGCTTCTTCGCCTCGGCCGGCCTCGACCTGCTGCCCCGCGCGCTCACCGCCTTCTCGGCCCGGCACCCGCAGGTCGAACTCGAACTCATCATGGGCCAGCCGCACGAACTGCTCCCCGACCTGGAGGCCGGCCGCCTGGACGCCGCGGTGGTCTTCGAGCACCCGCTCGACCCGTGGATCCGCCAGGCGAGCCGGCAGGGCACGGTCGAGGTCGAACTCTACTTCGACGAGCCGCAGTTGGTGATCGTGCCGCTGCGCCACCGGCTCGGACGGCGCACCCTGGTCCGGCTCGCCGAACTCGACGGCGAGAGCTGGATCGGCACCCACGGCGGTTCGACCGGCGAGCCGGTGCTGGAACGTGCCTGCGCCGCTGAGGGGTTCCGCCCCCGGGTGCGCTGCCGCAGCGACCACTACCAGGTGACGATCAACCTCGCCCGGGCCGGCATGGGCGTCGCGCTGATCCCGGCCCTCGGCCTGGCCGACAGCGCCGGCGTGCACGTCTGCCGCCTGGACCACCCGCAGCTGCACCGCCGGATCGGCGTGGCCACCCGGGCCACCAACCGCAACCCGGCCGTCCGCGCCTTCCTCGGCGAACTGCGAGCGGCCGCCGGGGAGGTCCGGTCACTGCTCGAACTGCAGTGGGCCTGACCGACCTCGGCGGCCGCTGACCGCTCGGCCCGGCGCCGGGCCGCTCAGACCTACGACACCACCTGACAGCGCTACCGGCCGACCGGAAGCGCCACCACGATCTCCTCGTCCTCGAAGTCCCCGGTCGGCCGGAAGCCGAAGGAGGTGTAGAGGCGGCCGGCGGAAGCGTTGTCCGGGTGGTACGAGAGACGGACCTCCCGGCACTCCGGCAGCGCCGACAGGCGCTCGATCACGGCGCCCAGGGCGGCGCGGCCCACGCCCTTGCCCTGTTCGGCCGCGCTCACCACCATGCCGCCGATCCAGTGGGCGGCCTCCTCGTCGTCGTATGCCCACATGACGTGGCCCACGACGTCGTCACCTGCGCGGACGCCGAGGGACGTCCACACCTCGCCCTGCCGGGAGAGCAGGAGGTAGCGCGCCGCGAGCGCGGCCACGCCCGGCGCTGCTCGTCGGCGGGCGCCACGTCGGCGACATCGCGCCAGTTGTCCTCCGTGATCTCCTCGAGCACCACGGTCCGGCCCTGGCGGTCGGTGAACTGCCGCGTCATGCGTTCCCCACATGTGTGCCGGTCGGAAGGGGTGAGCGTAGCCGTCCGCACCGGCTCCGGGCAGCGGTTTTCCGGTGTCCGGAGCCGGTGCGCCAGAGTGTCGAGGCCCGAGGACCGGACCGGCTGGGCGAGTCCGGCGCGCGAGAGCTTGCCGCTGAGGTGGGCCGGGCACACAGGCGGCCCTACCGTGATCCGCCGGACAGCTCCTCAACGGGCCGCTCCCCGCCACCCCGCTCCCCGCTCAGCCGGTCGGCTGGCGCAGCAGCGCGCAGGGCGCCGGCTCGCCGCGCTGCGCGCCGGCCGCGAGCGCCCGCCCGACCTCGCGGATGGCGTGCACCGCGGCCCGCTCCGTGCTGGGCCCGAGCGCCACGTCCCAGTGCGCGATCACCGCGTACGCCACCCGCCGGGTGCCGATCAGCACCCCGGCGTCGGCCCGCACCCCGGTGTCCGTCCCGGTCTTGTTGGCGACCAGCAACCCGCCGGGCAGCGGATCGGGGAAGCACTCCGCGTACGGGTCGTGCTGGACGAGCGCCGGCACCAGCCCGTGGTCCGTGTTGGAGCGCATCCACGCCAGCAGCCGCGCCGACGCGCCGGGCGAGACCAGGTCGCCCCGGACGGCCAGTGCGACCAGCCGCGCGAGGTCCCGGGCCGTCCCCGTGGCGAACACCGGCGGCACGCCGGGACCCCGGACGTCCCGCACCCGGTCGTGCAGGGTGAGCCGCTCCAGCCCGAGGCCCCGGGCCAGCCGCTCGGTGGCGGGCAGGCCGACCGTCCGCAGCAGGGCGTTGGTGGCCGTGTTGTCGCTGACCGAGGCGGTCAGCCAGGCCAGGTCCTCGACCGTCCACCCGCACGCGTTCCCCCCGGCACCCCGGTGGGCCAGCCGCCGCAGCAGCCCGGTGCCCCCGGCCACGTCCTCGTCCTCGATCGGCACCACCGCGTCCGCGCGCAGCTCCCCGGAGTCGAGCCGGCGCGCGACCTCGGCGAGCAGCAGCAGCTTGGACGCGCTGGCGACCGGCAGCACCACCGTGTCGTCCACCCCGACCGAGCCGCTCCCGACCGTCAGCCCCGCGCCTGCCCCCGCGCCCGCCCCCGGCCCTGCCTCCGCGCCCGCCTCCGCGTCCACGTCCACCGCCGCGACCGCCAGGGTCAACGGCAGCGCGGCCGCCGACCTCGCGGCGGCCGCCACCTGCGCCAGGATCATCGGACCCGTACCACCTCTCCGGCCCGGGCGTCCGTCGCCCGCCCCTCGCACACCGCGACCCGCCCGGCGACCACCACGGCCGCCACCCCCTCCGGCGGCAGCAACGGCCGCTCGAAGGTGGCCGCGTCCCGGACGGCGTCCGGGTCCAGCACCACCAGGTCCGCCACCGCGCCGTCACGGACCACCCCGCGCCCGGCGAGCCGGAACCGCGCCGCCGGCAGCCCGGTCATCTTGTGCACCGCGCTCTCCAGCGACAGCAGCCCCTCGTCCCGGCCGTAGTGGCCGAGTACCCGGGAGAAGCTGCCCGCCCAGCGCGGATGCGGCCGCCCGGGCTTGGGCACACCGTCCGAGCCGATCATCGACAGCGGGCTCGCCAGCACCCGGCGGACGTCGTCCTCGCGCATCGAGTGGCTGATGATGGTCACCTCTCCCTGCGAGTCGAGCAGCAGGTCGCAGACGTAGTCGACCGGGTCGGCGCCGCCCGCGGACGCCAGGTCGGCGATCCGGTGGCCCTCCGCCGAGCGGCGGGCCGGGGCGGCGGCGACCGCGATGAGGTCCCAGCCGCCGTTGCCGACGGTGTTCTCCCAGCCGTCGACGCCGCCCGCGATGTCCGCCCGGATCCGCTCGCGCACCTCGGGCCGGCGCAGCCGCTCCAGCAGCGCGCCGACCCCGCCCTCGCTGGTCCACGGCGGCAGCATCGCGTGCAGCACCGTACTGCCCGCGGTGTAGGGGTACACGTCGCACAGCACGTCGAGGCCGTCGGCGCGGGCCTGTTCGAGCCGGGGAAGGGTGCGCAGGGTGGCGCCCCAGGCGTGCCGGCCGGCGGTCTTGTGGTGGGAGACCTGGAGCGGTGCGCCCGAGCGCTCGGCGATCTCCAGCGCCTCCTCCAGGGCCTTCTCCACCTGGGACATCTCGTCCCGCAGATGGGTGACGTACGGCTTGCCGTGCCGGGCCGCGACGGTGGCGAGCGCGACGATCTCCGCCGTGTCGGCGTACGTGCCGGGCGGGTAGATCAGGCCGGTGGAGAACCCGGCCGCGCCCTGGGCGAGGGCACGGTCGAGCAGTTCGCACATCGCGGCCAGCTCCTCGGGCCGGGGCGGCCGGTCGGCGAAGCCCATCACCCCGGCCCGCAGCGTGCCGTGGCCGACCAGCGAGGCGAGGTGGTTGCGGCGCAGCTCGGGCCGCTGGGCGGCGGCGAAGGCGGCGAAGTCCTCGGCGGGGCGCACCGGGCCGATGCCGAAGGTGACCCGCAGGTGCTCGGCCAGCTCCGGCAGCCGCTCGGGCAGGCAGGGGAAGAGGCTGCTGCCGCAGTTGCCGCTGATCTCGGTGGTCACGCCCTGGAGGAGCGGGGCGAGCCGCAGCTCCTCCAGGGCGTCCCACGCGGTGTCCCCGGGCACGGCGCCGCCCGCCGCGGACGGCCCCCCGACGGCGGCCAGGGCGTCGGAGTGCGTGTGCACGTCGATGAACCCGGGGGTGACGACCCGCCCGGTGGCGTCGATCGTCGGCACCTCCCGCCCGTCCCCGCCACCGGCCCCGTCCACGCGTGCCCCGGGCGGCAGCACGGTGACCCGCCCGCCCGCGACCGCGAGGTCGGCGGGCCGCGCCGGCGCCCCGGTGCCGTCCACCAGCAGCCCGCCGCGCACCAGGAGTTCCACGCCCGCCATCACAGCACCGTCGCCAGGAAGGCCCGGGTGCGCTCGTGGCGCGGGGCGGTGAACACCTCGTCCGGGCGCCCGGCCTCGACGACCGCGCCCTGGTCCATGAAGACGACCCGGTCGGCGACCTCGCGGGCGAAGCCCATCTCGTGCGTGACGACGATCATCGTCATCCCGCTGCGCGCCAGGTCGCGCATCACGCCCAGCACCTCGCCGACGAGTTCGGGGTCGAGCGCGGAGGTCGGCTCGTCGAACAGCATCAGGGTCGGCTCCATGGCCAGCGCCCGGGCGATCGCGACCCGCTGCTGCTGGCCGCCGGAGAGCTGGCCGGGGTAGTGGTCGGCGCGGTCGGCGAGGCCGACCTTGTGCAGCAGCTCGCGGGCCTGCCGCTCGGCCTGCGCCCGGCCCCGGCCCTGGACGGCGACCGGTCCCTCCATCACGTTCTGCACCGCCGTGCGGTGCGGGAACAGGTGGAACCGCTGGAACACCATGCCGATCCGCTCGCGCTGGCGCTGGATGTCCTTGGGCCGCCGCTCGCGCAGCGTGGTGCCGGTGCCGACCGGCTCGTAGCCGATCAGCTCGCCGTTGACGGCGATCCGCCCGGCGTCGATCTTCTCCAGGTGGTTGAAGCAGCGCAGCAGGGTGGACTTGCCGGAGCCGGAGGGCCCGATCACGCAGAGCACCTCCCCGCACCGCACCTCCAGGTCGATCCCGCGCAGCACCTCCAGGTCGCCGAATCGTTTCCGCACGCCGCGCGCCGAGAGGATCACCTCGTCCGTCGCCACCGTCACTTGCCCGCCCCCTTCTTCCTCATGTCCGTCTTCCTCGCCCCGCCCGGCCGCAGGTTGCGCAGCACCCGCCGCCCGAGCGCCGGGCGCGCCGTCTGCGCCCCGGGACTGAACTTCCGCTCCACGGCGTGCTGCGCGACGCTCGCGATGGTGGTCAGCACCAGGTACCAGATCGACGCCACCACCAGCAGCGCGATGACCTCGAAGTTCGCCAGGTACAGGTGCTGCGAGACCGTCATCAGGTCGGCGCCCGCGATGACCGAGACCAGCGAGGTGGTCTTCAGCATGGAGATGAACTGGTTCCCGAACGGCGGGATGATCACCCGCATCGCCTGCGGCAGCACCACCCGGATCAGGATCTGCCGGTTGGACATGCCCAGGGCCGCCGCGGCCTCCCGCTGCCCGGGGTCGACGCTCTGGATGCCGGCCCGGACGATCTCCGACATGTAGGCGCCCTCGTTGATCGACAGGCCCAGCAGCGCCGCGACGAAGCCGGTGATCAGCGCGTTGGTCTGCCAGCTGACCAGCTTCGGTCCGTCGAACGGGATGCCGATGCTGATCTCGGGGAACAGCAGCGCGAGGTTGAACCAGAAGATCAGCTGCACCAGCAGCGGCGTCCCCCGGAAGAACCAGGTGTACGCGCCGGCCGTGGTCCGCAGCACCGGGCTGTCCGACAGCTGCATCACCGCCGCCATCACACCGATCACGATGCCGGCCACCTGCGAGATGAGGGTCAGCTGGACGGTGACCCACAGGCCCTCCAGGATCACCCCGTCGAACTGGTACTTCGCGATGACGTCCCAGTGCAGGTTGGGGTTGACGATGATGGTGTACGCCAGCCAGACCGCAGCGAACGCCGCCGCCAGCACCGCCACCCACCGCCCGGGCCGGGGCCGCCCGGTGACCCGCAGCGCGAGGTCGTCCTCGGCCGGCCCGGAAGCCGGCCCGGAAGCCGGTGCGGCCTTGGTCGCGACGCCCGAACCCTCGACTCTCATGCCGTCGCCCGCCACCGCACTCACTGCCCGACCGTGTTGACGGTGGCCTTGGCCACGGCGCTGCCGCCGACCTCGTACTTGTCGAGCACCGTGCGGTACTCACCCGAGTCGATCAGCTCCTGGAGCGCCCGCTGCACCGCGTCGCGCAGCCCGCTCTCCTTCTTTGCCACCGCGATGCCCCACGGCGCCGTCCCGTACTGCTCGGGTATCACCTGGTAGGCGGCGCTCTTCTGGGCGAACATCTGCGCCACCGGGTAGTCCACGATGGTCGCGACGGCCCGCCCGCTGTCCAGCTGCAGCAGTCCGGTGGGGGCGTCCTCGCTCTGCGAGATGGTCATCTTCTCGGCGCACTTGGCGTTCTGCTGCTCGCCGATCTCCAGGTTGGAGCTGCCCTTGGCCAGCACCACCTGCTTGCCGCAGAGGTCCTCCAGGGACTTGATGCCCTGGGGGTTGTCCTTGGTGGTCATGACGACCCCGCCGGTGCGGAAGTAGTCGACGAAGTCGACGGCCTGGCGGCGCTGCTCGCTGTCGGTCATCGAGGACATCACCAGGTCGAACCGGCCGGCCTGGAGGCCCGGGATCAGCCCGTCGAACGAGGCGTTGGTCATCTCCAGCTTCAGCCCGAGCTTGGCCGCGATCGCCGCGGCGAGGTCCGGGTCGACACCGGTCAGCTCGGTGGTGCCCGTCTTGTACATCTCCATCGGCGGGTACCCGACGGCCGTCGCGACTCTCAGCACGCCGGCCTGCTTGTACTTGCCGGGCAGCAGCTCGGCGGAGCTCTTCCCGGCGGTGTCGCCGGCGGCCGCACCCGGCGCGGCGGCGGAGCCCTGATCGGAACGCCCGCAGGCGGTGGCGGCCAGGGCCACCAGCGCCAGCGCGGCCAGACAGCGCAGAGGACGGGGGCGGTTCATCGGCATCTCCCTCGGGTGACGGTCCGCCGATGCTGGCAGCCGTCCCCAGCTGAATGGAAGATGATGAATCTATTGCCCCCTGACCAACGAAATCCGTACGCCTCCCCCCCCCGGATCGCCCATGCGAAAGCGCCGGCCGGAGGGGGTCCGGCCGGCGCTTTCGCATGTGGCGTGGTGGTCAGGCCTGGGGAACCGCGGCGCTCTCCCGGGTGGGCGCCGGCGCGGTGTCGGTCTCCAGCATCTCGCGCTTGACGGCGGCGAGGGAGGGGTTGGCCCAGGCGCTGCGGACGCCCCAGGCGTAGAAGGCCAGGCCGATCACGGCGACGACGAGGAGGTCCCAGCCCTCCGGCAGGTAGCCGTGGCCGCCGAAGTCGGCGGAGCCGGCCCAGGAGACGCCGGCCATCACGAAGAGGTAGGCGATCATCCAGGCGCCCGCCTTGAGGTGCGGCTTCAGCTCGGCGAACGGCTTGCGCAGCTCGTACCAGGCCCAGATCGGCAGGCCGGCGGCCATCAGCAGGATGACCTTGCCGGTGAGCGGCCAGCGGGCCCAGTAGAGCACCAGCGAGCCGAAGATCATGGCGACCGGGGCGATCACCGGCATCGCGCGCAGCCGGACCGGGCGCGGCAGCTCGGGCGCCAGGCGGCGCAGCGCCATCACGGCGACCGGGCCGGTGATGTAGGAGATCACGGTGGCCACCGAGACGATCTCGGCGAGCGAGCCCCAGCCGCGGAAGACCGCGAGGAAGCCGAAGGCGACGACCAGGTTGAGCACCAGCGCGGGGCGCGGGATGCCGGTGCGGCGGTCGACCTTGCCGAAGACGGACGGCAGGTGGCCGTTCTCCTGGACTCCGTGGATCATCCGGGAGGTGGTGGCGGCGTAGATCATGCCGGTGCCGCTGGGGGAGACGAAGGCGTCCGCGTAGAGCAGCAGCGCCAGCCAGTTCAGGCCCCAGGCGACGGCGAGGTCGGCGAGCGGTGAGGTGTAGCCGAGGCCGCCCCAGCCGTTGGCCAGGTCGGCGGTCGGGACGGCGCCGAGGAAGGCGATCTGCAGCGCGACGTAGATCACCAGGGCGATCAGGATCGAGCCGATCACGGCCTTGGGCAGCGACTTGCCGGGGTTGCGGGCCTCACCGGCCAGGTTGAGCGGGGACTGGAAGCCGTTGAACGCCCAGACGATGCCGGAGACGGCCACCGCCGTGAACACCGCGCTCCAGCCGTTCGGGGCGAAGCCGCCGTGGTCGGTGAAGTGCTCGGTGTCGAAGTGCGCGAACAGCAGCGCGCCGGCGGTGAGCGTGGGCACGACGATCTTGAACACGGTGATCGCGGTGTTGGTCTTGGCGAACAGCGTGATCGCGAACCAGTTCAACGCGAAGTACACCAGCAGCAGCACGCTGGCCAGCGCCACGCCGCTGACGGACAGCTCCCGTCCGTCGTACAGGCCCTTGGCCCACTCGAAGTCCCAGGAGCTCATGTACTGCACCGAGGCGGTCGCCTCGCCGGGGATGACCGAGACGATGGCGATCCAGTTGGCCCAGGCGGCCAGGTAGCCGGCCAGCGAGCCGTGCGAGTACTGCCCGTACCGGACCATGCCGCCGGCCTTGGGGAACATCGACCCCAGCTCGCTGTAGGTGAGCGCGATGGTCAGGGCGACGGCCGCCCCGATGACCCAGGCGACGATCGACGCCGGCCCGGCCAGTCGTGCCGCCCGCTCGGCCCCGAAGAGCCAGCCGGACCCGATGATCGACCCCAGACCCACGGCGGTGAGGCTGATCGTGCCGAGCGAGCGGCGGTAGTGCTGATGGGATGCCGTCGTCGACTCGGGTTCACTCACCGTATCGGTCCTCTGTCTCATGGCTCACGTGGCTCTCCGGACAAACGGAGACAGCCTAGACGGCCAAATCGGGCGAAACCTCAGATGACCCTCAAATGCTCCCCAAAGCATCCGATCGTTGTCATCTCGTGTCCGAACCATCTCGCCCGGACGGCGGAGCCGGGGAAAGGTCGAGGAACCGCCCGGAAAGGGCTCCGGAAAAAAGAAATTCCCCGTGGGAACTCTTGCGAGTTCCCACGGGGAATTCATGGTGTCCGAGGGGGGACTTGAACCCCCACGCCCGATAAAGGGCACTAGCACCTCAAGCTAGCGCGTCTGCCATTCCGCCACCCGGACGGGGTGTGTGCTCCGGGGGATTTTTGCTCGCCCCCTCGGCGACAGAGAGAACATTACCAGGGTTTCGGCGTGCTTCTCACCTTCGTTTCCCCGGTGGGGATGGTGCGGGGCAGCGGGATGGATCGCCGGTGTGCGCGAAGCGGTGGTTCGACGGCGGTAGACGGTCGGGTTGCGGACGGTGAACGGTCGGGAACGGGCAGGGGCGGTCCGACACGGGCAACTTGTCGACGGTGCCCCGGCCGCGGGGGCGGCTCTCCTAGCCTCTGTGCACCGAGGACGCCATGAGCGGAACGCCTCATTCCCGGGGTCGCGGACGAAGGGCGGCTGGACGTGGAGCGGATCAGCGAGGAAGGGGCGGCGGCACGGGGCGGCCCCGCCGAAGGGGTGTGGCGCTTCACCGTGCCCGCCGAGCAGGCCTCGGTGCCGCGCACCCGGCACGCGGTGCGCGACCGGCTGCTGGCCCAGGGTCTGGCGGAGATCCGCTACCAGGAGCTGGTGGACGACCTGCTGCTGATCGTCTCGGAGCTGGTCGGCAACGCGGTGACGCACGCCGCCGAGCTGTCGCCGGAGGTGACCACCGAGCTGACGGTGCGCGGCGGATGGGTACGGGTCGCCGTCCAGGACGGCGACCCGTACCGGCCGAAGGCGCTGGTGGCCGACACCGGGCGGACCGGCGGGCGCGGACTGCTGCTGGTGAAGAGCGTCACGCTGCAGGCCGGCGGGGTGTGCGACGTGGAGAAGGCGGGGGAGGGCGGCAAGGTCATCTGGGCCTCGCTGCCGCTCCCCCGGGGGGCCGGCCCCGACCGGACCTGCCCCGAACGGCCCTGACCCACCCCGAACGGCCCTGCCCTGCCCGGCCGGGGCGGGAAGCCGGAACGGCCCGGGCGGAAGCCGGAACGGCCCGGGCGGCGGCCGGAGCGGCCCGGCGGCGGGCGGGCGGCCTACCAGGAGTTGCCGGCGACCTCGCGGATCCCCGGCAGGGCGGCCTCGAAGACGGTCCGGAACCACACCGAGAACGGCCGCTCCGCCTCCAGCGCGCGCAGCTCCTCGGCGGTCACGAAGGCGTAGTCGTCCACCTCCTCCGGGTCCGGCCGCACCGGCCCGGTGACCAGGCCCACGAACAGGTGGTTCCACTCCCGCTCGATCAGCCCGGACGCCTCGTCCGGCAGGTCGTAGCGGACCGTGCCGGCCTCGCAGAGCAGCGCCGGGGCGACGCCCAGCTCCTCCGCGGTCCGCCGGGCGGCGGCCACGAACGGCTGCTCGTCGGGGTAGGGGTGGCCGCAGCAGGTGTTCGACCAGACGCCGGGGGAGTGGTACTTGCCGAGCGCCCGGCGCTGGAGCAGCAGCCGGCCCTGGCGGTCGAAGAGGAAGACCGAGAACGCCCGGTGCAGCCGGCCGGGCTGCTGGTGGGCCCAGAGCTTCTCGCCGGTGCCGATCGTCACGCCCTCGTCGTCGACCAGCTCCAGCAGGATCTCCTCCGGCACGCCGCCGGCGGGTGCCGCGGTGTCCACGTCCGTCTCCACGTCGAGGCCGGTGTCGAGGCCGGTGTCCAGCGACGGGGCGGCCCCGGTGGGGGCGTCCGCTCCGGTCTCCGGGGCGAGGTGGGTGGGTCGGTCGGTCGGCAGACTCTGGGGCATGAGGCCTCTTTCGGCAGCTTCGGGAGCACTTCGGGAGCACGGGGAGCGACCACGGCTCGCACCGGTGGCGTCGCGCCCCAGTCTGCCGTACGGGTGGCACCGTGCAGAGGTCCCACGCACATCCCGGTGGGACGGGGGGTGCCCGGGGCCGGGGAGGACCGTCCCACTCGCAGAACTGTTCGGAATGTGTTCGATCTGTGTTCGACGCTCCGGCCGCGTACGGGCTGGTCGTCGTGGTCGCCTACCATCACATAGGACACCGCGGCCGCATCTCGGCGGCCCCGGCGCGCCATCGCCGGTCACCCGGAGACTCCCGGTAGCCGCGCGCGGCCGCGCACCGCACGACGGATCAGGAGACCCCGCATGATCGGCCTCGTTCTGGCAGCCGGCGCCGGCCGCCGACTGCGCCCGTACACCGACACCCTGCCCAAGGCACTGGTGCCGGTCGACGGGGAGCGGACGGTCCTGGACCTCACCCTCGGCAACTTCGCCGAGGTCGGCCTGCGCGAGGCGGCGATCGTGGTCGGCTACCGCAAGGAGGCGGTGGAGGAGCGCAAGGACGCCCTGGAGCGGAAGTACGGCGTCAAGCTCACCCTGGTCGAGAACGACAAGGCGGAGGAGTGGAACAACGCCTACTCGCTCTGGTGCGCCCGCGACCTCTTCACCGAGGGCCTGCTGCTCGCCAACGGCGACACCGTCCACCCGGCCTCCGTCCAGCGCACCGTGCTCGACGGCAACGCCCGGCTGACCGCCGAGGGCCGCGCGCCCGGCATCCTGCTGGCCCTCGACACGGTGAAGCGGCTCGCCGACGAGGAGATGAAGGTCGTCGTCCACCCCACCGCCGGCATGCGCCGCATCACCAAGCTGATGGACCCGGCCGAGGCCACCGGCGAGTACATCGGCGTCACCGTGATCAACCCGTCCGCCGCCGCGGACCTCGCCGACGCCCTGCGCACCACCTACGAGCGCGACCCGCAGCTGTACTACGAGGACGGCTACCAGGAGATGGTCGACCGGGGCCTGCGCATCGACGTCCAGCCGATCGGCGAGGTCTCCTGGGTCGAGGTCGACAACCACGACGACCTGGCGAAGGCGCGGGAGATCGCGTGCCAGTACTGACCCGGCTGGTGCCGTCACCGGTCTTCGTGGAGATCCGCCCGGGCGCGCTGGACGCGCTCGGCGGCATCCTCGCCGACCAGCGGCTGTCCGCCTCGGGCCGGATCGCGGTGGCGATCAGCAACGGCTCGGGCTCGGTGCTGCGCGCCCGGCTGGAGCCGGCGCTCCCCGGCGCCGACTGGTACAGCGTCGAGGACGGCAGCCTCGACAGCGCGGTCCGGCTCGCGGACGAGATCCGCGGCGGCGTGCGCGGCGGCCACTACGACACCGTGGTGGCGCTGGGCGGCGGCAAGATCATCGACGTCGCCAAGTACGCCGCCGCGCGGATCGGCCTGCCGCTGGTCTCCGTCCCGACCAACCTCGCCCACGACGGCATCTGCTCGCCCGTCTCCACCCTCGACAACGACGCCGGGCGCGGCTCCTACGGGGTGCCCAGCCCGATCGGCATCGTGATCGACCTGGACGTGATCACGGGCGCCCCGCCGCGCTTCGTCGCGGCCGGCATCGGCGACATCGTCTCCAACATCTCGGCCTGCGCCGACTGGGAGCTGTCGCACGCCGAGACCGGCGAGCCGGTCGACGGGCTGGCCGTCGCGATGGCCCGCTCGGCCGGCGAGAACCTGCTGCGCCACCCGGGAAACCTCCAGGACAGGGGCTTCCTCACGGCCCTCGCGGAGGCACTGGTACTGTCCGGCATCGCGATGAACATCGCGGGCAGCACCCGGCCCTCGTCGGGCGCCTGCCACGAGATCTCGCATGCCCTGGACGTGCTGTATCCCAAGCGGTCCGCCCAGCACGGCGAGCAGGTCGGCCTCGGTGCCGCCTTCGCCAGCTTCCTGCGGGGCGAGCGTGAGCTGTCCGGCCTGATCGCGGAGCGCCTGGCGCACCACGGACTGCCGGTGACCGCCGCTCAGATCGGCTTCACCGAGGCGGAGTTCACCGAGGCGGTGCACTACGCTCCGAACACCAGGCCGGGCCGCTTCACCATCCTCGAGCACCTCGACCTCTCCCCTTCCGCAATCAGGGACGCGTACGCCGACTATGTCCAAGCCGTCAACAGCTGACCGCTCCGCCCCGGGGGCCACGCCGCCGCCGGTGGACCTGACCCGCCGGCCCTCGATCGAGGAACTGCGCGCGGTGATCCACCCGGAGGGCATGCTCCAGCGCCGCAGCGCCGAGCACTGGGCCGGCCGGCTCTACATGCGGCGGATCTCGCTGCGGATCACCCGGGTGCTGTCCACCGTGACGGCGATCACGCCCAACGGCCTGACCTACCTGATGATGGTCACCGGCATCCTGGCCGGTGCCGCGCTGGTCGTGCCGGGGATCGCGGGCGCCGTGCTGGCGGCCCTGCTGATCCAGCTGTACCTGCTGCTGGACTGCGTGGACGGCGAGGTGGCCCGCTGGCGCCGGCAGACCTCGCTCACCGGCGTCTACCTGGACCGGGTCGGCCACTACATGTCCGAGGCGGCGCTGCTGACCGGCCTGGGCCTGCGCGCCACCGACCTGTTCCACCGCGAGGGCTCCGCCGCGCACTGGGAGTGGGCGTTCCTCGGCACCCTGGCCGCGCTCGGCGCGATCCTGATCAAGTCGGAGACCGACCTGGTCGACGTCGCCCGGGCCCGCAGCGGCATGACGGCGGTGGAGGACAGCGCCTCGGTGCCGCGCTCGGCCGGGGTCGCCAGGGCCCGCCGGGCCGCCTCGCTCCTCAAGTTCCACCGGCTGGTCGGCGCGGTCGAGGCCTCGCTGTTCATCCTGGCCGCGGGCGTCGCCGACGTCGTCCACGGGGGCCTGTTCTTCACCCGGATCGCGGTGGTCGTGCTGGCCGCGATCGCCATGCTGCAGACCGTGCTGCACCTGCTGAGCATCGTCCTGTCGAGCAGGCTCCGGTGAGCGGCGCGACGGGGGCCGGACCGGCCGGGGCCGCGACCGGGCCGACGGCAGCGACGGCAGCGACGGCAGCGACGACAACGGGGACCGAGACGACGGGGAGCACCGTGCCCACCAGCGCCACCGGCGCCGACGCCTTCCGGCTCGGCGCGGTCATCATCACCATGGGCAACCGCCCCGCCGAGCTGACCGCGCTGATCGAGTCGGTCCGCGCCCAGCAGGGCCCGCCCGTCGAGCTGGCCGTGGTCGCCCAGGGCGTCCCGATGCCCCCGCTCCCGGAGGGCGTGCGCTCGGTCGAGCTGCCCGAGAACGTCGGCATCCCCGGCGGGCGCAACGTCGGCATCGAGCTGTTCGGCCCCGACGGCCGGGACGTCGACGCGGTGCTGTTCCTGGACGACGACGGCCGGCTGCCCGGCACCGACTCGGCCCGACTGCTGCGCGAGGCCTTCACCGCCGACCCGGAGCTCGGCATCGTGAGCTTCCGGATCGCCGACCCGGACACCGGCGTCACCCAGCGCCGGCACGTGCCCCGGCTGCGCGCCAGCGACCCCCTGCGTTCCTCCCGGGTGACCACCTTCCTCGGCGGTGCGAGCGCGGTGCGCTGCGCCGTGTTCGAGAACGCCGGCCAGCTGCCCGGCGAGTTCTTCTACGCGCACGAGGAGACCGACCTCGCCTGGCGCGCGCTGGACGCCGGCTGGGCCATCGACTACCGCGCCGACGTGGTGCTCCACCACCCCACGACCTCGCCCGCCCGGCACGCCACGTACTTCCACAACGTGGCCCGGAACAGGGTTTGGCTCGCCAGGCGGAACCTTCCGGCCCTGTTGGTGCCTCTATACCTGGGAACCTGGTTCCTGCTCACGCTGGCCCGGCGGCCCTCCCCGGAGGCGTTCAAGGCCTGGCTGGGCGGGTTCAAGGCGGGCTGGCGCGAACCCTGCGGTGCGCGGCGGCCCATGCGATGGCGTACCGTGTGGCGCCTGACCAGGCTGGGCCGACCGCCGGTCATCTGATCCGTCCGACGACCGTACGGTAGGACGGTCGTCATGGCCGGTGACCACACACCGGCCACACTCCCCCCGAGATCCGAGTGGATCCCCATCGGCGCAAGGCCGGCGGACCCCCGCCGACCGGCCCGCCCCGACGATCCCGCCCGAAGGACGAATGTGTCGACAGTGAGTGAACCCGTCAGCCTCTCAGCCCCGAGGGGGGCGGACGCGGGCCTGACCCCCAAGCAGCTTGCGGACAAGTACGGTCTCACCGTGAGCGGCAGACGGCCCGGCCTGTTCGCCTACAGCAAGCAGCTCTGGGCCCGCCGTCACTTCATCTGGGCCTTCGCCACCGCGCGCCTGGTGGCCCAGTACACCGACGCCAAGCTCGGTCAGATCTGGCAGGTCGTGACGCCGCTGCTGAACTGCGCGGTGTTCTACCTGGTCTTCGGCGAGATCCTGAGCAACAAGGACGACAACCCGTACTACGTCGCCTGGCTCTGCATCGGCGTCTTCATCTTCCAGTTCACCCAGAACGCCGTGCAGTCCGGCACCCGGGCGATCGCGGACAACCTCGGGCTGATCCGCGCGCTGCACTTCCCGCGCGCCTCGCTGCCGATCGCGTTCACCGTGATCCAGCTCCAGCAGCTGCTGATCTCGATGGTCGTGCTGTTCGCCGTGGTCCTGCTGAACGGCGTCGAGCCCGGCCGGACCTGGATCCTGGTGGTCCCCGCGCTGGTGCTGCAGTCGATGTTCAACACCGGTGTCGCCCTGATCTTCGCCCGGGTCGGCGCCAAGACCAGCGACATCTCCCAGCTGATCCCGTTCGCGATGCGCGCCTGGCTGTTCCTCTCCGGCGTCATGTACAGCATCACCGACAAGATCAAGGAGTGGCCGGAGTTCTGGCAGAAGGTGATGGAGCTCAACCCGGCCTCCGTCTACATCGACCTGGTCCGCCACGCGCTCGCACCCGTCATCTACAACAAGCACCAGCAGCAGTTCCTGGAGTTCCCGCCGCACCAGTGGAAGTACGGCATCGCCTGGGGTGTGGGCATGCTGGTCATCGGATACGTCTTCTTCTGGAAGGCTGAGGAGGAGTACGGCCGTGGCTGACACCGACGTGCGAGGGACCGATCTGACCAAGGACCTGAAGGACGCCGCCCCGCGCCGCAAGGTGTTCGACGCGGACGTGGCCCGCGAGCCCACCGTCGTCGTCGACGACGTGCACATCGTCTACCGGGTGCACGGCGCCGGCTCCGGCAAGGGCAGCGCCACCTCGGCGCTCAGCCGGATCATCAGCCGCAAGCGCGGGTCCGGCGTACGCGAGGTGCACGCGGTGAAGGGCGTCAGCTTCACCGCGTACAAGGGCGAGGCGATCGGCCTGATCGGCTCCAACGGCTCCGGCAAGTCCACCATGCTGGCGGCCATCGCCGGCCTGCTGCCGACCGAGAAGGGCGGCATCTACACCAACGGCCAGCCCTCGCTGCTCGGCGTCAACGCCGCGCTGATGAACGAGCTGACCGGTGAGCGCAACGTCGTCCTCGGCTGCCTGGCCATGGGCATGTCGCCGGCCGACGTGAGGCGCCGCTACCAGGACATCGTCGACTTCTCGGGCATCAACGAGAAGGGCGACTTCATCTCGCTGCCGATGCGCACCTACTCCTCCGGCATGGGCGCCCGCCTGCGCTTCGCGATCGCGGCGGCCAAGACCCACGACGTGCTGCTCATCGACGAGGCGCTGGCCACCGGTGACCAGGCCTTCCAGAAGCGCAGCAAGAAGCGGATCACGGAGCTGCGCGAGGAGGCCGGTACGGTCTTCCTGGTCAGCCACGACAACGCGTCGATCCGCGAGACCTGCGAGCGGACCATCTGGATCGAGGCCGGCGAGCTCGTCATGGACGGGCCGACCGAGGAGGTCGTCCGCCGCTACGAGCGCGGCGAGCGCCCGTAGCGGCGCACAGGACGGCCCGGCTCCGCGCAGGACGGGCGCGGGGCGCCACAGGACCGAGCGGCGGGGCCGGGCCCGGAGCAGAATCCGGGCCCGGCCCCGCCGTCGTTCGTGCGCCCCCGGCCCGCCCCGCCGTGCCCCGGGTGGCCCGCCGCCGCCCGGGTGAGCGCCCCGTGCGCCGGGTGAGGCGCTCTTCTCCGGCGCGGGCGTTGGTGTCAGGCTGTAGGCGCGGGGGTGGTGTGCCGGACGTGACTCCCGTGATCGGACGCGTGTCCGACTCGGGCCGATCACCGGAGCGGTGTAGAACGGGGGAGTGACAGCAGTGTCGGCTTCGGCCCAGCCCAACAGTGAGTCCCCGGCCGAGGGCGCCGCGGGAGCGGCGACCCTCGCCAAGGCGAGCGCGGAGAACTTCCCGGTCGCCCCGTTCTTCCTGCCCGCCGCGTGGCGCGACGACCTCATGACGGTCTACGGCTTCGCCCGGCTGGTGGACGACGCCGGCGACGGCGACCTCGCCGACCCGGTCGGCACCGCCGCCCTGCTCGGCACGCCCGCCCCGCCCCCCGCGGCCGGGCCCGCCGGCCCGCACCGGCCCGGCGCGCAGGAGACCGCCTTCCGGCTCGCCCTGCTGGACGGCCTGGAGCGCGACCTCGACCGGGTCTTCGAGACCGCCCTCGCCCCTTCCACGGCCGCCGAGGCCCCCCGCCACCCGCTGCTGCGCCCGCTGGTCCCACTGGTCGACCGGCACGGGCTCAGCCCGGAGCCGTTCCGCCGGCTGATCGAGGCCAACCGGGTCGACCAGACCACCGACCGCTACGCCACCTACGACGACCTGCTCGGCTACTGCACGCTCTCCGCCGACCCGGTCGGGCGCCTGGTGCTGTCCATCGCCGGCGTCTCCACCCCCGAGCGGGTCGCGATGTCCGACGCCGTCTGCACCGCCCTGCAGATCGTCGAGCACCTCCAGGACGTCGCCGAGGACCTCGCCCGCGGCCGGATCTACCTGCCCGCCGAGGACCTGGAGCGGTTCGGCGTCACCGAGGAGGACCTCGCCGCGCCGGGCGCGGGCCCCGCCGTGCGCCGCCTGATCGCCTTCCAGGTGGACCGTGCCCGCACCCTGCTCGACCGAGGTGCGCCGTTGGTAGGTACGGTTCGGGGGAGGCTTCGACTGCTCCTGGCGGGATTCACCGCGGGTGGCTACGCGGCCCTGGCGGCCGTCGAGGACGCCGGGTACGACGTGCTCGCCCAGCAGCCGAAGCCGGACAAGCGCCGTCTCGCAGCGAGGGCGGCGGCCATTTTCGCGAAGGGAAGGTGAACGCCCGAGTGGCGGCATCACCACTGGCGTCCGCGCCCGTCATGGCGGCGTACCGGTACTGCGAGGCAGTGACCGGGCTGCAGGCCCGCAACTTCAGCTACGGCATCAGGCTGCTGCCGGAGCCGAAGCGGCTGGCCATGTCGGCCCTGTACGCCCTCGCGCGCCGGGTGGACGACATCGGCGACGGCGACCTCCCGGACGACCGCAAGGCCGAGGCCCTGCTGCGCACCCGCGAGCTGCTCGACGAGATCCGGGCCGGTTCGGTCGCGGAGGACGACACCGACCCGATCAAGGTCGCGCTGGCGGACGCGGCCCGGCGCTTCCCGATCCCGCTCGGCGGCTTCGACGAGCTGATCGACGGGGTCGAGATGGACCTCAAGGGCGCCGAGTACCAGACGTTCGAGGAGCTGAAGGTCTACTGCCGGTGCGTGGCCGGGGCGATCGGGCGGCTGTCGCTCGGCGTCTACGGCTGCGACGACCCCGAGCGCGGTGCCCGGTACGCGGACACCCTGGGCCTGGCGCTCCAGCTCACCAACATCCTGCGCGACCTGCGCGAGGACGCCCTGAACGGCCGCACCTACCTGCCGACCGAGGACCTCGTGCGGTTCGGCTGCCAGGAGGGCTTCGCCCAGCCCCGGCCGCCGGTCGGCGCCGATTTCACGGGCCTGATCTCCTTCGAGGCGGCCCGCGCCCAGCAGGCCTTCGAGGAGGGCCTGCGGCTGCTGCCGATGCTCGACCGCCGCAGCCGGGCCTGCACCGCCGCGATGGCGGGCATCTACCACCGGCTGCTCGGCCGGATCGCCGCCGACCCGGAGTCGGTGCTGCGCGGCCGGGTGTCGCTGCCGGGCTGGGAGAAGGCGTATGTGGCGCTTTCCGGGCTCGCCGGGGGGCGTTCTTGATTCTTGCCACAGTTCTGTCACGCTGTGTCAGCGGGGAATCACTTCTGGGTAGAGCCCTGTTGACGGCTGTGCCGGATCCGACCGAGCTGTTCCCGGGTCCGACCGCAATGACCACGGGCGCTCCGGCCACGACCGGCCCGGGCGCGGGACGCGAGGGGGAGAGCCGATGACCGGGCGAGCCGACGCCGCGCGCCCGGCCGCTGTCGTGGTCGGCGGCGGTCTGGCGGGCATCACCGCAGCCCTGCGGCTGGCCGAGGCCGGCCACCGGGTCACCCTCGCCGAGGGCCGCCCCCGGCTGGGCGGGCTGGCCTTCTCCTTCCAGCGAGGCGAGCTGACCGTCGACAACGGCCAGCACGTCTACCTGCGCTGCTGCACCGCCTACCGGGGCCTGCTGGAGCGGCTGGGCGCCAACCGGCTGGTGCACCTCCAGGACCGGCTGGAGGTGCCCGTGCTGGGGGTCTCCGGGCCCGCCGACGCGCCCGTGCGCACCCTCGGGCGGCTGGAGCGCGCCGCGCTGCCGGTGCCGCTGCACCTGGCCGGCAGCCTGGCCCGCTACCCGCACCTGAGCCCGGCCGACCGGGCCCGGGTGGTCCGCGGCGCCCTCGCGCTGCGCCGCCTGGACCTCGCCGACCCGGCGCTGGACGCGGTCTCCTTCGGCGACTGGCTGCGCCGCCAGGGCCAGAACGAGCGCACCCTCGCCGCGCTGTGGGACCTCGTCGGCGTGGCCACCCTGAACGCCCGGGCCGACCAGGTGTCGCTGGCGCTCGCGGCCATGGTGTTCAAGACCGGGCTGCTCTCCGATCCCGGGGCCTCCGACATCGGCACGGCCGCCGTCCCGCTCGGCGTGATCCATCACGACCGGGCGCTCGCCGAGCTGGAGCGCGCCGGGGTGAAGGTGCTGCTGCGCGCCCGGGTGGCGGAGCTCAAGCCGGCCGTCCCGCAGCACGCCGTCCGGCTGGAGGGCGTCGACGAGCCGCTCGCCGCCGACACCGTGGTGCTGGCCGGCGCCCAGGACACCGCGGCGGCCCTGCTGCCGCCGGACGCCGTCGCCGGACAGGAGCGGCTCGCCGGTTTCGGCACCGCGCCGATCCTCAACGTGCACGTGATCTACGACCGCCGGGTGCTGCGCAGGCCGTTCTTCGCCGCCCTCGGCTCGCCGATCCAGTGGGTCTTCGACCGCAGCGCGCACTCCGGCCTGGCCGGTACCGCGCTCGGCGCCGCCCACCCCGGGGCCCAGTACCTGGCGCTGTCGCAGTCCGCGGTGCAGGACGAGATCGACCTGCCGGTGGCCGAGCTGCGCCGCCGCTACCTGCCGGAGCTGGCCCGGCTGCTGCCCGCCGCCGGCGGGGCCGAGGTGCTGGACTTCTTCGTCACCCGCGAGCGCACCGCCACCTTCGACCCGGCCCCGGGCACGGCGGCAGTGCGGCCCGGCCCGCGCACCGCCGTCCCCGGCCTGCTGCTGGCCGGCGCGTGGACGGCCACCGGCTGGCCCGCCACGATGGAGGGAGCCGTGCGCAGCGGCCACGCCGCCGCCGACGCGGCCCTCGCCGCCGAGGGCCGGCGCCGGCCCGTCGACCGCGGCGACGGGAGGTGGCCGCGGTGACCGGCGCCCCGCACGCCGGGGACCGCGGCGAGCCCGTCAGAGCGGGCGTTCACCCGTTCGGTCCCGGCGGCGCGACCGCCCTCGCCGGCCGTGGCCCCACCGGCCGCACCACCACCGCCAGCGTCCGGCCGTCCCACGCGGCCAGGCACCACCAGGGAGAGGGAACGTACGTGGAGTCACGCATCGGCAGGGCCGTCGGAGGCACGGCACATGCCGAACCGGTCTCGGTGCCGGAGCTGCTCAACCGCACCCGCGCGCTCTGCACCCCGCCGCTGAGGGCCGCCGTCGCCCGTCTGGCGGCACCCATGGACACCGTCGCGGCGTACCACTTCGGCTGGATCGACCGGGACGGCGCGCCGGTCGCGGGGGACGGTGGCAAGGCCGTCCGCCCGGCCCTGGCCCTGCTCTCGGCCCAGGCCGCCGGCGCCCCGGCGGAAGCCGGTGTGCCCGGTGGGGTCGCTGTTGAACTGGTGCACAACTTCTCCCTGCTCCATGATGATCTGATGGACGGTGACGAGACCCGGCGCCACCGGGCCACCGCCTGGACGGTCTTCGGACCGGCCCAGGCGATCCTGGTCGGTGACGCCCTGGCGACGCTCGGTACGGAGGTGCTGCTGGACGCCGCCACCGCGGGCGGCGCGAGCGCCACCGACGCCGCGCGTGCCGTCCGGCTGCTCAACACCGCCAGCCGCCGGCTGATCGACGGCCAGGCGATGGACGTCGCCTTCGAGCAGCGGGACACCGTCACCGTCGCCGAGTGCCTGGAGATGGAGGGCGGCAAGACCGCCGCCCTGCTCTCCGCCGCCTCGGCGCTCGGCGCCGTCCTGGCCGGCGCCGACGACCGGTCCGCGGACTCCCTCCAGCGCTTCGGCGAGCACCTGGGTCTGGCCTTCCAGGCGGTCGACGACCTGCTCGGCATCTGGGGGGCCACCGAGGTCACCGGCAAGCCGCACTGGGGCGACCTGCGCCAGCGCAAGAAGTCCCTGCCGGTCGCCGCCGCCCTCGCCGAGGGCGGCAAGGCCTCCCGCGAACTTGCCGAACAGCTCGCCGACCCCAAGGGGCGCGGCGAGGAGAGCGAGACCGAGCTGGCCGCCCGGGCCCTGCTGATCGAGCAGGCCGGCGGGCGGGCCTGGACCCAGGAGGAGGCCCGCCGCCAGCACACGACTGCCCTCGCCGCCCTGGACGAGGTGCCCATGCCCGACGTGGTGCGCGAGCACTTCGTCGCACTCGCCGAATTCGTGGTGGTACGAGAGAGGTGACGTTACGTTGACAGCAACCGCGGACGGCCGGCTCGACCCTGAGTACGATTCCGAGCCGGTCGCGGTGGGAGGCCTCCCCCCGGCGCTGCTGAGCGCCGGGCGGTGGCAGCCCGAGGGATCCGCCCCGGACGCCCCGGCCGGCCGGACCGATCAGCAGCCGGACGGGGCCGCCTCCGCCGAGGAGGCGCTGGCCCGTGCCACCACCCACCTGCTCTCCCTGCAGAGTTCCGAGGGGTGGTGGAAGGGCGACCTGGAGACCAACGTCACGATGGACGCCGAGGACTTACTGCTCCGGCAGTTCCTCGGAATCCTCACCGAGGAGCAGACCAAGGCCACCGCCGAGTGGATCCGCTCCCAGCAGCGCGAGGACGGCACCTGGTCCACCTTCCACGGCGGGCCGGCCGAACTCTCCACCACCGTCGAGGCGTACGTCGCGCTGAAGCTCGCCGGCGACGACCCCGGCGCCCCGCACATGCAGGCCGCCGCCCGCTGGATCCGCTCCGCCGGAGGCATCGCGGCCTCCCGGGTGTTCACCCGGATCTGGCTCGCGCTCTTCGGCTGGTGGCCCTGGGAGCGGCTGCCCGAGATGCCGCCCGAGATCATGTTCCTGCCCAAGTGGCTGCCGCTGAACATCTACGCCTTCGGCTGCTGGGCCCGGCAGACCATCGTCCCGCTGACCATCGTCTCCGCGCACCGCCCGGTGCGCCCGGCGCCCTTCCCGCTCACCGAGCTGCACACCGACCCGGACGACCCCTACCCCGCCCGGCCGCTCGCCCCGGCCACCAGCTGGGACGGCCTGTTCGAACGCCTCGACAAGGTCCTGCACGCCTACCACCGGCGCGCCCTGCGCCCGCTGCGCCGGCTCGCGCTCTCCCAGGCCTGCCGCTGGATCGTCGAGCGCCAGGAGGCCGACGGCTGCTGGGGCGGCATCCAGCCGCCCGCCGTCTACTCGCTGATCGCCCTGCACCTGGAGGGCTACGAGCTCGACCACCCGGTGATGCGCGCCGGGCTGGCGTCCTTCGACCGCTTCACCGTGCACACCCCCGACGGCCGGCGCTGGCTGGAGGCCTGCCAGTCCCCGGTCTGGGACACCTGCCTGGCCACCATCGCCCTGGTCGACGCCGGCGTGCCGGCCGACCACCCGGCGCTGGTCTCCGCCGTCGACTGGATGCTCGGCGAGGAGATCACCAAGCACGGCGACTGGTCGGTCAAGCGGCCCTCGCTCGCCCCCGGCGGCTGGGCCTTCGAGTTCGAGAACGACACCTACCCGGACATCGACGACACCGCCGAGGTGGTGCTCGCGCTGCGCCGGGTCGCCCACCCCGACCCCGCCAAGGTGGCCGCCTCCGTCGACCGGGGCGTGCGCTGGAACCTCGGCATGCAGTCCAAGAACGGGGCCTGGGGCGCCTTCGACGTCGACAACACCAGCACCCTGCCGAACAAGCTGCCGTTCTGCGACTTCGGCGAGGTCGTCGACCCGCCGTCGGCGGACGTCACCGCGCACGTCGTGGAGATGCTCGCCGAGGTCGGCCGGGCGCACGACCCGCGCACCCGGCGCGGCGTGGAGTGGCTGCTGCGCAACCAGGAGGCGGACGGCTCCTGGTTCGGCCGCTGGGGCACCAACTACATCTACGGCACCGGCTCGGTGCTGCCCGCGCTGGTCGCGGCCGGCGTCCCGGCCGAGCACCCGGCGATCCGCCGGTCGGTGCGCTGGCTGGAGGACCGTCAGAACGCCGACGGCGGCTGGGGCGAGGACATGCGCTCCTACGACGACCCGGCGCGCTGGGCCGGGCGGGGCGACTCCACCGCCTCGCAGACCGCGTGGGCGCTGATGGCGCTGCTCGCGGCCGGCGAGGGGCCGGACGGCCGGGCCAACCCGGCGGTGGAGCGCGGCGTGGACTGGCTGGTGCGCACCCAGCTGCCCGAGGGCACCTGGGACGAGCCCCAGTTCACCGGCACCGGCTTCCCGTGGGACTTCTCCATCAACTACCACCTGTACCGGCTGGTGTTCCCGGTCACCGCGCTCGGCCGCTATCTGCACGGCAACCCCGCCGTCGGCCGCCCGGCCGGCGGCCCGGCGGCGATCGGGGCGTCCCGGTGACCGCTTCCCCGCTGCTGGTCCTCTGCGCGCTCGGCCCCGAGGTGTGGGCCCTGCGCGGCGGGGACTGGCGCGGCGCGGCGGGCGGCCCGCCCGTCGTGGTGCGCACCGGCGTCGGCCGGCGGCGCGCCTCACATACCGTCAGGAGGCTGCTCACCGCGGCCCCGGGCGGCTACGGGGCCGTCGTGGTGGCCGGCTTCGGCGCCGCCGTCGCGCCGGGAATAACGCCCGGTGACGTGATCGTTGCCGACGGGGTGCGCGATGCCGAGGGCAACCACTTCGCCGTCGACTCCGGCCCGGCGCTCACCCGGGCCCTGACCGTGCGCGGCCTGACCGCGCACACCGGCGTGCACCACACCGCCGACCACGTGGTGCGCGGCCTGGAACGGCGCGCCCTGCACCTCCAGGGCGCGCTCGCCGTCGACATGGAGGCCGCCGCCGTGCTGGCGGCCCTGTGCGAGCTGCGCCCGGGCCTGCCCGCGGCCGTCCTGCGGGTCGTGGTCGACACGCCCGAGCGCGAGCTGCTGCGCCCGGGCACCCTGCCGGCCGGCGTCCGCGCCTGGCGCACCCTGCGCTCCACGGTGCCCGCCCTGGTCGACTGGCACCTGCGCGACGACCGGCCGCCCCGCGGCCGCCCCGCGCCCGCCGCCCTCAACCACCCGACATCCTCGACGCTCCCCCAGGAGGCGAGCTAGCCATGGCCATGCCGCTGCGCCAGACCGTGCGGGTCGGCACCTATCTCATGCAGCAGAAGCTGAAGCGACGCGACAAATTCCCGCTGATCGTCGAACTGGAACCGCTCTTCGCCTGCAACCTGGCCTGCGAGGGGTGCGGCAAGATCCAGCACCCGGCGGGCGTGCTGAAGCAGCGGATGCCGGTCGCCCAGGCGGTCGGCGCGGTCCTGGAGTCGGGCGCCCCGATGGTCTCGATCGCCGGCGGCGAGCCGCTGATGCACCCGCAGATCGACGAGATCGTCCGGCAGCTGGTGGAGCGCCGCAAGTACGTGTTCCTCTGCACCAACGCGCTGCTGCTGCGCAAGAAGCTGGACAAGTTCAAGCCCTCGCCGTACTTCACCTTCACCGTGCACATCGACGGGCTGCGCGAGCGGCACGACGCCTCGGTGGCCAAGGAGGGCACCTTCGACGAGGCGGTGGAGGCGATCAAGGAGGCCAAGCGGCGCGGCTTCCGGGTGACCACCAACTCCACCTTCTTCAACACCGACACCCCGCAGACCATCATCGACGTGCTCGACTACCTCAACGACGAGCTCAAGGTCGACGAGATGATGATCTCCCCGGCGTTCGCCTACGAGAAGGCCCCCGACCAGGAGCACTTCCTCGGCGTCGAGCAGACCCGCGAGCTCTTCCGCAAGACCTTCGCCGGCGGCAACCGGCGGCGCTGGCGGCTCAACCACAGCCCGCTCTTCCTGGACTTCCTGGAGGGCCGGGTCGACTTCGAGTGCACCGCCTGGGGCATCCCCAACTACTCGCTGTTCGGCTGGCAGCGGCCCTGCTACCTGATGGCCGACGGCTACGTGCCGACCTACCGCGAGCTGATCGAGAAGACCGACTGGGACAAGTACGGACGCGGCAAGGACGCCCGCTGCGCCAACTGCATGGCGCACTGCGGCTACGAGCCGACCGCCGTCCTCGCCACCATGGGCTCCCTCAAGGAGTCCCTGCGGGCGATCACCGAGACCGTCGGCTCCAGCCGGAGCCACTGAGCGCACTCCCCGGCGGCCGGCGCACCCCGCCGGCCGCCCCGTCCGGCCCGGGCCGCCGACCCCGGCCGGACCACCCCGCGCGGCGCGGCCACGGCGGGGCACCCACCGCACCGCTCCGAGTCGTGAGGTGAAAGCCATGTCACTGCTCTCCGGCATCACGTCCCCGGCGGACCTCCGAGCCCTCCCGGCCGCCGAGCTGCCCCGGCTCGCCGACGAGATCCGCGACTTCCTGATCGACGCCGTCACCCGCACCGGCGGCCACCTGGGGCCCAACCTCGGCGTCGTCGAACTGACCATCGCGCTGCACCGGGTCTTCGACTCCCCGCGCGACCGGATCGTCTGGGACACCGGCCACCAGAGCTACGTCCACAAGCTGCTCACCGGCCGCCAGGACTTCTCCCGGCTGCGTACCCGGGGCGGCCTGTCCGGCTACCCCTCGCGCGCCGAGTCCGAGCACGACCTCGTCGAGAACTCGCACGCCTCCACCGCGCTCTCCTACGCCGACGGCCTGGCCAAGGCCAACCAGCTGCTGGGCAGGGACGACCCCGTGGTGGCCGTGATCGGCGACGGCGCGCTCACCGGCGGCCTGGCCTGGGAGGCGCTCAACAACATCGCCGCCGCCAGGGACCGGCCGCTGGTCGTCGTCGTCAACGACAACGAGCGCTCCTACGCGCGGACCATCGGCGGCCTGGCCAACCACCTCGCCGCGCTGCGCACCACCCAGGGCTACGAGCGCTTCCTGTCCTGGGGCAAGGACGCGCTGCAGCGCACCCCGGTGGTCGGCCAGCCGATCTTCGACGCGCTGCACGGCGCCAAGAAGGGCTTCAAGGACGCCTTCGCCCCGCAGGGCATGTTCGAGGACCTCGGCCTGAAGTACCTCGGTCCGATCGACGGCCACGACCTGGCCGCCCTGGAGTCCGCGCTCACCAAGGCGCGCGGCTTCGGCGGCCCGGTGATCGTGCACTGCCTGACCGTCAAGGGCCGCGGCTACCGGCCCGCCGAGCAGGACGAGGCCGACCGCTTCCACGCCGTCAACCCGATCGACCCCTACACCTGCCTGCCGGTCGCGCCCAGCGCCGGCGTCTCCTGGACCTCCGTGTTCGGAGAGGAGCTGCTCGCCGTCGGCGCCGAGCGGCCGGACGTGGTGGCGATCACCGCCGCGATGCTCCAGCCGGTCGGGCTGGCCGGGTTCGCCAAGGCCTACCCCGAGCGGACCTTCGACGTGGGCATCGCCGAGCAGCACGCCGTCACCAGCGCGGCCGGCCTGGCCACCGGCGGCCTGCACCCGGTGGTGGCGGTGTACGCGACCTTCCTCAACCGGGCCTTCGACCAGGTGCTGATGGACGTCGCGCTGCACAAGCTGGGCGTCACCTTCGTGCTGGACCGCTCCGGCGTCACCGGCAACGACGGCGCCTCGCACAACGGCATGTGGGACCTGTCGATCCTGCAGGTCGTCCCCGGCCTGCGGCTCGCCGCCCCGCGCGACGCCGAGCAGCTGCGCGCCCAGCTGCGCGAGGCCCTCGCGGTCGAGGACGCCCCGACCGTGGTGCGCTTCCCCAAGGGCACCGTCGGCCCGGCCGTGCCCGCCGTCGAGCGGGTCGGCGGCGTGGACGTCCTGCTGCGCACCGGGGAGCCGCCGGAGATCCTGCTGGTCGCCGTCGGCACCATGGCGGGCGCCGCGCTGGACGCGGCCCGGCTGCTGCTCGCGGAGGGGTTCACCGCGACGGTCGTCGACCCGCGCTGGGTCAAGCCGGTCGACCCGGCGCTGGCGGCCCTCGCCGCCGGGCACCGGCTGGTGGTCACCGTCGAGGACAACGGGCGCACCGGAGGGGTCGGCGCGGCGGTCGCCCAGGCGCTGCGGGACGCGGAGGTGGACGTGCCGGTGCGGGTGCTCGGCCTGCCGCAGGAGTTCCTCGGGCACGCCGCGCGCGGCGAGATCCTGGAGGAGGCCGGGCTGACCGGCACCGGGGTCGCCGCCCAGACCGCCGCCTTCGCCAAGCACCTGCTTCCGGCCCGAGGACTACCGGACCGGGGACTTCCGAACCGAGGAGCGAACCAGCACCATGCCGGCTGACCCCGACAGCACCGACCGCCTCGACCGCACCGGCTTCCAGCAGCGGGTCGACGCCTCCGCGCGCCCCGGCTCGCGCTTCGACCTGGCCGCCCTGCTCGCCGAGCGCGGCGGCGAACGCTACGAGCTGCAGAGCCGCTACCTGAACCCGCAGCTGGCGCGGATGCTGCACACCATCGGTTTCGACCGGTACTACGAGCGCGCCCGGGGGCAGTACTTCTACGACGCCGAGGGCAACGAGTACCTCGACATGCTGGCCGGCTTCGGCATCTTCGCGCTGGGCCGCCACCACCCGGTGGTCCGCTCGGCCGTCCAGCAGGTGATGGACCTCGACCTGCCGGACCTGGTCCGCTTCGACGCCTCGCCGCTGCCCGGCCTGCTCGCCGAGCGCCTGCTGTCGTACGCGCCCGGGCTGGACCGGGTCTTCTTCGGCAACAGCGGCACCGAGGCGGTGGAGACCGCGCTCAAGTTCGCCCGGTACGCCACCGGCCGCCGGCGGATCCTCTACGCGGACCACGCCTTCCACGGGCTGACCACCGGCTCGCTCTCGGTGAACGGCGAGAGCGGCTTCCGCAAGGGCTTCGACCCGCTGCTGCCGGACACCGCGATCCCGCTCGGCGACCTCGCGGCGCTGGCCAGGGAGCTGAAGCGCGGCGACGTCGCGGCACTGATCGTCGAGCCGATCCAGGGCAAGGGCGTGCAGGCGACCCCGCCCGGCTGGCTGCGGGCCGCGCAGGAGCTGCTGCACGACCACAAGGCGCTGCTGATCTGCGACGAGGTGCAGACCGGCATCGGGCGCACCGGCGACTTCTTCGCCTACCAGCACGAGGACGGCGTACTGCCGGACCTGGTCTGCGCGGCCAAGGCGCTGTCCGGCGGCTACGTCCCGGTCGGGGCGACCCTCGGCAAGGGCTGGATCTTCGAGAAGGTGTACTCCTCGATGGACCGGGTGCTGGTGCACTCGGCCAGCTTCGGCTCCAACGCCCAGGCGATGGCGGCCGGCCTGGCGACCCTGGAGGTCGTGCGGGACGAGCGGGTGGTGGAGAACGCCCGCAAGGTGGGCGACCACTTCCGCGAGCGGCTGACCGCGCTGGTCGACCGGTACGAGCTGCTCGCCGAGGTGCGCGGGCGCGGGCTGATGATCGGCATCGAGTTCGGCCGGCCCAGGTCGCTGAAGCTGCGGACCGGATGGACGGCCCTCCAGGCCGCCCGCAAGGGCCTGTTCGCCCAGATGGTGGTCGTCCCGCTGCTCCAGCGGCACCGGATCCTCACCCAGGTGTCCGGGGACCACCTGGAGGTGATCAAGCTGATCCCGCCGCTGATCATCACCGAGCAGGACGTGGACCGGTTCATGACGGCCTTCACCGAGGTGATGGAGGACGCGCACCGGGGGAGCGGCCTGATGTGGGACTTCGGGCGGACGCTGGTCAAGCAGGCGGTCAGCAACCGCTGAGGCCGCGGCGTGCCGGACGCGTTCGAGGGGGGGAGGCCGGGGACGGCTTCCCACCCCTCGGGAGACACCGCGTCAGAGCTCGGTCCGGCGGCGCCGGATCACGATCACGAGATCGACGACGGCGAACAGGGTGAGGATCCCGCAGGCCACGGCGAACCCGGTCAGGGTGCCCCGGCTCGGCGCGCCGAACGCCGGGGCGTTCGCGGCCCAGAACGCGAAGCCCGCGGTGGCCAGCGCGAACAGCGGGGTGAAGGTCAGCGAGAGCAGGTAGCGCAGCTTGAGGTCGCTGCGGGCGGTGGCGGGCTCGGAGCCGCTGCGCCACCGCCGCGGGGTGGTGGCGGGCATCCGCGCTCACTTCCCGAGGTCCGGTTCGTCCCCGCCCGTGCGGCCGGATCCGTACGGGCCGTCTACCATTCCAGCGTACGTCCGTAGGGCGAGCCGGGGAGGGGCGATGACGGAGCCGGACGCGGAGGGTTATGCGGGGCTGCGGGTCGAGCGGGCCGAGGAGCTGGCCCGGAGGCACGGCTGGGCCTCGGTGCGGGTGCTGCCGCAGGGGGCGGCGATGACCATGGACCACCGGGAGGGGCGGCTCAACCTCGCGGTGCGCGACGGGGTGGTGGTGCGCAGCTGGGAGGGCTAGGCACGCTCTCTCGGATCACGCCGGGTGAGGCGGCGTTCGGTGGCGAGCACCAGCGGTTCCAGCAGCGGGAGCGAGAGCAGCACCAGCAGGCCGGCGGCCCAGCCGGCCAGCACGTCGGTGACCCAGTGGGTGCCCAGGTAGACCGTGGTGAGGCCGACCGACCAGGCGGTGGCCGCGGCCAGCAGCGCGCCGGTGCGCCGCCAGCGGACCGACAGGTAGGCCAGCGCGCCCCAGGTGACCACGGCGTTCGCGGTGTGACCGGACGGGAAGATGGTGCCGCCGGAGAAGAGTTCGGGCGAGCCCACGTAGTGGGCGTAGTGCGGGCCGAGCCGACCGGTGACGATCTTGACCCCGCCGACCGTGAGGTTGAGCAGCAGCAGGGCGGTGCCCATCACCAGCAGTGGCCGGATCCGGCCGAGCCGGCGGGCGCGCCAGCCGAGCCAGGTGAAGGCGGCGAACGCGGAGGGGCCGCGCTGCCCGGCCACCACCCAGTTGTCGAGGAGCGGCTGCAGACCGGGCCAGTGCTCGGAGGGCCGGTACAGGCGTATCTTCCAGTCGAGGTCGACCAGCGAGGTGTCGAGCAGGACGGCGGCGACCACGAGCAGGTAGCCGAGCGCGGCCAGGCCCAGCAGGGCGGCCTGCCGGCGGCCGAGGGGTGGCCAGTCGGGCTCGCGGCGGGTGGCGCGCGGGCGCTCGCGGCGGGTGGTCAGGTGCTCCGGGCGGTCCGGCAGTTCACTCGGCGCTTGCACGGCGGTGACCCTACCCAGCAACGCAGTGTGATTCTCCGTCTCATTCGGAATTCCCCGGCAAAGCTGTTCTCCGATCGCTGGAGGTCTGTTTCAGGACGATCCAACGGCGTTTTCGGATCGAATGTCCGTAAGGGGTTCGTGTGCTTTTTCCCAAGTCCGGGCAAAAGGAACGGGGCGGGAGACCGGCGGCGCCGGTTCCCACCCCGTGGTAACCCTGTGTAGGTTCGGTGGCTCAGTCGAGGGGACCGCCGGCCACGTAGACCACCTGCCCGGAGACGAAGCCGGCGCCCTCGGAGGCGAAGAACGAGATGGCGTGGGCCACGTCCTGCGGCTCGCCGACCCGCTGGACCGGGATCTGGGTGGCCGCGGCGGCCTTGAAGTCCTCGAAGTCCATGCCGACCCGGGCGGCGGTGGCGGCGGTCATGTCGGTGGCGATGAAGCCGGGGGCGACCGCGTTGGCGGTGATGCCGAACTTGCCGAGCTCGACGGCCAGGGTCTTGGTGAAGCCCTGCAGGCCGGCCTTGGCGGCGGAGTAGTTGGCCTGGCCCCGGTTGCCCTGGGCGGAGGAGGACGACAGGTTGACGATGCGTCCGAAGCCGGCGTCCACCATGTACTTCTGGACCGCCCGGGTCATCAGGAACGCGCCCCGCAGGTGCACGTTCATGACCGTGTCCCAGTCCGATTCGGTCATCTTGAAGATCAGGTTGTCGCGGAGGACGCCCGCGTTGTTCACGAGCACGACCGGCGCGCCGAGTTCGGCGGCGATCCGCTCGACGGCGGCCTGGACCTGAGCGGCGTCCGAGACGTCGGCGCCGACGGCGAGGGCGCGCCCGCCGGCGGCGGTGATCCGCTCGACGGTCTCCCGGCCGGCCGACTCCTCCAGGTCGAGGACGGCCACGGCGTAGCCGTCGGCGGCCAGCCGCTCGGCGGTGGCGGCACCCAGTCCGCGCGCGGCGCCGGTGACGACGGCGACCCGGGGGGTGGTGGTCTGCTCGGTCATGCTCGGTCTCGTCTCTCTCGGAGTGATCGGGCGTTGTTGCAGGTCAGTTGCAGGTGGCGGGGTGTCGCAACCCGCCGGCGCGGCGCCGGTCGCGCTCCGGAGTCGGCGCGTCGGCCGGCCGGCGGCGGCCCGGGGACCCAGGGAACTCCCAGGAACCGCTCGGGCGGCACTCGGGATCCCCGGGCCGCTCCGGAGGTCGGATCCGCCCCGGTGGCCACACCCTACCGGCGAGTAGGGGGTGCGGCCAGGGTGAAGGCGCAGGTGACCGTGGGTAAGGACCGACCGGTCGGCTTTCTCCTGTGAACGGGTTACCGACGGGTCGGCGCGGCGCGTAAATATGCCAATGTTGCCGAACCTGCGTCTACTATCCGCCCCTGCCTGCCAGCGAGGGCCCGCCGTTTGTATAGTGTCCGCCAGCAGCCACCGGCTGCACGGCTGGAGCGTTCTCCCTCACAGCGGGACGCCCACTCGCCGTTACTGCCCCACCCGGGTGTCCCACACACACCGGGTGTGACATCGGGACGGATACATGGTGCTGGGGGAGATCCCGACGACCCGCGTGTCCGCGCGACTGCAGCAGTCGCCCGGACACCTGATCCGCGTTGCACAGCAGGTCCACACCCGCCTGTGGTCCGAACACGTCGGAGCCGATCTCACGGCTCCGCAGTTCGCGGTCCTGCTGGTCCTCGCCCTCGAACCGGGCGCGGACCAGCGCACGGTGGGCGAGCGTGCCTCGCTCGACAAGGCCACGATGGCCGAGATGGTCGCCCGGCTGGTCCGGCGCGGCCTGGTGCTGCGGCGCCGAGACCCGGCCGACGGCCGGCGCAAGTTGCTCGCTCTCTCGCAGAGCGGCGCCCAGGCTGTTCGCGAGGCCACCGGCGGAGTGGTTCGCGTGCAGCGCACGCTCTTCGAGCCGCTCACTCCGGAGGAGCAGCTGGAGATCGTCCGCGTGATGGCCAAGATAGCCAGACTGGAGCCGGCCCAGGTCGCCGTCCTCACGGACGCGCGGCCGATGCTGGACGCCCAGCGGGCGATCGGCTACCTGATCCGGGTGAGCCAGCAGGTGCACACCAAGCTCTGGTCGGAGCACGTCGGTTCGGAGCTGACGGCGCCGCAGTACGCGGTGCTGGACGCCCTCGAACTGGAACCGGGCGCCGACCAGCGCACGGTGGGAGAGCTGGCCTCGCTGGACAAGGCCACGATGGCCGAGATGGTCAGCCGGCTGGTCCGGCGCGGCCTGGTCCAGCGGCGCCGCGACCCCTCGGACGGACGGCGCAACCTGCTCTCGCTCTCACCGGCGGGACAGGACCTGCTGCACCGCTCGGCCGCCGGCGTGGCGCAGGTCCAGCAGCTGCTGCTGGCGCCGCTGGAGGAGGAGGAGGAGCACGAGGCCGCGCTCGCGCTGATCGCCAAGGCGGCCCGGCTCTAGCCGGAACGCCGAGGTTGTCAGCCAAAACGATTCGCCAGTCGCCCGCCGGTCGGCCGCCAGCCGTCCGCGGGTCGACCCCGGCCCGCCGGTCCCGGGCCCGGTGACGGCTTCCGCGGGTCTTCCGCGGGTCACATGCCGAAGGCCGCCCTCCCCAGCGGGAGGGCGGCCTTCGGCATGTGACCCGCGCTCGGGCGGCCGGGGCCGCCGGGGCCGGTCAGTTCCAGTCGAAGCCCTGCGGGTCCGGGCCGATCCGGGTGCCGGTGGCGATGCCGGCGATCGCGGCGAGGTCCTCGGCGTCCAGCTCGAAGCCGGCGACGTCCAGGTTCTCCTTGATCCGCGAGGGGGTCACCGACTTCGGGATCGCGATGATGCCGCTCTGCAGGTGCCAGCGGAGCACCACCTGGGCGACGGTGCGGCCGTGCTTGTCGGCGATCCGGGTCAGCTCGGGCTCGGAGAGCAGCTCCTTGCCCTGGCCGAGCGGGCTCCAGGCCTCGGTGGCGATGCCGTGCCGCGCGTGGAAGGCGCGCAGCTCGTCCTGCGGGAAGTACGGGTGCAGCTCGACCTGGTTCAGCGCCGGGACGAGCGAGGACTCCTCGGCGAGCCGGGTGAGCTGCTCGGCGCCGAAGTTGGAGACGCCGACCGAGCGGACCCGGCCGTCGGCCTTCAGCTGCTCCAGCGCCTTCCAGACGTTCGGGAAGCTGCCGTGCATCGGGCGCGGCCAGTGGATGAGGTAGAGGTCGAGGTAGTCCAGGCCGAGCCGGTCCAGCGAGGCGTCGAACTCGCGCAGCACCGCGTCGCGGCCCTGCTCGCCCGACCAGTCGCGGGTGCCGGAGTTCCACAGCTTGGTGGTGATGTAGAGGTCCTCGCGGGCGACGCCGCCGGCCAGGGCCTCGGCGATCGCCTTGCCGGTGCCGGCCTCGTTCTCGTAGATCGCGGCGGTGTCGATCGAGCGGTAGCCGGCCTCGATCGCGGTGCGGACGGCGGCGGTGGCCTCCGCGTCCGGCACCTGCCAGACCCCGAAGCCGAGCTGGGGGATCCGGGTGCCGTCGTTGAGCGTGACGCTGGGAATGTTGCTCACGGAAGGAGTGCCCTCTCCTGGTCGTCCATGTGGTTCCGATGGGGCAACCGGCGCGGTGGCCGGAAATGTTCCCCGTCCGGGAAATTTTCCGACGCGCGCTAACGGCGCGTGCACAACCCTACGACGCCGACCGGGTACCCGGAAAACCTGTTGCGCAGATCACATCCGAGTTGGCAGGCTCCCTGCCATGACCTCCTGACGAACCCACGGCCGTGACCCTACCGGCCGTCCTCCGCACCCTCCGCCCGCACCGCCCCGCAACGGAGCGTCATGCTGCTCAAAACCCTCCCCCTGGCCGATCCCGGCCGACCCGACCTCTCCTCCCCGCTCGCCTTCCTGCGATGGCTCCAGCGCGACCAGCGGCGCGGGCAGGTGCTCGCCACCTGCTGGTCGCTGCTGGAGACGGGCTGTCAGGCGGCCCTGCCGGTGCCGGTCGGCCTCGGCGTCCAGGCCGTCGTCGACGAGGACTCCGGCGCGCTGTGGCGGGCCGGCGCGCTCGCCCTGGTGCTGGCCGTGCTCACCGGGCTCGGGACGGTGCTGCTGCACCGCCAGTCGGTCTGGAACTGGATCCACGCCGTGTGCCAGGTCCGCCAGCTGGTGGCCCGTCAGGCGTCCGACCTCGGCGCCGGATTGTCCCGGCGGATCGCCACCGGCGAGGTCGTCGCGGTCGGCAGCGGGGACGTCGAGAAGATCGGCTGGTACGTCGAACTCGTCGCCCGGCTGCGCGGGGCGATCGCCGTCTGGCTGGCGGTCAGTGCCGGGGTGCTGGCCGTCGAGCCGGTGCTCGGACTGGCCGTGCTGCTCGGGGTGCCCGTGCTCGCGGCCTCGGTCTGGCCGCTGCTCGGCCCGATCGAGCGCCGCTACAGCGAGCAGCGCGCCCTCGGCGGCAAGGCCACCGAACTGGCCGCCGACACGGTGGCCGGGCTGCGGGTGCTGCGCGGCATCGGCGGCGAGGAGCTCTTCCTCGACCGCTACCGGGCCGCCTCCCAGAAGGTCCGCGCCGCGGCCGTCCGCTCGGCCCGGATCCGCTCCCTGATGCAGGCTCAGCAGGTGCTGCTGCCCGGTCTCTTCGTGGTCGGCGTCACCTGGTACGGCGCCCGGCTGGCGGCCGACGGGCGGATCTCGGTGGGCGCCCTGGTCGCGGTCTACGGCTCCATCGCGTTCCTCGCCGCGCCGCTGCGCATCCTCGGCGAGGCGGCGCACGCCTGGAGCGTGGCCCGGGTCTCCGCCGGGCGGGCCGTGCGGGTGCTCGCGCTGGCCCGCACGGAGGGCACCGGGGACGCCGTGCTCGGCGACCCGGCGCGCTCCGACCTGTTCGACCCGGCCACCGGGCTGACCGCCCGGGCCGGCGAGCTGACCGCCGTGGTCTGCGGCGACCCGGACGTCGCCGGCGCGCTCGCCGAACGGCTCGGCGGGCACGTCCCGGTGGGCGGGGACGGGCGGCCGGAGCCGTCCGCCCGGCTCGGCGGCATCGAGCTGGACGCCGTCCCGCTGGCCGAGGCCAGGGCCGCCGTGCTGGTGCACGACAAGGAGCCGGTGCTGCTCTCCGGCACCCTGGCGGCACTGTTCGACGTCCCCTCCTCCGGCCGGGTCGATCCGTGGGAGGCGCTCGCCGCGGCCCGCGCGCAGGACGTGCTGGACGCGCTGCTGGACGGCGCGCAGGGCGCGCCGGACGGAGCGGGAGGGGCGGCGGTGATGGCGGCGGAGATCACCGAGCGGGGGCGGTCGCTGTCCGGCGGTCAGCGCCAGCGGCTGGCGCTGGCCCGTTCGCTGCTGGCCGACCCGCCGGTGCTCGTGCTGGACGAGCCGACCAGCGCGGTCGACGCGCACACCGAGTCCCGGATCGCCGCCGGGTTGCGCGGCAACCGCGAGGGGCGCACCACGGTGGTCTTCGCCACCAGTCCGCTGCTGCTCGACCGGGCCGACCGGGTGGTGCTGATCCGTGACGGCGCGGTGGCGGCGGCCGGCACCCACCGTGAGCTGATGCGCGGCGAGCCGGCCTACCGGGCGGTGGTCACCCGCGCGGAGCAGCCGGTGCCGGCGCAGGAACCGGCGCCGGTGGGGGAGCCGGTGCGGGCGGGGGAGCAGCCGTGAGGGCCGTCCCCGCCCGGACGGGCCACCACCGGAGCGAGTCGAGGAGTGAGACATGAAGCCCCCCGTCCAACAGGAGCAGCGGCCGGCCACCACCCTGCCGGTCGGCTCCCCGGCCGCCGTGCGCGACTACCTGCGGCTGCTGGCCCGGCGTCACCGGGGCGCCTTCTCGGCGGTGGTCGGGCTGCACGCGGTGGCCACCCTGGCCGGGCTGGTCGGCCCGTGGGTGCTCGGCAGGCTCGTCGAGTCACTGGCCACCGGCACCACGGAGTCCACCCTCACGGTCGCGGTGGCCTGGTACCTGCTCGCGCTGGCGGTGCAGTCCGCGTTCACCTGGTGGTCGCGGCTGCGCGGCGCGGTGCTCGGCGAGCGGGTGCTGGCCGACCTGCGGGAGGACTTCCTGGTCCGTTCGGTGGCGCTGCCGACCGGCGTGCTGGAGCGGGCCGGCACGGGCGACCTGGTCTCCCGGGGCACCACCGACATCGACCGGCTGGACAAGTCGGTGCGCCAGGCGGTGCCGGAGCTGGCCGTGGCGATCGTCTCGCTGCTGGTGGTGCTCGGCGCGCTGGTGGTCACCTCGCCGCTGCTCGCGCTCACCACGCTGATCGGCCTGCCGGTGCTGCTGCCCGCCTCGCGCTGGTACTTCCGGCGTGCCCCGCAGTCCTACCGCAACGAGTCGGCGGGGTACGCGGCGGCGAACTCCGTGCTCGCCGAGACGGTGGACGCCGGACGGACGGTCGAGGCGCTGCGGCTGGGCGAGCAGCGGGTCCGGCTGACCGACCGCAAGCTGGCGGAGTGGATCGCCTGGGAGCGGTACACGCTCTGGCTGCGCTCGGCGTGGTTCCCGGCCATCGACGCGACGTACACGCTGGCCGTGCTCGGTCCGCTGGTGCTGGGCGGGCTGTTCGCGCTGCGCGGCTGGATCACCGTGGGCGAGCTGACCACCGGGGTGCTGTACGCCCAGGCGCTGCTGGGCCCGGTCGACCTGATCCTGCGCTGGTACGACGAGCTGCAGATCGGCCAGACCTCGCTGGCCCGGCTGGTCGGCGTCCACGAGGTGCCGCAGGTGCCGGGGGACGACGAGGTCCGGCCGAGCGGGCGGCGGGTCGAGGCGCGGGACGTGCGCTTCGGCTACCGGGAGGGCGCCGACGTGCTGCACGGCATCAGCCTGGACGTCACCCCCGGCAGCCGGGTGGCGCTGGTCGGTCCGTCCGGGGCCGGCAAGTCCACCCTGGGCCGGCTGCTCGCCGGGATCTACGCGCCCGGGCGGGGCAGTGTGACGCTCGGCGGGGCGGCGCTGTCGCGGATGCCGGCCGAGCGGGTCCGCGCCGAGGTGGCGCTGGTCAACCAGGAGCACCACGTCTTCGTGGGGACGCTGCGCGACAACCTGCGGCTGGCAGCGCCGGGCGCGGACGACGCCGAGCTGCGCCGGGCGCTGGACGCGGTGGACGCCGGGCCGTGGGTGGACGCGCTGCCGGCCGGGCTGGACACCGAGGTCGGCTCCGGCGGCACGGCGCTGACGCCGCCGCAGGCCCAGCAGCTGGCGCTGGCCCGGCTGGTGCTGGCCGATCCGCACACCCTGGTGCTGGACGAGGCCACCTCGCTGCTGGACCCGCGGGCGGCCCGGCACCTGGAGCGTTCGCTCTCCCGGGTGCTGGAGGGCCGGACGGTGATCGCCATCGCGCACCGGCTGCACACCGCGCACGACGCGGACGTGATCGCGGTGGTGGAGGACGGCCGGATCAGCGAGTACGGCAGCCACCCCGAGCTGGTGGCGGCCGGCGGCCCGTACGCGGCGCTCTGGCGCTCCTGGCGCGACGAGCGCTGACCCGGGCCGCACCGGGACGGGCGCCGCCTGCCCGGGGTGGGCGGCGCCGACCGGCGCTGACCTGGGGCGACGGGGAGCGATCCGCGCGGGTGCGAGTTCAGCCCGCACGGGTTACTCCCGGCGCGTAACCGGGCAAAAGCTCCCAATGAGCATCAGAATGCTCTGGTGACCAAGATTTCGGACTCCTCCGGTACCAAGCGCGGCGAGATCGGCGGGATCCCCACCCGCTACATCGGGATCGGCGTCATCGTCGTCCTCGCGGTGTGGTTCCTCTTCGCCAACCTCGACAAGGTGAAGATCCAGTTCTGGGTGTTCACCGTGACCGCTCCGCTCTGGATCGCCCTGCTGGCCACCCTGATCGCCGGGATGGCGCTCGGGTGGCTGCTGAAGGGGCGGCGCGGCAGGTGAGCGGCGCCGCCGAGCCGCCGTCGGCGCCGGGCCCCGGCGGCTTCACCCCACTGATCGAGCTGCGTGGCGTCAACAAGCACTTCGGAGCGCTGCACGTCCTCCAGGACATCGAGCTGACCGTCGGCCGGGGCGAGGTCGTGGTGGTGATCGGCCCCTCCGGCTCCGGGAAGTCCACGCTCTGCCGGGCCATCAACCGGCTGGAGCCGGTCGAGTCGGGCTCCATCGTGATCGACGGCCGGCCCCTTCCCGAGGAGGGCAAGGGGCTGGCCCGGCTGCGCGCCGAGGTCGGGATGGTGTTCCAGTCCTTCAACCTGTTCGCGCACAAGACCGTGCTGCAGAACGTCTCGCTGGCGCAGGTGAAGGTGCGCGGGCGGTCCAGGTCGGAGGCCGACGCCAAGTCCCGGGCGCTGCTGGAGCGGGTCGGGCTGGCCGACCAGGCGGACAAGTACCCGGCCCAGCTCTCCGGCGGCCAGCAGCAGCGGGTGGCGATCGCCCGGGCGCTGGCGATGGACCCCAAGGCGCTGCTGTTCGACGAGCCGACCTCGGCGCTCGACCCCGAGATGATCAACGAGGTGCTGGACGTGATGCGCCGGCTGGCGCACGAGGGCATGACGATGGTGGTGGTGACCCACGAGATGGGCTTCGCCCGCGCCTCCGCCAACCGGGTGGTCTTCATGGCCGACGGGCGGATCGTCGAGGACCGCGCCCCGGAGGAGTTCTTCAGCGCCCCGGAGAGCGAACGCGCCCGGGACTTCCTCTCCAAGATCCTGAAGCACTGAGGCCGGGCCCGTGAAGAAGACCCTCGCCCTCGCGGCCGCGGCCCTGCTGCTGGCCGGCTGCGGCAAGCCCGGCACCCCGCCGCCCAAGGGGCCGCAGCCCAGCGCGCTGCCCAGCTACCAGGTGGCGGCCGGCACTCCGGTGAGCGGATCGCCGACCCTGGACGCCGCCCGCGACCGCGGGCACCTGGTGGTCGGCGCCAAGGAGGACCAGCCCTACCTGGGCCAGAAGAACCCGGCGACCGGGGAGTACTCCGGGTTCGACATCGAGATCGCCAAGATGGTCGCCGCCGATCTCGGGTTCGGCCCGGACCGGATCGAGTTCAAGACCATCGCCTCCGCCAACCGCGAGACCGCGCTGCAGAACGGCCAGGTCGACTACTACGTCGGCACCTACACCATCAACGACAACCGCAAGAAGCTGGTCGGCTTCGCCGGGCCGTACTTCATGGCGGGGCAGTCCCTGCTGGTGCGCAAGAACAACAAGGACATCAACGGCCCGGAGGACCTGGACGGCAAGAAGGTCTGCTCGGCGGCCGGCTCCACCCCGTACCAGCGGATCCAGAAGCAGTACCCGAAGGCGCATCTGATCGGCTACGACACCTACTCGGCCTGCGTGGACAACCTGATCACCTCCCAGGTGGACGCCGTCACCACGGACAACACCATCCTGCTGGGCTACGCGGCCAAGGTGCCGGACGAGCTCAAGGTGGTCGGGCCGCTGTTCTCCCAGGAGCCGTACGGGATCGGCACGCCGAAGAACGACACCGTGCTGCGCGGCGCGCTCAACGACGCGCTGGCACACCACGAGGAGAACGGCGACTGGAAGAAGGCGTTCGAAGCGACCCTCGGCCTGTCCGGGGAGCCCGCACCCGTTCCGCCGCCGATCGACCGGTACTGAGGAAGGCCGGGCTGTGAAGACGCTGACCGACAACTGGTCGACCTACTGGGAAGGCTTCCTCGGCACCCTCTCGCTGTTCGCGGTGAGCGCCGTGCTGTCGCTGGTGATCGGGGTGCTGATGGCGAGCTTCCGGGTCTCGCCGGTGCGGCCGCTGAGGGTGTTCGGCACCGCCTGGGTGACCCTGCTGCGCAACACCCCGCTGACCCTGCTGTTCTTCATCGTGGTGCTGGGCCTGCCGCGGTTCGACATCACCCTGCCGTTCTTCACCTTCGCGGTGCTCGCGCTCGGTTGCTACACCTCCGCGTTCGTCTGCGAGGCGATGCGCTCGGGCGTCAACACCGTGCCGGTCGGCCAGGGCGAGGCGGCGCGCAGCCTGGGCATGACCTTCGGCCAGACGATGGGTGTGGTGGTGCTGCCGCAGGCGTACCGCTCGGTGGTCGCCCCGATCGGCAGTGTGATGATCGCCCTGGCGAAGAACACGGCGATCGCCGGGTCGTTCAGCGTCACCGAACTGCTCGGCACCTACCGCACCATCAACGAGCTGGGCTACAGCATCATCTGGACCTTCGTCTGGATCGCCGTGGGCTATCTGATCATCACCCTGGCCATCAGCGCCGTGTTCAACCTGCTGGAACGACGGACGGCGGTGTCGCGATGACGGCGGAATCCTCGGCGCTCTACGACGTCCCCGGCCCGAAGGCGCTCGCCCGGCACCGGCTGTACGGCGGGATCGCGCTGCTGGCGATCGCCGGGCTGATCGGCTGGATCGTCTACATGCTCTTCCACACCGAGCAGTTCACGGCGGCCAAGTGGACGGCCTTCCAGTACGAGGGCGTCCAGGACCTGCTGCTGCGCGGGCTCGCCAACACCCTCAAGGCGTTCGGCTGGACGGTGCTCTTCGCGGTGCCGTTCGGCGCGCTGTTCGCCGTGGGGCGGCTCTCCGACCACCGGGTGGTGCGCTGGCTGTCCACCCTGGTGGTGGAGTTCTTCCGGGCCATGCCGGTGCTGGTGATGATCTTCTTCGTCTTCGTCGCCCTCAAGGTGGCCCCGCTCTGGGCGCTGGTGACCGGACTGGTGCTCTACAACGGCTCGGTGCTCGCCGAGGTGTTCCGGGCCGGCGTGCTGGCGGTGCCCAAGGGCCAGCGGGAGGCGGCCTTCGCGCTCGGCATGCGCAAGTACCAGGTGATGTCGTACGTCCTGGTGCCGCAGGCCGCCCGGGCGATGCTGCCGGCCATCATCAGCCAGCTGGTGGTGGCGCTCAAGGACACCTCGCTGGGCTTCCTGATCACCTATGAGGAGTTCCTGCACGCCGGCAAGCTGATCGCCACCAACCTGGACTACGACCTGCCGTTCATCCCGGTGGTGATGGTGATCGCGCCGATCTACATCGGCATGTGTCTGCTGCTCTCCTGGTTCGCCCACTGGGTGGAGCGGCGCAGCCGGCGCAGTCCGAGCACCCGCGGCGGGGCCCCGGTGGCGCCGGCCGAGGTGTCGATGGGCCTGCCGCCGTCCGCCCAGCAGTGACCGGCCCGCCCGGCAGGGACGGACGGTTCCCGGGTAAACCATAGGTGCGGCCGGGGTCTGGATCGTTACCTCCAAACTCTGCTTATGATTGCCGGACCAGTGGCACGACGGCCGGGCGGAGGGACAGTGGAGCCGGTGTTCGACTCTCGGCACATCAGGACCTTCCACGAGGTCGTCCGGGCGGGCTCCTACTCGGCGGCCGCCCGCGAGCTCGGCTACACCCAGCCCGCCATCACCCAGCAGATGAAGGCCCTGGAGCGCACCGTCGGCCTGCCGCTGTTCACCCGCGCCGGGCGCGGGCTGCGGCTCACCGAGGCCGGCGAGGCGCTCGCCCGGCACGCCGAGCAGATCCTCGGCAGCCTCTCCGCCGCCCAGCAGCAGCTCGCCGCCCTCGGCCGGCTGCGCGCCGGGCGCGTGCGGGTCTGCGCCTTCCCCAGCGCCAACGCCACCCTGATACCGGAGGCGATGGCCCGGCTGCTCGCCGAGCACCCCGGCGTCCGGGTCGAACTCCTGGAGGCCGAGCCGCCGGACTCGGTGCAGCGCCTGCTGCGCGGGGAGTGCGACATCGCGCTGGCCTTCCGCTATCCGGGTGCGCCCGCCGAGGTGCCGGACGGGCTCGACGAGATCCCGCTGATGGAGGACCTGCTGACGGTGCTGCTGCCGGTCGGCCACCCGCTCGGGCGCCGGCACGCCGTCCGGCTGGCCGACCTCGACGGCGAGCGCTGGATCGCCGGCTGCCCGCGCTGCCGGGCCAACCTGCTGCAGGTCTGCGCCGAGCAGGGCTTCGCCCCGGACATCGTGTTCTCCACCGACGACAACCTCGCCGTGCAGAGCCTGGTCGCCGCCGGGGTCGGGATCGCGCTGATGCCCGCCCTGGTGCTCTCCTTCATGTGCCACCGCAAGGTCACCGGCCGGGCGGTCGAGCCGCACCTGCGCCGCCAGGTCAGCGCGTACGTGCTCCGCGAGCACCGGCGGATCCCGGCGACCGCGCTGGTCCTGGACCACCTGCGGCAGGCCGCCGCGGCGCGGGTGGGGTGCTGAGCACCGCACACCGATAAGCGGTGGTTGGGGGAGAGCGAAAGAACCCTCCTTGGACGTGATGGGTCGGCGACGGCGACCCTGCTGGCATGACAACGTCAGCCACGGTCGGCAGCGGCCGGCTCACCGAGCGCATGACCGCCTTCGTCGGCGAGATCCGCGCGGTCGTGGACCGCGGCCTGCCCCCCGAGCTCACCGCCTACCTGGTCGGCGAACGGCTCGCCCCGCACCTGGGCGAGGCCGAACTGCTCACCGCGGACCAGCGCGAGGGCGACCCCGAGCGCTACCGCCAGCACGTCCTGCACGCCGAGAGCGACGGCTCCTTCTCCGTCGTCGCCCTGGTCTGGCTGCCCGGCCAGCACACCCCGATCCACGACCACGTCTCCTGGTGCGTGGCCGGGGTCCACCAGGGTCAGGAGAGCGAGACCCGCTACCGGCTGGTCTCCGACGGGCGCACCGCACGCCTGGTCGAGACCGAGCACGTGGTCGGCCCGGCCGGCACCGTCGCCGCCTTCGCCCCGCCCGGCGACATCCACCTGGTGCGCAACGCCTGCGGCGCCACCGCCATCTCCATCCACGTCTACGGCGCCGACGTCTCCCGGCTCGGCACCAGCATCCGGCGGGTCTACCGGCTGCCCGCCGGCGACCAGCGGTGAGCCCCGGATGGCACTGACCCTCCGGGACCGCGCGGCCCGTCCGCGCACCCGCGCCCTGCCCCCGCTCGGCGGGGACGCCCCCGGCCTGCTGCTCGCCGCGCTCGGCGTCGCCGCCGCGCTCGCCGTCCACCAGGCCGTCCCCGCCGTGCCCGAGCTCACCGCCGCCGTGGTGCTCGGCGTCGCCGCCGCCCACCTGCCCGGTCTGCGGCCGGTGGTCCGCGGCGTCGCCCGGCCCGGGCTCTCCACCGCCGGCAAGCGGCTGATGCGCCTGGGCATCGTGCTGCTCGGCCTCAAACTGAGCCTCGACGACGTGCTGGGCCTCGGCTGGGCCACCGTCGCCATGGTGCTCGCGGTGGTCACCGCCACCTTCGCCGGCACCCTCTGGCTCGGGCGTCGGCTCGGCCTGCCCGGCGACCAGCCGCTGCTGATCGCCACCGGCTACTCGATCTGCGGCGCCTCGGCGATCGGCGCGGTCAGCCAGGCCGCCGGCAGCGAGGAGGAGGACGTCGCCGCCTCCGTCGCCCTGGTCACCCTCTGCGGCACCCTGGCCATCGCCGTCCTGCCGCTGCTCCAGCACCCGCTCGGCCTGGACGCGAGCGGCTTCGGCCGCTGGGTCGGCGCCGGCGTGCACGACGTCGGGCAGGTGGTCGCCACCGCGCAGAGCGGCGGGGCGGGCGCGCTGCGCGAGGCGGTGCTGGTCAAGCTGATGCGGGTGGTCCTGCTCGCGCCGCTGGTCGCCGGGGTCGCGGTGGCCGCCCGGCGCTCGCACCGGCGCGCCGGCACCGCGCCCGCGGGCGGCAAGCGGCCGCCGCTGGTGCCGCTGTTCGTCGCCGGGTTCCTGGCCATGATCGCGCTGCGCACCACCGGGGTGCTGCCCGAGCGGGCCCTGACCCTCGCCGGGGACGCCCAGGAACTGCTGCTCGCCGCCGCGCTGTTCGGGCTCGGCAGCGCCGTCCACCTGCCCACCATGGTGCGCACCGGCGGGCGGATCGCGCTGCTCGGGCTCGGCTCCTGGGTGGTGGTCGCCGGGGTCTCCTACGCCGGGGTGTTGGCCACCACGTAAACACCGGGCGTCCTGCGCGGGTTCGGGCTATTGTCGGGCGGGTGGTCCGGTCCGCCGGCCGGTGGGGCCGGCCGCCTCGGCCGGCCTGCGCATCCGTGTCCCCGAGTGCCGCAGAGGAACCCACCGCATGTCCACCGCACTGCCCGGACGGGACGGCTCCGCGGCCGTCGTCACGCTCGACCGGCGCGAGGGCCCCTACGGGGAGGTGGCACTGCGACGGCGCGGGGGCCACTACGAGATCATCGCCAACGGCTGCTTCCTGATGGACACCGCCGACGGGCGCTCCGAACGGCTGCTCGTCGGGGCGGCGCTGGACGAACTGGAGCGGACCGGGCCGCTGGCACACCCCTCGGTGCTGATCGGCGGGCTCGGCGTCGGCTTCTCGCTGGCGCACGCGGCGGCCGAGCCGCGCTGGGGCCGGATCGCCGTCGTGGAGCGGGAGGGCGCGGTCATCGACTGGCACCGCGGCGGCCCGCTGGCCGCCTTCTCGGCGGGCGCGCTGGACGACCCCCGCGTCGAGGTGCTGCACACCGACCTGCTGGAGTACCTGGCCGGCGCCGACGGCGCCCGCTACCACGCGCTCTGCCTGGACATCGACAACGGCCCGGACTGGACGGTCACCGACGGCAACGCCGGGCTGTACGGTCCGGAGGGGCTGGCGGTGCTCCGGGACCGGCTGGAGCCGGGCGGGGTGCTGGCGGTGTGGAGCGCGCAGCCCTCCGCGGCCTTCGAGGAGGCGCTGCGGGCGGGCGGGTTCACGGATGTGACGACGCGGGAGGTCGCGGTGGCCCGGGGCGTGCCGGACGCCGTGCACCTGGCCCGCCGCGCGCGGTGAGCGCGTGACGGGCCAGGTGGTGGAGGGGGTTCCTTCCGGCGGGGCTACTTCAGGCCGTTGTCCACCGCGGCCATCAGCTCACCGTTCGGCGTGTCGCCGTCGAAGGCCCAGATCATCGCGCCGGCCAGCCCCTGGGACTTGATCCAGGCGGTCTTGCGGGCGATCTCGGTCGGGTCGTCGTAGGTGTAGAAGACGTTCCCGTTGTAGATGTAGGAGTGGCCGGCCACCGGGTCGCGGTAGATGGTGTAACCGCCGCTGGTGGCCATCTCCTTGAGCCGCTTGTAGTCCTCGAAGCCCGCCTCGTAGGTGCCCGGGCCGGGGCCCGTCGCGGTCTGGAAGAGGCCGTTGGTGGTGCCGCGCGGCACGCCCGTCCAGCCGCGTCCGTAGAACGGGATGCCCAGGGTGAGCTTGCTCTTCGGCGCGCCGCCGTCCACGTACGCGGCGATCGCGACCTCGGAGCTGAACTGGCGGGCCGGCGGGTTCGGGTCGCCGGCGGCGACCTTGATGCCGGACTGCTGGTTGGTGACCATCTCCCAGCCGCCGTGGTAGTCGTAGCCCTGGATGGTGGCGAAGTCGAAGGCGCCGAACAGGCCCGGGATGTCGATGCCCGCGGTGACCTTGGCCGGGTCGGCCGGGAGGAAGGCGCTCAGCGTGTAGTGCTTGCCGGTGGTGGCGCCGAGGGCGTCCAGCTGGCGGCGGAACTCCTGGGCCAGCAGGGTGTAGTTGGCCTTGTCGGCGGGCCGGAAGATGTTCCCGGTGTGCCCGTCGGAGTTCGGCCACTCCCAGTCGAGGTCGATGCCGTCGAAGATGCCGGCCGCGCTGCCCGCGCCGCCGCGGCCGTCGATCACCGGCAGGTTGCCCTTGATGTACATGTCGATGCAGGAGCTGACCAGCGCCTTGCGGGAGGCGTCGGTGGCCGCCGCGTCGGAGAACCACTTGCTGTACGACCAGCCGCCCAGCGAGATCTGGACCTTGAGGTTGGGGTACTTGGCCTTGAGCTGCTTCAGCTGGTTGAAGTTGCCGGCCAGCTTCTGGTCCCAGGTGTCGGTGGTGCCGGCCACCGAGGTACCGGCGTCCCAGCCCCGGCCGAAGTCGGCCCAGGCGTCACCGGCGCCGTCGCCCGCGTTCGGGTCGTTGTCCGGCCCGGCCGCCTTGTTGGTGATGAAGCACTGCTTGGTGCTCGGGTGGATGTTGGCGAAGGCGTAGTTGATCACCGAGAGCCGGCCGGCCGAGCCGGAGGTGTCGAGTTGCTTCACGCTGTAGCCGCGGGCGTAGATGCTCCACTGGGTGAAGTAGCCGATCTTCAGCGCGCCGCCGGTGCCGCCCTTCTTGGTGCGGCCGGTCACCGGGCCGGAGACCGGGGAGACGTTGCCGGCCGCGTCGCGGGCCTTGACGGTGAAGGTGTACTCGGTGTCCGGGGCCAGGCCGCCGACGGTGCCGGAGGGGCTGGTGACCGTGGTCACGACGCCGTTGCTCGCGGTGATGTCGTAGGCGGTGACGCCGATGTTGTCGGTGCTGGCCGCCCAGCTCAGCGAGACCGAGCTGGAGTCCGAGCCGGTGACGACCGGGGTGCCGGGCGTGGTCGGCGCCTCCTTGTCCTCGATCGGCGGCGGGGTGGTGACGCTCACCGGGCCGGCCGCCGCCGAGCGGTTGCCCGCCGCGTCGAAGGCCTGGACGGTGAACTGGTAGGTGGTGCCGCCGGTCAGGCCCTGTACGGTGACCGAGGTGGTGGCACCGTCGGTGGTGGCCACCTTGGTGCCGTCCCGGAACACGTCGTAGCCGGTGACGCCGACGTTGTCGGTGCTGGCCGTCCAGGAGAGGGCCGCCGTGGTCTGGGTGACGGTGCCGGACTTCAGGGCGCCCGGGACGCTCGGCGGGGTCAGGTCGTCGCCGCTGCCGTCGCACGGCTTGCCGTTCAGTTTGCAGTTCGCCAGCGGCTGGTAGGCGCCCGAGTAGGCGATGTTGAAGCCGACGTTGTAGGTGCCGCCGGCCGGCAGGGTCGAGGCCCAGCCGGGGTTCTTCACCGTGACGTGGGAGGCCGAGGTGGTGTAGGAGGCGTTCCACAGGCCCGCGACGGTGTTGCCGGTGGGCAGGTCGAACTCCAGCGTCCATCCGTTGACCGCGGCGCTGGAGCCGTTGGTGATGGTGTAGCTGCCCTCGTAGCCGCTGCCCCAGTCGCTGCCCTTGGTCAGGGTCGCGGTCACGGATCCGGCGGCGGCCTGCGCGGCGGCCTCGGCGGCGGCGCCCGCGGCGGCGTGGGCCAGGGTGGCCGGAAGGGCGGCGCCGAGCAGGGGGACGAGCAGGGTCCCGGCCGCGAGCAGCGGCAGGCTGATCCGACGTCTGCGCATGGATGTGGCTCCTGTCCTGGGGGCCCGGGCAGGACCGGACGCCCCGTTACCCGTGGGGAGGTGTCAGGTGCGTGGAGCGGCGTGCTCCGGCCATGGGGGTGGCACGGAACGGATCCTCGGGCCGTCGGGGTGCCACGGAGGATCCTGTGCCGAGGGTAGGGAGCGGACCGGTCAACTGGCAATAGGTCTGTACCAGTTGCCGATCGTGGACATGGCGGCCGGGGGACGGCGAACGCCCTGACGAGCGGGGCCGTCAGGGCGTTCGCGGTGCGGTGGTGTGGCCGGGGTGGTGGCGCGGGCTTCGGCTCAGGCGAAGGGGTCCCGGGCCGGGGCCGCCTCGGGCGCGGCCTCGGCCGGGGCGGCCGGTTCGGCGTCGGGCTGCGGGGCGAAGGGGTTGAAGTCCGGCGGCGGGACCATCACCGGAGTGCCCTTGCCGGGGCCGGGGGCCGCGGCGGGGGCGTCCCCGGGGACGGCCGGCGGGGTGCTGGGCGGCGGGGGGACGACCGCGGGCCGGGGGGCCGGGACGGTGGTGCCGAACGGGTCGCCGGCCCGGTCCGCGGCGGTCACGGTGCCGAACGGGTCGGTGGCCGGGGCGGCCGCGGGCTGCGGGGCGGCGGGCAGGGGTTCGGGGGCCGGGACGCCGCCCATGATGCCGAAGGGGTCGAAGTCCGGCGGGGGCACCATCACGGGCGTGCCCTTGGGCGGCTCGTCGCTCTCGGGGGTCTGCGGTTCGGGGGCCGGGACGCCGCCCATGATGCCGAAGGGGTCGAAGTCCGGCGGCGGGACCGTCACCGGCGTGCCCTTGGGCGGGGTGGGCGCCTGCGCGGCGTCGTCCGGCACCAGGATCGGCTGGGCCGGGGTCGGGTCGGCGACCGGGGCGAAGGGGTTGAAGTCGGCCGGCGGGACGCGCACCGGCGTGGCGTCCGCCTCGGGCGCGGGCGGGGCCGGGGGAGCGGTGGGCGGGGCGGGCGGGGCGGGCGCGGCGGCGGGCACGGGCGGGGCGACCGGGGTGGCGAGCACGCCGTCCCAGCCGAACTGCACGCTCTTCAGCAGCTCGGCGAGGACGTCCGTGTACAGCTCCCAGTCCTGCGGCTGGGCGGTGCTCAGCTGCACGCAGAGCACCGAGACGCCGTCCGGCAGCGGGACGAACGCCTGCACCACCGAGGTGACCGCCCAGCGGCGGGCCCCGTCGGCGGTCAGCGGGCCCGGCACCGGGACGCTGCGGCCCTCGACCAGGACGGCGGCCGGTCCGGCGGGCAGCAGCACCGTCCAGACCTCGGCGTGCCGGCGCACGGTGGCCAGTTCGGTGGCGAGACCGGTGATCGGCAGCGGGTGGCGGGCCAGCGAGACGACCAGGGTCGCCTCGGTCGGGCGGCCGTCCAGGTGGAAGGCGCCGACGCCCGCGTAGACGGTGCCGGAGGCGGTGACGGCGTCCGCCAGGGCGGCGGCGATCAGCGCGAAGTCGCGGCGCTCGGCCGGGCCGGCGCCGCTGAACAGCTCCTCGGCGGTCTCGGCCAGGTGCGCGGTCAGTCCGGCGGCGGCCGCGACGGTGGCCGGGGCCGCCCCGTGGCCGGCCGGGATGCCGTCCACCGGGCCGGTGCGCACCGTCCGGGCGGAGACGCCGGGCGGGCCGTCCGGCGAGGTGAGCGTGTGGAAGCCCGGCGGGACGACCAGGCGGACCTCGGCGCCCGCGCCGGTGGGCAGTTCGACCGGCTGACGGGTCTGCTGACCGGCGGCCAGCGCGGCCAGCGGCGCGGCGAACGCGGGGCGGAGCTTGGGGTCGGCGGGCTCGCCGGTCACCGGCAGCTCGAACCGCTCGGCGGTGAGCGCCTCGGCGGAGCCGCCCGCCGCGCCGCGGACCGGGCCGGCGGCGCCGTAGCGGGACAGCAGCGCACCGGTCACCAGCGGCGCGAGCGCCGCGCCGCTGCCCGGGCGGGCGGTGCCGGCGGTGACCACGGTGCCGAGCCGGTCGACGGCGGTGTGCACCGGGCCGTTGGGCGCCATCGGCAGGTGGAACAGGGCGTCGGCGGCCGGGTGCGCGGCGGCCCGCAGGCCGGTCAGCGCGGCCGCGGGGTGGCGCGAGGTCCGGGCGCCGAGGAGGGCGTCGGTGAGGCTGCCGAGGGTCGCGGAGACCCGCTCCGCGGCCGCGAAGGGGTTGGCCTCCGCGCTGAACTGGCCGTCCTGGGTCAACTGTTGAGCCCCCCGCTCTGCTCGCTGTGCGTTCGGTGGTCCGTGGACCCCGGCCCCGGGGGTGACCGGCGGGCCGTCGGATCCGTGCACATTCCTATCAGAGGCCGCCGACGCGGCAGAACCGGCCGTCCGGCGTCAGCCGGCGGCCTGCCCGGCGGGGCCGGGGCCGGCGGCCAGCGTGGTGAGCGCGCCGGCCAGGCCCGGGACGGCCAGCAGGCCCGCGAGGTCGCGCACCAGCCGCCCGGTCGGGCCGTCCGGGCGTTCGTCGGCGAAGAAGCCGGCCAGCTCGGCGGCCAGCGCGGGCTCCCGGGCGGCGGTCAGGGTGAGCGCCGCCACGAACTCCTGCACCAGGTGCAGCTGCAGGTCCGCCAGCGGCACCGAGCGGTCGGCCAGCCACTCCAGCGAGGTGATCTCGGCGTTGGCGATCCAGGCCCGGACGGCCAGCCGCAGCCCCGGGCTGGGCGAGGACAGCGCCAGATGGCCGAGGATCTGGTCGTGCGCGGCCTGCCGGACCTCGTCGATCACCGCCGAGGTGTTGGTGCTGGCCGTCACCGACCCGCCGCGCAGCAGCGCCGCGAAGCCGGGGCCGTGGCTCTGCACGAAGTCCAGGTAGCGGCCCATCACCCGGTACAGGCGCTCGGAGAGCGGCCCCTCGGCCGGTTCCTCGAACCGGGCCGACAGCTCCCGGCCGGCCCGGCGCAGCGACTCCTCGTAGATCGCCTGCTTGCCAGGGAAGTAGTGGTAGACCAGCGGCCGGGAGGCACCCGCGGCGGCGGCGATGTCGTCGATCGACACCTCCTCCGGCGGCCGGTGGCTGAACAGCTCCAGCGCCACGGCGATCAGCTGCTCGCGCCGCTCGTCCACACTGAGCCGGCGGCGCTGCCGCCCGGCGGACTCCGGACGGTCGCCGCGCACCGGCGCGGACGCGGAGGAGGGGGCCGACGGCGTGCGGGATGCCATGCGCGCCACCCTATCCGCCGGTCAGGCGGGGTGGTGGGCCAGGTAGCGGCGGTAGGCCTCGCGGCCGTCGGGGACGAACTCGTCGTGGTCGAGGCGTTCGGCCAGTTCGGCGGGGGTGAGCCAGGCGTGCCAGGCGACCTCGGACTTCTGGGGGGACACCGGGCCGTCCCACTCGGCCTCGTGGACGTCGGACCACCAGGCGAGGCCGTCGCCGCGGAAGAGGAAGCGGAACAGCGGGCGGGGGGTGATGCCGGTGACGCCCAGTTCCTCCTCGGCCTCGCGGACGGCGGCCTGCTCGTAGGTCTCGCCGGCGCCCACCACGCCGCCGACGAACATGTCGTGGGCGCCCGGGGCGAAGAGCTTGGTGTCGGTGCGCCGGTGGACGAAGATCCGCCCGGCCGGGTCGCGGACCAGGACGAAGACGCACCGGTGCAGCAGCCCGCGCCGGTACACCTCCCCGCGCGGGGCGGTTCCGGTCACCCGGTCGTGCTCGTCGACGACGTCCAGCAGTTCGTCGGCGGGATCGGTCTGCGCAGGCTCGGTCATGACCGACAGGTTAGGGTTTCCGGGCGATTCATGGACATGCGAACGGCGAGGACGGCACGCGGTGGCGGAGATCTGGGGCGAGACGGCCGGGGGCTTCGAGCCGGTGCGGGAGGCGTTCGCGCGCAACTTCCGGGAGTACGGGGAGCTCGGCGCGGCGTTCGCGCTGTACGTCCGCGGCCGCAAGGTGGTCGACCTGTGGGGCGGTGACGCCCGGCCCGAGGTGGGCGGGCGGCCCGCGCCGGCCGTGCCCTGGACGGCGGACACCGCGCAGGTGCTGCGCTCGGTCACCAAGGGCCTGACCGCGACCACCGCGCTGCTGCTCGCCGAGCGCGGACAGCTCGACCTGGACGCCCCGGTGGTCTCCTACTGGCCGGAGTTCGGGGCCGCCGGCAAGGGCGGGGTGCCGGTGCGCTGGCTGCTGTCCCACCAGGCCGGGGTGCCCGCCCTGGACGTGCCGCTGCGGCTGGAGGACGTGCTCACCTGGGAGCGGGCGGCGGCCGCGGTGGCCGCGCAGGCGCCCGCCTGGGAGCCCGGCACGGCGCACGGCTACCACCCGTACACCTTCGGCTGGCTGGTCGGCGAGGTGGTGCGCCGGGTGAGCGGGCGCACCGTGGGCCAGTACTTCGCCGAGGAGATCGCCCGGCCGCTCGGCCTGGACCTGTGGATCGGCCTGCCGGCCGGCGCCGCGCCCCGGGTGGGCCGGCTGGTCGACCTGCCGGCCCCGGTGGCCGCCCGGACCGGCCCGAGCGGGCTGCGGCTGCGGGCCAAGCAGTCGGTGCGGGACGCCTACCAGAACCCGGACTCGCTGACCGCCCGGGCGTTCGCCTCGGTGCGCCCCGGGGTGGACCTGAACGACCCGGCGGTGCGGGCCGCCGAGATCCCCGGCGCGGGCGGGATCGGCACGGCGCGTTCGGTGGCCCGGTTCTACGCGGCGCTGATCGGCGCGGCCGACCGGCACGGCAGCGGCGGCGGGACGCTGCCGCCGCTGCTCGGGCCCGAGGTGCTGGCCCGGGCGGTCGGGCCGGCGGTCAGCGGCCCGGACCGGGTGCTGATCGTCAACTCGACGTTCGGACTGGGCTTCTTCCGGCACAGCCCGACCGCGCCGATGGCCTCGCCGGCGAGCTTCGGCCACCCGGGCCGGGGCGGCTCGCTGGGCTTCGCCGACCCGGAGCTGGGGATCGGGTTCGGGTACGTGACCAACGGCATGCAGCCCGGGGTGACCGGGGACATCCGCTCCCGCACGCTGATCCGGGCGGTGCGGGAGTGCCTCGGGGTGTCCTGAGGGGCGGGGCCCGGGTCAGGCCTGGCCGGTCTCGAAGTGGCTGATCAGGCCGTCCTCGACGGTGAAGCGCCAGGCGGTGCGCATCTCGCCCCAGGTCTCGTTGCGGTAGTCGGCGACCAGCGCCCGCCCGCCGTCGGACTCGGAGCGGACCTCGATGTGCCCGCGGACGGTGAAGATCTCCCGGTCGATCCAGTCCTGGAGGTCGCGCTCGGAGCCGTCGTCGGCCATGGTCGCGTCCGGGGCGAGCAGGTCGACGAAGGCCTGCCGGTTGCCCGCGTTGATCGCGGTGACGGCGGCGCGCACGGTGGGGTCGGAGAGTTTGGCGGGGGCGATGGTCATCCGGTCTCCCAGGAGTCGAAAAGCGGGTCGGGACTCCTGTTTAGGGCCTGGGCCGGGACGCGCCGCGCATGTCGGCGGCGCGTCGGGGATTTCAGGGGATTCATGTGCTTGGATCCCGATACGGGTGATTCACCTCCAGGGGTCCCCGACCGGGCCACGGGGAGTGGCGTGGGGGGGGGGGTGGGGGGCGGCCACGCCGGCGAGCACCCCCCCACCCGGCTCCGCGGCCGGGCCCCCCGCCGGGGCGGCAGACGAAACAACGAG
>NZ_JBEOWI010000011.1:140294-181507 GCF_040296005.1 Kitasatospora sp. NPDC002551 | reverse complement strand
CACGCGCCGCGGGCGGCCAGCCGAGCCACGCCCCCCCCACGACGCGTCCGGGGCGTGTCGGACACGCCCCGGACGCGGTCAGGACTCCGCGCGGCCGTTCCCGCCGCGGCGCCGCCGGGTCAGCGCACGGCGGACCGGTCCGGTGACCGCCCCGACGACCCGCGCCACCCGGGCGCCCGCCTTGAGCCGGGCGGTCAGCAGCACGTCCGAGATCCGCCACCGCAGCTGGGCGGAGGAGGCCGGCAGCAGCAGCGCCCTGATCCGGCCCCGCCGCCCGACCCGGGCCCGCAGGCCGTCGCGGGTGGCCCGGACGTCCGCCGCCAGCGGCTCGTCGACCTGCGCGGAGCGGGCGTAGAGCACCCGCTCGGTGGCCAGCGCCACCCGGCCGGCGGCCGCGGCCGAGGCCTCGTCCAGCTCGCCGGTCTCGGCGATCCGGCGGGCGGCGGCGCGTGGGGTGCGCGACTCGTCCGGCGGGATGCCGAGGTCCCAGGCGGAGTCGATCAGCTCGTCCCAGGCGGCCAGCACCTGGGCGTCGGTGAGCCCGTCCGGTCCCGGTCCGCCGCCGGGGCGGCGCCGCCCGCCCGCGCCCAGCCGGCGCCGGCGCAGCAGGGCGCGCCAGACCATCGGGGTGAGCAGCAGTGCCACCAGGAGCAGGGCGGCGACCAGGCCGGTCAGGGTCTTCCCGGAGGGGAGCGTGAACCCCTCGTCGGTGCCGGCCGCGGTGCCGCGCTCGTCGCCGCAGTCGCCCATCCGGCGCAGCTTGGCGTCGCAGTCGGGGTCGGCGGACGGCACCTGGACCGGCGCGGTGGCCTGCGGCTGCGGGGCCGGCGCGGTGGTCGGCTGGGTGGCCGGGGCGGAGACCGGGTCCGAGTAGTCGGGCTGGACGCCGCGGTTCGGGGTGGGCTCGAAGCGCAGCCAGCCGTAGCCCTCGAAGTACAGCTCGGGCCAGGCGTGGTACATCGCGTCGGTCACCGAGTAGAGGTTGCCGCCCTTGCTGTCGCCGGGGGTGAAGCCGAGCGCGACCCGGGAGGGGACGCCCAGGTAGCGGGCCATCACCGCCATGGTGGAGGCGAAGTGGACGCAGAAGCCGCGGCGGCGGGCCAGGAAGTCGGCCATCGCGTCGCTGCCGCTGTCGGTCCTGGTGGTGGCGTCGTAGGTGAAGTCGGGGCCGGTGAACCAGGTGCGCAGCGCGTCCATCTTGTCGTACGGGGTCGGCGCGTTCCTGGTGACGTCCAGCGCCGTCTTCCTGACCACCTCGGGCGTGTCGGACGGCACGGTGAGGTACTGCCGGGTGATCCGCTCGGGCGCCTTGGGCGCGATGCGCAGGCTGGTGGCGGTGGGCTGGACGTCCAGTCCGGTGGCCGTGTACTTGAGGCCCTTGATCGCCTTGTCCTTGGCGGGGAGCACGCTGGCGGTGAGCGGGTCGAGCTGCCAGGCGGCGTTGTCGCGCAGGTTGACGGTCCGGGCCGGGTAGGGGAGCGGCAGCCAGGCGTCTTCCAGCCGGTTGCCGATCATGACCTCGGTCTTGGCCTCGGGCACGTCGACCGGGCCCAGGCCCTCGGGGGCGGGCATCGCGCCGGTGAACGGCACGGTGTTCGAGGAGCCGCGCTTCCAGCTGGTGCCGTCGAAGGCGTCCAGCGCGCCGGTGCGCAGGTAGGTGGAGCCGGCGGACGGGCTCTCCGTCCAGTAGGTGAACAGCTCGACGTTGCGCGGGTTGGGCAGCGACCCGGTCAGGGCGACCAGCGGGTCGAGGCTGCTGGCGCCCCCGCTGCCGCCGCGGCCGGAGGCCGTGCCGGAGGCGGTGTGCAGCAGGCCGTCGCCCCAGCGCGGCAGGAAGGCCGGCACCAGCAGGGCGAGCACGAGGGCCAGCACGCCGACCTGGCGCCCGTTCTGGCCGAGCGCGCCCAGGCCGCTGCCCTCGCCGCGTTCGGAGCCGCGGAAGATCCGGCCCCAGCGGGAGACCCGGTCCTGGCCCTCGGCGAAGAGCAGGACCAGGTAGCCGGCGGCGGCGGTGGCGAACCAGAGCCAGCTGCCCCGGTCGCCGGCCAGGGCGTTGCCGACCGAGTAGAGCGCGAGCAGCGGCAGCCCGGCCAGGGCCGAGCGGCGGTAGGTGACCGCCACGGTGTCCACCGCGACGGCGATCAGCCCGACCGAGCCGACCAGGATCAGCCGCAGCCCGGGGTTGGGCGGGGCGGGGATGGCGTAGTCGCGGACGTCGGTGAACCCCTGGGAGAGGACCCGGCCGAGGGTGCGGACGGACTCGGTGCCGGGGACGACGCCGCCGAAGACCGCCGAGGAGGCGGCGAAGCCGAGCAGCAGCAGGACGAACAGCGCCAGCAGCTGGCCGATCGGGACGACCCACCGGTAGACCGGCGTGCGCCGCAGTCCGGCGCCGACCGCCGCGACGACGACCACCACCAGGAGGGCGTGCGCGATCCAGCCCCGGTCGGTCAGCAGCGGGGTGAGGCAGAGCGCGGCCAGGGCGGTGGCCAGCGCCGAGTACACGGTCAGTTTGGCCCGGGTGGTCACGCGCCGGCCTCTTCTCGGTAGGGGGCGGGCGACTCGGCCCGGTCGGCGGCCCGCCACAGCTCGGGGACGGAGTCGCCGGCGCGGACGGTGAGCACCGTCCAGCCGGCCTCGCGCAGCCGGCGCGCGCGGTCGCGGTACTCCTCGCCGCCGGTCTCGGGGGCGAGCAGGCGCAGGCCGGCCCAGGTGCCGGTGTCGAGCAGGAAGACGACGGCGCCGCCGGTGCGGCTGCGCAGCCGGGCGAGCCGGGCGGTCTGCTCCTCGTCGAGTTCGCCGAGGACGGCCACCAGCAGGCCCTCGCCGCCGGCCCGCAGCGGCTCCTCGGCGCGGGAGAGCCCGGCCCCGTCGGAGAGGTCGACGATCGCGAGCGCGTCCAGGATGACGCCGGAGGTCTCGGCGGCGCCGTGGCCGCCGTCCCCCTCCAGGCCGGGCACGGCGAGGCCGGTGTCGGTGAGCAGCCGGGTCTGGTAGCCGCGCTCCAGCAGGTGCGCGGCGACGGAGGCGGCGCAGCTGACCGCCCACTCGAAGGAGGAGGCCGGGCCGCTGCCCCGGTGGCCGGTCTCGCGGGTGTCCAGCAGGACGGTGGCCCGGGCCTTGCGGGGCTGCTCCTCGCGCCGGACCATCAGCTCGCCGTAGCGGGCGGTGGACTTCCAGTGCACCCGGCGCAGGTCGTCACCGGCCCGGTACTCGCGCAGGATGACGTCGTCGTCGCCGGCCAGCGCGAGCGAGCGGGTGCGGCTCTCGCCCTGCCCGGCCCACTCGCCGCTGAGCCGCACGTGCGGCAGCGCCAGCACCTGGGGGACGACGGTGAGCACGTCGGAGGCGGCGAACGAGCGGTTCAGCTCGCACATCCCGAACGGGTCGGAGAGCCGCAGCTGGAGCGGGCCGAGCGGGTAGCGGCCGCGCAGGTCGGAGCGGACCCGGTAGGAGACCTCGCGGTGGCCGCGCGGCTCGACCCGGTCCAGCACGAACCGCGGGCGCGGCCCGAGCACGTACGGGACCTTGTCCTCCAGCAGCAGCAGGCCGGTGGGGACCCGCGAGACGTTGTCCACCCGCAGGTGCACCCGGGCCTCCTGGCCGGCCACCGCCCGGTGCGGGCTGAGCCGGCGCCCGCTGGCGACCCGGTAGCGGGTGTTGGCCAGCAGCAGCGCGGCGGCCAGCGGCAGCACGGCCAGCAGCACGCCGACGCGCAGCAGGGCGTCCTGGCCGAGCAGGTACGCGCAGACCACCGCGGTCAGTCCGGCGGCGAGGAAGGAACGCCCCCGGGTGGTGAGGCCGCGCAGCCCGGCGCGCAGGCCCGACGGTTCGTCGGACGGGCCCACCTCAGCCCCTCCGGACGGCGGTGCCGCCCTGCTGCGGACGCGGCAGCGGCAGGCGGGCGACCAGGTCGGCGACGATCTGCTCGGCGGTGCGGCGGCTGAGCTGGGTCTCGGCGGTGGGCATCAGGCGGTGCGCGAGCACCGGGACGGCGAGGCGCTGGATGTCGTCGGGGGTGACGTAGTCGCGGCCGTCCAGGGCGGCGGCGGCGCGGGCGGCGCGCACCAGGTGCAGGGTGGCGCGCGGCGAGGCGCCCAGCCGCAGCTCGTGGCTGGTGCGGGTGGCGGCGACCAGGTCGACGGCGTAGCGGCGGACCGGGTCGGCCACGTGCACGGTGCGCACCAGGTCGATCAGCTTGAGGATGTCGGCGGCGTGCGCGACCGGCTGCAGGTCGTCCAGCGGGCTGGCGCCGGCGTGCACGTCGAGCATGGCGAACTCGGCCTCGGGGCTGGGGTAGCCCATCGAGATCCGGGCCATGAAGCGGTCCCGCTGGGCCTCCGGGAGGGGGTAGGTGCCCTCCATCTCGACCGGGTTCTGGGTGGCGACCACCATGAACGGCGAGGGCAGCCCGTAGCTGGTGCCGTCGATGGTGACCTGGCGCTCCTCCATCGACTCCAGCAGCGCGGACTGGGTCTTCGGCGAGGCCCGGTTGATCTCGTCGCCGACCACGATCTGGGCGAAGATCGCGCCGGGGCGGAACTCGAAGTCGCGCTGCTGCTGGTCGAAGATGTTGGTGCCGGTGACGTCCGAGGGCAGCAGGTCCGGGGTGAACTGGATGCGCCGCACGGTGCAGTCGACGGAGCGGGCGAGCGCCTTGGCCAGCATGGTCTTGCCGACGCCGGGCACGTCCTCCAGCAGCAGGTGGCCCTCGGCGAGCAGGACGGTCAGGGCGATCCGGACGGCCTCCGGCTTGCCCTCGATGACGCTCTCGATGTTGGCCCGGATCCGGTCGACGACGGCGGCGAGTTCCGGCAGGCCGACCGGGTGGTACCCCGTTGCCTCCTGGCCGTCCCCCGTACGACCGTCGAGACCGGCCTGATCGCTGTAGCTCGTCACCCGTTCGCTCCCTGGCACACCACGACCGGCTCCGACCGAGCCCGGCCCCACCCCATGCTGGACGCGGCCCCTCCGGGCGCGGTTCCGCGTGCGGGAGCCGGTGCCGGGGTACGGCCTGCGGCTGGCCGCCCCAGGTGGTTCGAGGTCAGACCGGCAGGCGCATTCTCCCCCCTGCGAAGCCCAGAAGTCACCACTTGGAAGGGCCGCACAGGTCGGAAGGGGGGCCGGGGGTGCCCGGCGGGCCCGGACGGCGTCGGCCGGGCACCCCGGGCGGGCGGGAGTCAGTCGATCTCGCGCAGCAGGCCGGTGTGGACGTCGAACACGAAACCGCGCACGTCGTCGGTGTGGAGCAGGAAGGGGGAGGTGCGCACCCGCTGCATCGACTGCCGGACGTCGCCGTCCAGGTCGACGAAGGCCTCGACCGCCCACTGCGGACGCTGGCCGACCTCCGCCTCCAGTTCGCGGCGGAAGTCCTCGGTGAGACCGAGCAGGCCGCAGCCGGTGTGGTGGATCAGGGCGATCGAGCGGGTGCCCAGGGCGCGCTGGCTGATGGTCAGGGAGCGGATGGTGTCGTCGGTGACCACGCCGCCCGCGTTGCGGATGACGTGGGCGTCGCCGAGTTCGAGGCCGAGCGCGGCGAACAGGTCGAGACGGGCGTCCATACAGGCCACCACGGCGATCCGCTGGACCGGGCGGGCGTCCATGCCGCCGTCGCGGAAGGTCAGCGCGTACTCGCTGTTGGCCGCGACGAAGCGGTCGATGATGGTCGGTGTGGAGTGGTCGGCAGCGTCGGTCGGCACGGGCCGGTCGGGAGTCACTGTCATGGCGAAGACGTTAGTGCGAATTCCTCGTGCCCGGTGGGGATGATTGCTACAGAAGCGGCCCCCTGTGACCGGAGGAATCTCCACAACGGGCGGATGGGGGGCGATGCGCCACCCGGGTGCCCCGCCGGGCCCCTGGCATGTGCCACGAGCACCCTCGCGACCTGCGGAGATCCGTACCGCCGCCCGGGTGGTGCGCCGGAGCGGGCCATTGACTGACGGGGCGTGCGCGATAGAGTTGCGGCGCAGTGGAGCACACCCGCCGGGGCCCGTCAACCGGGCCTTTCCGGCCGTGCGGTGACCGACGCGGCCCGTGGCCTCCACCCGCTCTCCGTGCCACCTGGCGCACCTTCCCCGGCGCCGGGCGGTCACGACCTTCCCCTTGAGCGGGCGGGGACCACGGGCCGCGCGGCCCGGCCCGTGCGACGGCTCCGCCATCCGGTGGGACAGAATGGTCGCAGCTCCCCGGACGTCGGGCGGCTTTCGCACCGAGGAAGGGCGCCACAGCGCATGACCACCAACGAGCCGGCACCCAAGCACGTCCCGGTGATGCTGCAGCGGTGCATGGACGCGCTGGCCCCGGCGATCTCCCGGCCCGGCGCGGTCGTGGTGGACGCCACCCTCGGCCTCGGCGGCCACAGCGAGGCCCTGCTCACCCAGTTCCCGGACGTCCGGCTGATCGCGGTGGACCGCGACCCGGCGGCGCTCGAGCTCTCCGGCGAGCGGCTGGCCCGCTTCGGCGACCGGGCCACCCTGGTGCACGCCGTCTACGACGAGATCCCCGAGGTGCTGGAGCGCCTGGGCGTCCCGCGGGTGGACGGCGTCCTGTTCGACCTCGGCGTCTCCTCGATGCAGCTGGACGAGGCCGACCGCGGCTTCGCCTACGCCCAGGACGCGCCGCTGGACATGCGGATGGACCAGACCCGCGGGATCAGCGCGGCCGAGGTGCTGAACACCTACAGCCACGGCCAGCTGGCCCGGATCCTCAAGCTGTACGGCGAGGAGCGGTTCGCCGGCAAGATCGCCTCGGTCATCGTCCGGGAGCGCGAGAAGGAACCGTTCACCACCAGCGCGCGTCTGGTCGAGTTGGTACGGGGCGCCATCCCCGCCGCCACCCGCCGCACCGGCGGCAACCCGGCCAAGCGGACCTTCCAGGCGCTGCGGATCGAGGTCAACGGCGAGCTGGAGGTCCTGGACCGGGCGATCCCCGGGGCGCTGGACGTCCTGGCGCTCGGCGGGCGGATCGTCGTGATGTCGTACCAGTCGCTGGAGGACCGCCTGGTCAAGCAGTACTTCGCGGCCGGCGCGACCAGCACCGCCCCGCCGGGGCTGCCGATCGTCCCCGAGGAGCACCAGCCCTGGCTGAAGCTGATCACTCGCGGTGCCGAGCTGGCCACGGAGGAGGAGATCGAGGAGAACCGGCGCGCCGCGCCCGTGCGGCTGCGGGTGGCGGAGAGGATCAGGGACCGAAGCACCCGGGGCTGACCGGCACCGGGGCGGTCCGAAGGGCGGAGGAGCGACAGTGGTGGGGCCGGTGGCCGGAGGCGGGGCAGGGAGCCGGGTGCTCCCGGGGCAGAGCGGCAGGGCGCGGATCACCGTGCGCCCGGGCCGGCCGGTACGGGGGCGCACGCCGTTCGCGGTGCTGGTGGTGCTGCTGCTCGGGGCCGGGCTGCTCGGGCTGCTGGCGCTGAACACCGCGCTCAACGAGGGCTCCTTCGAGCTGTCCCGGCTGCAGCGGCAGACCACCGTGCTGACCGACGAGCAGCAGGGGCTGCAGCACCAGATCGACCAGAACTCCGCGCCGGACGCGCTGGCCCGCCGGGCCGCCGAGCTGGGCATGGTGCCGGCCGGCGGGATGGCCTTCCTCGACCTGCCGAACGGCGGCGCGGTGGTGGGCACGCCCAAGGCGGCCCAGGACAGCCCTCCAGTGAAACGGTCCACCACGGAACCGTGGCCCGGGAAGCCGTCCGCACCGGCTGCCCAGCCGAGTGTCCAGCCGGGTGTCCAGCCCGGCGCGCAGCCGCCTGCCCAGCCGACCCCGGGGGCGACGGCTCCGGCCGCCCCGCCGCCGTCCAGCCCGTCCACCCCGTCGGCCCCGGCCGCCTCGCCGACCGGCCCGGCGCCGGGCGGCGACGTCACCGTGCAGGTCAACCCGGGCACGGCGCAGCCGTCGCCGCACGCGGGCGGGGGGACCGGCCGATGAGCACGCCCCGCCAGCCCTCCGGCGGCGGCGCCGACGGGCGCCGTCCCGTCCGGGGCGCCGCGCCGCGTCCCGGCACGCCGCGCGGACAGTCCGCCGGCCGCGCCCAGAACCCGAAGCCGCAGCCCCCCAGGGCCCAGAACCCCAAGGCCCAGAACCCGAAGCCGCAGAACCCCAAGGCGCAGCCGCCCAGGGCCCAGAAGCCCGACGGGCAGAGCCCCAAGCCGCCGGCCGCCCGGGGCGAGGGCGCCCGGGCCCAGGCGCCCAAGGAGCAGCCCGGCCGCCCCCGCCCCGCGCGGGCCCCGCAGCAGCGCCGCTCCGACGGGCGCCCGCCGGCCCCCCGGCCGCGCCCGCAGCGCCGTCCGCCGGCCCGCCGCCCGGCCTCCCGGGGGATCCGGCTGGCCGATCCGCGCCGCCGGCTGCGGGTGATCACCATCTCGCTCTCGGTGGTGTTCTCGATCTTCGCCGGGCGGCTGGTCCAGCTCCAGCTGCTGGACTCCGACGCGCTGGCCGCCGACGCCAACACCAACCGCTACCTGAACATCCCGATCACCGCCGAGCGCGGCTCGATAACGTCCTCCGACGGCGTCGCCCTGGCCACCACCGTCGACGCCTACGACATCACCGCCGACCCGGCGATGTTCACCCCCGAGGCGACCGGCCTGCCCGACGCGCCCGAGCAGGCCGCCGCGCTGCTGGCGCCGATCCTCGGCGTGCCCAAGGAGAAGATCGCCGCCGACCTGCACACCCCCAAGAGCCGGTACAAGCGGCTGGCCGCCCAGCAGAGCCCGGACATCAAGAACCAGATCAGCGACCTCAAGTCCGGCCTGGAGAAGCAGGCCGGCTCGCGCGCCTGCCAGGCCCAGAAGCGGCTGCTGAACAAGCCCGCCGAGGAGGGCGGCCGCACCCGGCTGGACAACGAGTGCGTCAACCCGCTGGCCGGCGTCTTCAACCGGGACACCCAGAAGCGGGTCTACCCGTCCGACGGCCTGGCCGCCAACCTGGTCGGCTTCGTCAACGCCGAGGGCGAGGGCGCCGGCGGGCTGGAGCAGCAGTACCAGCAGTTGCTGGCCGGCAAGGACGGCCACAGCAGCTACGCCCAGGCCGGCGGCCGCCTGGTGCCGACCGCGGGCGGCTCGCTGGAGCCCGCCGTGCCCGGCACCGACCTGCGGCTGACCATCAACCGGGACATCCAGTGGGCCGCCCAGCGGGCCATCACCGACCAGGTCGCCAACGCCGGGGCGGAGAAGGGCTACGTGATCGTCCAGGACGTGCGCAACGGGCAGGTACTGGCGATGGCCACCTCGCCCGGCTTCAACCCGAACGACCTGAGCACGGCCAAGAACTCGCAGCTCGGCAACACCGCCCTGCAGGACGCCTACGAACCCGGCTCCACCGCCAAGCTGATGACCATGGCGGCGGTCCTGGACACCGGCAAGGCCACCTGGGACACCAAGGTCACCGTGCCGTACCCGCTGGTCCGCGGCGACGTGGCGTTCAAGGACGACGTCGAGCACGACACCTGGTACCTCACTCTGGCCGGCGTGCTCGCCAAGTCCTCCAACATCGGCACCATCGAGGCCGCCCAGACCCTCGGCGCCACCCAGCCCGAGGCCAACCGGGTGCTCTACGACTACCTGCGGAAGTTCGGCATCGGCCAGCCGACCGGCCTGGGCTTCCCCGGCGAGACCGCCGGCCTGCTCGACAAGCCGGAGGACTGGAAGGCGTCCAAGCAGTACACCATCCCGTTCGGCCAGGGCCTGTCGGTCAACGCGCTCCAGGCGACCTCGGTCTTCTCGACCATCGCCAACGGTGGCGTCCGGATGACGCCCAGCGTCGTCCAGGGCACCACCGCGCCGGACGGCAAGTACACCCCGGCCCCGGCGTCCGGACAGTCACGGGTGGTCAGCGAGCAGACCGCCAAGACCCTCACCGAGATGCTGGAGTCGGTCGTCTCCGACGAGCAGGGCACCGGCGGCAGGGCCGCCATCCCGGGCTACCGGGTCGCCGGCAAGACCGGCACCGCGAACCGGGTGGACCCGAACGGCGGCGGCTACCGCGGGTACACCGCCTCCTTCATCGGCTTCGCCCCGGCCGACCAGCCCCGGGTCACCGTCTCCTGCGTGATCCAGGACCCGGTCAACGGCCACTTCGGCGGCCAGCTGTGCGGTCCGGTGTTCAAGCAGGTGATGGAGTTCACCCTCAAGACCCTCCAGGTCCCGCCGAGCGGCAGCGAGGCGCCCAACCTGCCCGTCGAGTGGAAGCCGTGATCGACCATGAGCAACGACCTGGCGGGTGCGGCCGCCGGTACGGAAAAGGCCCGGTTTGGCCCTGGACGCCCTTCGGCGGATAGCCTCTGCGCCGTGCCGAAACCCGATCAAATCACCGTGAGCCCGCCCCGTCCCGCCCGGACCGGCGCCCGGCCGCTCGCCGAGGTCGCCCGCCTGCTGGGCCTCGACCCCGTCGAGGGGCCCGAGGTCACCGGCGTCACCCACAACGCCCGCGAGGTCCGCCCCGGCGACGTGTACGTGGCGTTCCCGGGGGCCAACCACCACGGCGCGTCGTTCGCCGGACAGGCCGCCGAGGCCGGCGCCGTCGCGGTGCTCACCGACCCGGCCGGCGCCGAGCTGGCGGCCGGCACCGGCCTGCCGCTGCTGGTCGTCGACCGGCCCCGGGCCCGGATGGGCGAGCTCGCGGCCGCCGTCTACGACCGGCCGTCCGAGCGGCTGCTGATGATCGGGCTCACCGGCACCAACGGCAAGACCACCACCTCCTACCTGGTCGAGGGCGGCCTGCGCGGCGCCGGCCGCCACCCCGGCGTGATCGGCACCGTCGAGATGCGGGTCGGCGACGAGCGGATCAAGAGCGAGCGGACCACCCCCGAGGCCACCGACCTGCACGCGATCCTCGCCGTGATGGGCGAGCGCGGCGCCGACGCGGTGACCATGGAGGTCTCCAGCCACGCCCTGGTCTACGGCCGCACCGACGGCGTGGCCTACGACGTCGCGCTGTTCAACAACCTCACCCCCGAGCACCTCGACTTCCACCCGGACATGGAGGACTACTTCCAGGCGAAGGCCCGGCTCTTCCAGCCCGGCAAGTCCCGCGCCGGCGTGGTCAACGTGGACGACGCCTACGGCCGCCGGCTCGCCGCCGAGGCGAAGATCCCGGTCGCCACCTTCTCCGCCACCGGCGCGCCCGAGGCGCACTGGCGCGCGGTGGACGTCCAGCTCGGCCCGGTCGGCTCGACCTTCCGGGTGCTCGGCCCGGACGGCGCCGAGGCGGACGCCTCCGTCCCGCTGCCCGGCCCGTTCAACGTCGCCAACGCGCTGGCCGCGATCGTGGTGCTCGCCACCGCCGGGCTCCCGCTGGAGCAGGCGGTGGCCGGCGTCGCCGCCGTCGCCGGCGTGCCCGGCCGGCTGGAGCGGGTGGACGCCGGCCAGCCCTACGTCGCGGTGGTCGACTACGCGCACAAGCCGGACGCCCTGGAGGCCGTCCTCGGCTCGCTGCGCGAGGTCACCAAGGGCCGGCTGCACGTGGTGGTCGGCTGCGGCGGCGACCGGGACCCGCACAAGCGCGCCCCGATGGGCGGCATCGCCGCCCGGCTCGCCGACACGGCCCTGCTGACCAGCGACAACCCGCGCAGCGAGGACCCGCTGGCGATCCTCGCCACCATGCTGAACGGCGCCGCCGCGGTGCCCGAGGCCGAGCGCGGCGCCGTCCTGGTCGTGCCCGACCGCGCCGAGGCGATCGAGCTCGCGGTCGCCCGCGCCCAGGCCGGCGACACCGTGCTGGTGGCCGGCAAGGGCCACGAGCTCGGGCAGTACGTACGAGACGAGATCCGCCCCTTCGACGACCGGGAGGTGCTGCGCGAATCCATCGTGCGGACCACGGCCGCCCGGGGCACCGGAGGAGTAGAGCAGCCGTGATCGCACTGACCCTCGCCGAGGTGGCCGCCGCAGTCGGGGGAACCCTGGCCGGCGCCGACCCCGACGCCCTGGTGACCGCCCCGGTCGAGGTCGACTCCCGCAAGGTCCGCCCCGGCGGCCTGTTCGCGGCCTTCGTCGGCGAGCACGTGGACGGCCACGACTACGCGGTCACCGCGGTCGAGGCCGGCGCCGTCGCGGTGCTGGCCTCCCGCCCGGTCGGCGTGCCCGCCGTGCTGGTGGACAGCGTGGTGGACGCCCTGGGCAAGCTGGCCCGCACCGTCGTCGGCCGCTCCGACGCCACCGTGGTCGCGCTGACCGGTTCGGCCGGCAAGACCAGCGCCAAGGACCTCATCGCCCAGCTGCTCCAGCCCCTGGGCGAGACCGTCTTCCCGGCCGGCTCGCTCAACAACGAGATCGGCCACCCGACGACCGCGCTGCGCGTCGAGGCCACCACCCGGCACCTGGTGATGGAGATGGGCGCCCGGCACAAGGGCGACATCGAGTACCTCACCTCGATCACCCCGCCCCGGATCGGCCTGGTGCTCAACGTCGGCACCGCGCACGTCGGCGAGTTCGGCTCCCAGGAGGCGATCGCCGAGGCCAAGGGCGAACTCGTCGAGGCCCTGCCCGCCGACGGCGCGGCGATCCTCAACGCGGACGACCGGCTGGTGCGCGCCATGGCCGCCCGCACCAAGGCCCGGGTGGTGTACTTCGGAGAGTCCCCGGAGGCCGACGTCCGGGCACAGGACGTTCGCCTGGACTCCACCGGACGTCCATCCTTCACGCTGAGCACCCCGGCCGGTTCCGCACCCGTGCAGCTGCGCCTGTACGGTGAGCACCACGTCTCGAACGCCCTCGCCGCCGCCGCGGTGGCGATGGAGCTCGGGATGACCGTCGACGACACCGCCGAAGCACTGAGCCAGGCGGGTGCGCTGTCCCGCTGGCGCATGGAGGTCGTCGACCGGGCCGATGGTGTCACCGTCGTCAACGACGCCTACAACGCGAACCCCGACTCGATGCGGGCCGCGCTGCGGGCGCTGGTCTCGATGGGGGGGCGCGGCCCGGAGCGCCGCCGCACCTGGGCGGTGCTCGGCGAGATGCGGGAGCTCGGCGAGGACAGCCTGGCCGAGCACGACGCCATCGGGCGGCTCGCCGTCCGGCTCGACGTCACCAAGCTGGTGGCGGTCGGCGGACGCGAGGCGGCCTGCATGGAACTGGGCGCGAGGAACGAAGGTTCGTGGGGTGAGGAGTCGGTGCTGGTGTCCGACGCGGACGCGGCGGTCGAGCTGCTGCGCAGTCAGCTGCGGCCGGGGGATGTGGTGCTGGTGAAGGCCTCCCGTTCGGTGAGGCTGGAGAAGGTGGCCGAGGCCCTCCTCGCGGACGGTGCGGCCGAGTAATGAAGCAGATCCTCTTCTCCGGCATGATCGGCCTGATCCTGTCGCTGGCCGGCACCCCCGCGCTGATCAAGCTGCTCGCCCGGCAGGGCTACGGCCAGTACATCCGCGACGACGGCCCCAAGGCGCACCACAGCAAGAAGGGCACGCCCACGATGGGCGGCATCGCGTTCATCCTCGCGACGCTGATCGCCTACTTCGCCACCAAGGCGATAACGCGCGAGAGCCCGACCGCCTCCGGCCTGCTGGTGCTGTTCCTGACCACCGGTCTGGGCCTGGTGGGCTTCCTCGACGACTACATCAAGGTCGTCAAGCGCCGCTCGCTCGGCCTGCGGGCCAAGGCCAAGCTGGCCGGCCAGTCCATCGTCGGCCTGGTCTTCGCGATCCTGGCCCTGCAGTTCCCCGACAACGCCGGCCGCACGCCGGCCTCGGAGCACCTGTCCTTCGTCCGGGACTTCGAGTGGGCGGTCGGCCCGGTCCTGTTCGTCATCTTCGCGTACTTCCTGATCGCCGCCACCTCCAACGGCGTCAACCTGACGGACGGTCTGGACGGCCTGGCCACCGGCGCCTCGGTGATGGCCTTCGGCGCCTACACCTTCATCGGCGTCTGGGAGTACGGCCAGAGCTGCGCCTACGTGGCCTCGGCCACCTCCAACTGCTACGACGTCCGCGACCCGCTGGACCTCGCGGTGGTCGCGGCCGCCCTGATGGGCTCCTGCTTCGGCTTCCTCTGGTGGAACACCTCGCCCGCCAAGATCTTCATGGGCGACACCGGCTCGCTGGCCCTCGGCGGCGCGCTGGCCGGTCTGGCGATCTGCTCGCGCACCGAGATCCTGCTCGTCCTGCTGGGCGGCCTCTTCGTGATCATCACCCTCTCGGTGATCATCCAGGTCGGCTCGTTCCGGATGACCGGCAAGCGCGTCTTCAAGATGGCCCCGCTGCAGCACCACTTCGAACTCAAGGGCTGGAGCGAGGTCCTGGTCGTGGTCCGGTTCTGGATCATCCAGGGCCTGTGCGTGGCCGTCGGCCTCGGCCTCTTCTACGCGGGATGGGTGACCGGATGACCACCGCCGCACCGGGCAACCCGGACTGGGCCGGACTCCCGGTCGCCGTCGCCGGGCTCGGCGTCTCCGGCATCAGCGCCGCCCGCGTCCTGCACGGCCTCGGCGCGCGCGTCACCGTCGTGGACGGCGGCTCCGGCGAGGGCCTCGGCGCCCGCGCCGCCGAGCTGGAGGCGCAGGGCGTCACCGTCCGCCTCGGCGACGGCGCCACCCTGCCCGAGGGCACCCGCCTGGTCGTCACCTCGCCCGGCTGGCCGCCGAGCAGCCCGCTGTTCGCCGCCGCCGCCGAGGCCGGCGTCGAGGTCTGGGGCGACGTCGAGCTGGCCTGGCGCCTGCGCCGGCCGCTGCCCGCCACCGGCGAACCCGCCCCCTGGCTGGCCGTCACCGGCACCAACGGCAAGACCACCACCGTCCAGATGCTCGCCTCGATCCTCACCGCCGCCGGCAGGCGCACCGCCGCCGTCGGCAACGTCGGGGTCTCGGTGCTGGACGCGGTGCTCGCCGAGGAGCCGTACGACGTGCTCGCCGTCGAGCTCTCCAGCTACCAGCTGCACTGGGCGCCCTCGCTGCGCCCGTACGCGGCGGCCGTGCTCAACCTGGCGCCCGACCACCTCGACTGGCACGGCTCGATGGAGGCGTACGCCGCCGACAAGGGCCGGATCTACGAGGGCAACGTCGTCGCCTGCGTGTACAACCTGGCCGACCCGGCCACCGAGGCGCTGGTCCGCGAGGCCGACGTCGAGGAGGGCTGCCGGGCGATCGGGTTCGGCCTCGGCGCGCCCGGCCCGTCGAACTTCGGCGTGGTCGACGGCCTGCTGGTGGACCGCGCGTTCGTGGCCGACCGGGCCGTGAGCGCCGCCGAGCTGGGCTCGGTCGAGGACATCAGCCCGCCCGTCGCCCACCACCCTTCCGAGGAAGGCGCCTCGCGCCGCCGCCCTGCCGCCCCGCACAACATCACCAACGCGCTGGCGGCCGCCGCGCTGGCCCGCGCCTACGGCGTGGAGCCCAAGGCCGTCCGGGAGGGCCTGCGGGCCTTCCGGCCGGACGCGCACCGGATCGCCGAGGTCGCGGTGGTCGACGGCGTCACGTACGTCGACGACTCCAAGGCCACCAACACCCACGCCGCCGCGGCCTCGCTGGCCGCGTACCGGCCGATCGTCTGGATCGCCGGGGGCCTGGCCAAGGGCGCGACCTTCGACGACCTGGTCCAGGGCGCGGCCGAGCGGCTGCGGGCCGTCGTGCTGATCGGCGAGGACCGCGCGCTGATCCGCGAGGCGCTGGCGCGACACGCGCCGGATGTCCCGGTGATCGAGGCGGCCGAGGGCCAGACTGGCGCGGTGGCGATGACCGAGGTGGTCCGCGCGGCCGCGTCGCTCGCCCGAACGGGTGACACGGTGCTGCTGGCCCCGGCCTGCGCCTCGATGGACATGTTCACCAACTACGGCGAGCGCGGCGACCTCTTCGCCGCGGCCGTCCGGGAGCTGGCGGACGGGAACCGGTAGGCGACCTCCTGCCCCGTGGCCTCCGGCCCGGAGGCCACGGGGGACGGAAAAGGGGAGCTGTGGTGGGGCAGGGCGGCAGGGTGGGCGGTTCGAGCGCGCCGGAGAAGGGCCGCCCGGCCGGGTCCCTGCGGGTGATCTCGGCCACCACCACCGCCTACAAGTCGGCCGGTCCACTGGCCCGCCTGCAGGCCTTCCGGGCCCGCGTGCGGTACGCCCTGGACCGGCCGCTCACGCCCTACCTGCTGATCGCCGGCACGGCACTGCTGCTGGTGGTGCTCGGGCTGATGATGGTCTTCTCGGCCTCGCAGATCCTCGCGCTGGGCCAGCACCGCTCGACCCAGTTCTACTTCTACAAGCAGCTCCTCGCGGTGGTGCTCGGCTTCGCCCTGCTGCTCGGCTTCGCGCTGGTGCCGGTGGCGGTGCTGCGGGTGATCGTCTACCCGGTGATGTTCGCGGTGATCGGCGCCATGGTGCTGGTCGCGATCCCGGGCATCGGCATGGAGGTCAACGGCAACCGGAACTGGCTGGATTTCGGCGTGTTCCAGTTCCAGCCGTCCGAGTTCGCCAAGCTCGCCCTGGTGCTCTGGGGCGCCGACCTGCTGGCCCGCAAGCAGAAGACCGGCACCCTCGACCAGTGGAAGCACCTGCTGGTCCCGCTGGTGCCGGGCACCCTGTTGCTGCTCGCGCTGATCATGCTCGGCGGCGACATGGGCACCACGATGATCCTGGTGGCGATGCTGTTCGGCCTGCTGTGGATGGTCGGCGCGCCGCTGCGGCTGTTCGTCGCCACCCTCGGGGTGGCCGTCGTGGTCTGCACCGCCCTGGTGGTCACCGTCCCGCACCGCGCCGAGCGGCTCTCCTGCATCGGTGTGACCAAGCTCGACCCGGCCGGCGCCTGCTTCCAGGCCCTGCACGGCGTCTACTCGTTCGGCCTCGGCGGTCTGTTCGGCTCCGGGCTCGGCGCAGGCGTGGAGAAGTGGGGCCAGCTCCCGGAGGCGCACACCGACTTCATCTTCGCCACCACCGGCGAGGAACTGGGTCTGGTGGGGACGCTGTCGGTGATCGGTCTCTTCTCGGCACTAGGCTACGCGGGTATCCGTGTGGCCATCGGTACGAAGGATCCCTTCGTCAGGTACGCCGCGGGAGCCGTCACCACCTGGATCATGGCGCAGGCCGTGATCAACCTGGGGTCGGCGCTGGGACTGCTGCCCATCGCGGGCGTCCCGCTCCCGCTGTTCTCCTACGGCGGTTCCGCCATGCTGTCGGCCATGTCCGCGATCGGGGTGCTGCTCTGCCTGGCACGCAGCAGCTCGGGCGCGAAGGCGGCCCTGGCCGCCCGGAGCAAGAACTCCCGGATCAGGAAACAGCTGGCCCGGGTGCTGCCACGACGACGAACCACAGCGCGCCCGGCCAGCGGGCCGGCACGCAGGGAGCGGTGAATTTCGGTGCATGTCGTACTCGCCGGCGGGGGGACCGCCGGTCACATCGAGCCGGCCATGGCCCTCGCGGACGCCCTCCGCAGGCATGACCCGTCCATCGGGATCACCGCCCTCGGCACCGAGCGCGGCCTGGAGACCCGGCTGGTGCCCGAGCGCGGCTACCAGCTGGAGCTGATCCCGGCCGTCCCGCTGCCCCGCAAGCCCACCCCCGAGCTGATCACCGTCCCGGGCCGGCTGCGCGGCACCGTCCGGGCCGCCCAGGAGATCATCGAGCGGGTCAAGGCGGACGCCGTGGTCGGCTTCGGCGGCTACGTCGCGATGCCCGCCTACCTGGCCGCCAAGCGGGCCGGTGTGCCGATCGTGGTGCACGAGGCCAACGCCCGGCCCGGTCTGGCGAACAAGATCGGCGCCCGCTACAGCGACTTCGTCGCCGTCTCCACGCCGGACAGCAAGCTGCGCGACTCCCGGTACATCGGCATCCCGCTGCGCCGGACCATCGCGACCCTGGACCGCAACGCGGTCCGCCCCGAGGCCCGGCACTACTTCGGCCTCGACCAGCGGCTGCCCACCCTGCTGGTCACCGGCGGCTCGCAGGGCGCCCGCCGGCTGAACGAGACGATCAGCGCGATCGCGCCCCGGCTCCAGCAGTACGGGGTGCAGATCCTGCACGCGGTCGGCCCGAAGAACGAGCTGCCGCAGGTGGACGAGATCCCCGGGATGCCGCCGTACCGCCCGGTGCCGTACCTGGACCGGATGGACCTCGCCTACGCGGCGGCGGACATGATGCTCTGCCGGGCCGGCGCCATGACGGTGGCCGAGCTGGCCGCGGTCGGCCTGCCCGCCGCGTTCGTGCCGCTGCCGATCGGCAACGGCGAGCAGCGGCTGAACGCCCAGCCGATGGTCAAGGCCGGCGGCGGCCTGCTGGTCGACGACGCCGAGCTGACCCCGGACTGGGTGCTGCAGAACGTGCTGCCGGTGCTCACCGACCCGCAGCGGCTGTGGGACATGAGCCGGGCCGCCGCCGAGTTCGGCCGCCGGGACGCCGACGAGTTGCTGGTCGGCATGGTCTACGAGGCCATCGAGGCCGCCCGGGGCGGCCGCCGTCGTGGCTGACGCCCGGCTCGCCGACCCCCTCGACGAGGAGTTCGAGGCCGGGGAGTACGCTCCTCGGCTCCGGCTCTCCCGGCGGGGGGCGCTGGTGCTGGGCGGTCTGACCGCGGTGCTCCTCGGCACGCTGTCCTGGCTGGTGTTCTTCTCCTCGGTGCTGGAGGTCCGCTCGGTCTCCGTGCAGGGGATGCGGGACGACCGGCTGACGGCCGACGAGGTCCGCTCGGCGCTCGGCGGGGTCGGTTCCGGCCCGCTGGCCCGGGTGGACCTCGACGAGGCCCGCCGCCGGGTGGAGGCGATCCCCCGGGTGGCGAGGGCGGAGGTCTGGCGGGGCTGGCCGAACACCCTGCGGGTGAAGGTCACCCAGCGCACGGCGGTCGCCGTGGTCAGGGGCGAGGACGGGCAGTTCACCCAGGTCGACGCGGGCGGCGTGAGCTTCGCCACCGAGCCTGCCGCCCCGGAGGGGGTGCCGGTGGTGGAGCTGAAGCTCAGCCAGCAGGCCCTGGACGCCGAATCGGTGATCGACCATGCGCAGCTGGTGCGGGGCGCGGTCGCGGTGGCCGCCGGCCTGCCGGCGGACGTCCTGCAGCGGGCCGGGGCCGTCCTCGTGCACTCGTACGACGACATCCAGGTGCAGCTCGGCGGGGGTGTGACGGTGCGCTGGGGGAGCCCGGAGCAGACCGATCGAAAAGCCCGGGTCCTGGTGGCACTGCTGAATCAGAAGGGTACGAACTTCGACGTGAGCGCCCCTGACTCGCCTGCGGTGTCCGGATGATCCGGTAGGTTTTCTGCTGCAGGAAGGGGTTGACGCGGTTTCGTGTCGGCCTGACGCTTGGTGGTCACCCCGGTTTCATCCGCCGGTCGATGATCACATAGGCTCAAAAGAAAAAGGGAAGCTCGGCGTGTTCGTTGAAACACGTGGCCGGAGCCACCTAGTGTCCTGTGTCACCAGACTGTGTTTCCTGGTGATGTGACAGAGGCACAGCACTAACCCTAAAGGTCAAGTTTAGGGTTGGGGTCGGCGGTCGGCATTTCGGACATTACGTCAGAAACCAGGCTCCCTACCCATCGACATCCGTCGGTTCGGCCCGTTCCGGGTATCGGGCCGACCCGGAAATTCGAGGCGAGAGGCCTTCGACGTGGCAGCACCGCAGAACTACCTCGCAGTCATCAAGGTCGTCGGCATCGGCGGCGGTGGTGTCAACGCCATCAACCGGATGATCGAGGTCGGTCTCAAGGGCGTCGAGTTCATCGCGATCAACACCGATGCGCAGGCCCTCCTCATGAGCGACGCCGACGTCAAGCTCGATGTGGGCCGTGAACTCACCCGGGGCCTCGGCGCCGGCGCCAACCCCGAGGTCGGCCGGAAGGCCGCCGAGGACCACCGTGAGGAGATCGAGGAGGTCCTCAAGGGGGCCGACATGGTCTTCGTGACCGCCGGTGAGGGCGGTGGCACCGGCACGGGTGGCGCGCCGGTGGTCGCCAACATCGCCCGCTCGCTGGGCGCCCTCACCATCGGCGTGGTCACCCGCCCGTTCACCTTCGAGGGCCGGCGCCGCGCCAACCAGGCCGAGGACGGCATCGCCTCCCTGCGCGAAGAGGTCGACACCCTCATCGTGATCCCCAACGACCGGCTGCTGTCCATCTCGGACCGCCAGGTCAGCGTCCTGGACGCGTTCCGCTCGGCCGACCAGGTCCTGCTCTCCGGTGTCCAGGGCATCACCGACCTGATCACCACCCCCGGTCTGATCAACCTCGACTTCGCCGACGTCAAGTCCGTCATGTCGGACGCCGGTTCGGCGCTCATGGGCATCGGCTCGGCCCGCGGCGAGGACCGCGCCAAGGCCGCCGCCGTGATGGCGATCTCCTCGCCGCTGCTGGAGGCCTCGATCGACGGCGCCCGCGGCGTGCTGCTCTCCATCTCCGGTGGCTCGGACCTCGGCCTGTTCGAGATCAACGAGTCCGCCCAGCTGGTCAGTGAGGCGGCCCACCCCGAGGCCAACATCATCTTCGGTGCGGTCATCGACGACGCCCTCGGCGACGAGGTCCGGGTCACCGTCATCGCGGCCGGCTTCGACGGCGGGCAGCCGCCGGCCATCGTCCGCGAGCCGGTCGTCAAGGCGAGCGCGTCCCCGGCCAGCCCGCCGGCCGCCTCGTCCGGTGGCGGCAGCGCCCCCGAGCGCCCGGCCGGCCGTCCCGCCTACGGCGGCATCGGCTCGGTGACCGCCCGCCCGGAGGGCGAGGGCGCCGCCCCGGCCCGCCCGGCCGAGTCCCCGGCCACCGCGACCGCCGCCCCGGTGCCGCCGCAGGTGCAGCCGGCCCGCCAGCCGTTCGTGGAGAGCCCGGCCGAGGAGCTCGACGTCCCGGATTTCCTTAAGTGATCGACCACGCGGTCCGCGACGGTGCTCACTTCGCCTTCACCACTCGGTGGGGCGGGGTGAGCACTTCGCCGTACGGGGAGCTGAACCTCGGCGGTGCGGTGGGGGACGACCCGGAGGCCGTCCGGGAGAACCGGGCGATCGCGGCCCGCGCGCTCGGTCTCGACCCGGCCGACGTGGTCTGGATGAACCAGGTGCACGGCGCGGACGTGGCCGTGGTGACGCGGCGGCAGCCGGCGGGGCAGGCCCCGACCGTCGACGCGGTGGTCACCGACCGGCCGCTGGCGCTGGCGGTGCTCACCGCCGACTGCACGCCGGTGCTGCTGGCCGACCCGGTCGCCGGGGTGGTCGGCGCCGCCCACGCCGGGCGGCCCGGCCTCGCCGCCGGGGTGGTCCCGGCGGCGGTCCGGGCGATGGTGGAGCTCGGCGCCGAGCCCGGGCGGATCGCCGCCGCCACCGGCCCCGCCGTCTGCGGCCGCTGCTACGAGGTGCCCGCGCAGCTGCGCGCCGAGATCGCCGACCGGGTGCCCGCCGCGTACGCGCAGACCTCCTGGGGAACCCCGGCGCTGGACGTGCCGGAGGGAGTCGCGGCCCAGCTGGCCGCCGTGGGGGTCACCGAGGTGGTGCGATCACCGGTCTGCACCCTCGAATCCGCCGATCACTACTCCTACCGCCGCGAGCAGCGCACGGGCCGGCTCGCGAGCTACGTCTGGTTGGGCTCTGAACACTGATGACGAATGACATCTACGGACCGTTCCCGAGTGGCGACGACCGGTTTCCGGACAAGGAGTGGCTGGACGCGCTGACGGAGGGTCAGCGCGCCCGCTACGAGGAACTGGGCACCAATCTGGAGGTCGTCGAGCGCCGGATCGCCGACGCCTGCGCCGCCGCCGGGCGGGCGCGCGACGAGGTCCGGCTGATCGTGGTCACCAAGACCTACCCCGCCGAGGACACCGCACTGCTGGCCGGCCTGGGCGTCACCGACGTCGCGGAGAACCGCGACCAGGACGCCGCGCCCAAGGCGGAGCAGTGCAGAAACCTTCCGCTTGCCTGGCACTTCGTCGGTCAGCTGCAGACCAACAAGGTCCGCTCGGTGGTCCGCTACGCCGACCACGTCCACTCGGTGGACCGGCCGCGGCTGGTGGACTCGCTCGCCGCCGCGGTGCGCAAGGCCGAGCGCGCCGACCTCGGCTGCCTGGTCCAGGTCGCCCTGGACAAGGAGGCCGGCGAGGGCGAGCACCGCGCGGGCGTCGCCCCCGCGGACGTCGTGGCCCTGGCCGACGCGATCGCCGACACGCCCGGGCTGCGTCTGGACGGTGTGATGACGGTCGCTCCGCTCGCCGGACCGCTGGCGGGCGACCCTGCCGCGGCCTTCGATCGGCTGGCGGAAATCGCAACCGCCGTACGGACCGCCCATCCGGCTGCCACCATGGTGTCGGCAGGGATGAGCGGTGACCTTGAGCAGGCCATTGCCGCCGGAGCGACACATGTGCGCGTCGGAACGGCGGTACTCGGAGTGCGGTCACCCCTCGGGTAACGTCACCGGGTAGTAGATCAGACTGCAGGACAAAATAGGACAGAAGCTAGCAGCTTATCTGAGCGCTAGCCAACCGTGGATCGCAGCTCCGCGGCCCTCATCCACGAACTCTGATTGGCCGTCGGCCTGATGAAGCGTCGTGGGCGGACCGCGGAATCCGCAGGCGGGGCCGTACGGCCCGGCCGCCGGGACGGAGCCGGTCCACCACAAGCGGAGGAGACAGGAGCATGGCCGGCGCGATGCGCAAGATGGCGGTCTACCTCGGCCTCGTGGAGGACGAGACGTACGACGGCCAGGGGTACGACCCCGATGACGACTACGACGCGGACCCCGAGCCGATGCGGACCGGACGGACCGAGGACATCCCCCGGCCGGCCGCGCCGGCGCCCGCGCCGGTCTCCTCGATCACCCCGCAGCCGGTGCCGGCCGCCGTCCCGATCCGCCAGGAGACCCCGAGGATGGCCCCAGTGTCGTCCATCACACCCGACCGCCGCCACAACCTGGAGAAGAGCGCCCCGGTGATCATGCCCAAGGTCGTGAACGAACGAGAGCCCTACCGCATCACCACGCTGCACCCGAGGACCTACAACGAGGCCCGTACCATCGGCGAACAGTTCCGTGGCGGCACCCCCGTGATCATGAATCTCACGGAGATGGACGACACCGACGCGAAGCGACTCGTAGACTTCGCCGCTGGACTCGTCTTCGGTCTGCACGGCAGTATCGAGCGCGTGACGCAGAAGGTGTTCCTCCTGTCGCCTGCTAACGTCGATGTCACGGCGGAGGACAAGGCCCGTATCGCCGAGGGTGGGTTCTTCAACCAGAGCTGACCCGGCCACGACTTTACGTGTGGATCTGATCGACAGTGAGTTAGCGACAGACGAGCGGCCCCAGGGCCGGGAACAGGGGAGAGGGAAGCGCGATGGAGATCGTGTGGGCAGTGCTCTACTACGCACTGACCGTCTTCCTGGTGTTCCTGCTCGTGCGGCTGGTGATGGACTGGGTGTTCCAGTTCGCGCGTTCGTGGCGGCCCGGCAAGGCCATGGTTCTGGTCCTCGAGGCCACGTACACTGTCACGGATCCGCCGCTCAAGCTTCTGCGGCGGTTCATTCCGCCGCTGCGTCTCGGGGGCGTGGCGCTCGACCTGTCCTTCTTCGTACTGATGATCATTGTGTATGTCCTGATCTCGCTTGTGCGGCCCTAGTCGTAGGTGAGCGATGCGACAGGATGCCGGTGTGCCGACGATCACGTTGAGGTGAAGAGATGCCATTGACCCCCGAGGACGTTCGGAACAAGCAGTTCACGACCGTCCGCCTGCGCGAAGGCTATGACGAGGACGAGGTCGATGCCTTCCTCGACGAGGTCGAGGCGGAGCTGACCCGTCTCCTCCGCGAGAACGAGGACCTGCGCGCCAAGCTGGCCGCCGCGACCCGGGCCGCCGCGCAGAACCAGGCCAACATGCGCAAGGAGCCGCCGCAGGACGCGCGTTCCGGCGCACCGGTGCCGGCCGCCATATCCGGCCCGCCGGTCCCCGGCCAGCAGGGTGGCCCCGGTGGCCCGCAGCAGCAGATGGGCCCGGGCGGTCCGCAGCAGCAGCAGATGGGTCCCGGCCCGCAGCAGCAGATGGGCAACCAGCCGCTCGGCCTGCCGTCCGGCGCCCCGCAGCTCCCCGCCGGCCAGGGCGGTCCGATGGGCGGCCCCGGTGGTCCGCAGCAGCAGATGGGCCAGACCATGGGCGGCCAGCAGCAGCTGGTGCAGCCGATGGGCGGTCAGATGCTGCAGCCGATGGGCGGCCCCGGCGGCCCGCAGGGCATGGGCAACCCCATGGGCCAGGGCATGGGCCAGCAGCAGATGCAGCAGATGGGCGGCCCCATGGGCGGCCCGCAGCAGATGGGCGGCCCGCTCGGCGCCCCGATGCAGCAGGGCCCCGGCGGCGACAGCGCCGCCCGCGTGCTGGCGCTCGCCCAGCAGACCGCCGACCAGGCGATCTCCGAGGCGCGCTCCGAGGCCAACAAGATCGTCGGCGAGGCGCGCAGCCGGGCCGAGGGTCTGGAGCGGGACGCCCGCGCCAAGGCCGACGCGCTGGAGCGGGACGCCCAGGAGAAGCACCGGGTCGCGATGGGCTCGCTGGAGTCCGCCCGCGCCACGCTGGAGCGCAAGGTCGAGGACCTGCGGGCGTTCGAGCGTGAGTACCGGACGCGCCTGAAGTCCTACCTGGAGACCCAGCTGCGCCAGCTGGAGTCGCAGGCGGACGACTCGCTCGCCCCGCCGCGGATCCCGGCCACCGCGTCGCTGCCGCCGGCCGCGTCGTCGATGGCTCCGGCCGGTGCGAGCGCGATGAGCAGCCCGTCGCCGAGCTTCGGTGGCAGCCAGCCGTCCTTCGGCGGGAACCAGCCCTCCTTCGGCGGGCAGAGCTCCTTCGGCGGGAACTCGGGTGGGCAGGGCTTCGGCGGGCAGGCCTCGGGTGGCAACTCGGGCGCGCCGCAGATGCAGCCGGCCGGGATGACCCAGCCGATGGCGGCCGTGCGTCCGCAGCCTCCGCAGCCGATGCAGCAGGCGCCGGCGCCGATGCGGGGCTTCCTGATCGACGAGGACGGCGACAACTAGGCGGTAGCCGCTGTCGCGAGCGCCCCCTTCTCGACCCTTCGGGGCCGGGGAGGGGGCGCTCTGCGTTGCCGGCGCGCCGGGCCGGGTTCGCGCGGGGCCGGGTCGGGTCGCGCGGGGGGTACGGCGAAGCCGCCGCCGGTCGGGGACCGGCGGCGGCTTCGGCGGGTTCGGTCAGGCCTTGCGGAGCTGGAAGGCGAGGCCGAGGGAGTCGTCGGAGAAGGTGTCGGACTGCCAGTCGGCGGCGCCGGCGGCGAAGTCGGTGGCGAGGACCTCCTCGGCGACGAGGGCGCCGTGCTCGGCGATGGCCTCCGCGGTCTCGTCGTCGGTGGCCCGCCAGCGCAGGACGATGCGGTCGGCGACGTCCAGGCCGGAGTTCTTGCGGGCCTCCTGGATCTGGCGGATCGCGTCGCGGGCGATGCCGAGGCGCTTCAGCTCGGGGGTGATCGCCAGGTCGAGGGCGACGGTGGCACCGGACTCGTTGGCGACGGCCCAGCCCTCGCGCGGGGTCTCGGTGATGATCACCTCGTCGGGGGAGAGGGCGACGGTCTCGCCGTTCAGCTCGACGGAGGTGGTGCCCCCGGCGCGCAGCTCGGCGGCGAGCCCGGCGGCGTCCGCGGCGGCGACCGCCTTGGCGACGTCCTGCACGCCCTTGCCGAAGCGCTTGCCCAGCGCGCGGAAGTTGGCCTTGGCGGTGGTGTCGACCAGCGAGCTCCCGACCTGGGCCAGCGACTCCAGGGCGGAGACGTTGAGCTCCTCGGCGATCTGCGCGCGCAGGTCGGCGGGCAGCTCGTCCCAGCCCTGGGCGGCGATCAGTGCCCGGGACAGCGGCTGACGGGTCTTCACCCCGGACTCGGCGCGGGTGGCCCGGCCGAGCTCGACCAGGCGGCGGACCAGCGCCATGTGGCGGGAGAGGTCGGCGTCGACCAGCGACTCGTCCGCCTCCGGCCAGGTGGCCAGGTGGACCGAGGCCGGGGCGTCCGGGGCGACCGGGACGACCAGGTCCTGCCAGACCTGCTCGGTGATGAACGGGGTCAGCGGGGCCATCAGCCGGGTGACGGTCTCCAGCGCCTCGTGCAGGGTGGCGAGCGCGGCGGCGTCGCCCTGCCAGAAGCGGCGGCGGCCGCGGCGCACGTACCAGTTGGAGAGGTCGTCGACGAAGCCGGAGAGCAGCTTGCCGGCGCGCTGGGTGTCGTAGGCCTCGAAGGCCGCGTCCACCTCACGGACCAGGGTGTTCAGCTCGGACAGCACCCAGCGGTCCAGCTGCGGGCGGTCGGCCGGGGCCGGGTCGGCCGCGGACGGCGCCCAGCCGGAGGTGCGGGCGTACAGGGCCTGGAAGGCGACGGTGTTCCAGTAGGTGAGGAGGGTCTTGCGGACCACCTCCTGGATGGTGCCGTGGCCGACCCGGCGGGCCGACCAGGGCGAGCCGCCGGCGGCCATGAACCAGCGGACGGCGTCGGCGCCGTGCTGGTCCATCAGCGGGATCGGCTGCAGGATGTTGCCCAGGTGCTTGGACATCTTGCGGCCGTCCTCGGCCAGGATGTGGCCCAGGCAGACGACGTTCTCGTAGGAGTTCTTGTCGAACACCAGGGTGCCGACGGCCATCAGGGTGTAGAACCAGCCGCGGGTCTGGTCGATCGCCTCGGAGATGAACTGCGCCGGGTAGCGTTTCTCGAACAGCTCCTTGTTCTGGTACGGGTAGCCGTACTGGGCGAAGGGCATCGAGCCCGAGTCGTACCAGGCGTCGATGACCTCGGGCACCCGGGTCGCGGTGCCGCCGCAGTCGCGGCAGGCGAAGGTGACCTCGTCGATGTACGGGCGGTGCGGGTCGAGGCCGCTCTGGTCGGTTCCGGTCAGCTCGGTCAGCTCGGCCAGCGAGCCGACGCAGGTGAGGTGGCCCTCCTCGCAGCGCCAGATCGGCAGCGGGGTGCCCCAGTAGCGGTTGCGGCTGAGCGCCCAGTCGATGTTGTTGTTCAGCCAGTCGCCGAAGCGGCCGTGCTTGACGTTCTCGGGGAACCAGTTGGTGGCCTCGTTCTCCCGGACCAGGGCGTCCTTGACCGCGGTGGTGCGGATGTACCAGGACGGCTGCGCGTAGTAGAGCAGCGCGGTGTGGCAGCGCCAGCAGTGCGGGTAGCTGTGCTCGTACGGCAGGTGGCGGAAGAGCAGGTCGCGGGCCTGGAGGTCCTTGACCAGGGCCTCGTCGGCCTTCTTGAAGAACTGGCCGCCGACCAGCGGGACCTCGGGGGCGAAGGTGCCGTCGGCCAGCACCGGGTTGACCACCGGCAGGCCGTACTTGCGGCAGGTCGCGAGGTCGTCGGCGCCGAAGGCGGGCGACTGGTGGACGATGCCGGTGCCGTCCTCGGTGGTGACGTACTCGGCGTTGAGGACGTAGTGCGCGTTCTCGATCTCGACCAGGTCGAACGGGCGGCGGTAGGCCCAGCGCTCCATCTCGGCGCCGGTGAAGGACTCGCCGGTCGGCTCCCAGCCCTCGCCGAGGGCCTTGGCCAGCAGCGGCTCGGCGACCACCAGCCGCTCGGTGCCGTCGGTGGCCACCACGTAGGTGACCTCGGGGTGCACGGCGGCGGCGGTGTTGGAGACCAGGGTCCACGGGGTGGTGGTCCACACCAGCAGGGCGGCCCGGCCGGCCAGCGGGCCGCTGGTCAGCGGGAAGCGGACGAAGACCGAGGGGTCGACGACGGTCTCGTAGCCCTGGGCCAGCTCGTGGTCGGACAGGCCGGTGCCGCAGCGCGGGCACCAGGGGGCGACCCGGTGGTCCTGGACCAGCAGGCCCTTGTCGAAGATCTGCTTGAGCGACCACCAGACGGACTGCACGTAGGACGGGTCCATGGTGCGGTAGGCCTCGTCGAGGTCGACCCAGTAGCCCATCCGGGTGGTGAGCTCGGTGAAGGCGTCGGTGTGGCGGGTCACCGACTCGCGGCACCTGGCGTTGAACTCGGCGATGCCGTACGCCTCGATGTCCTGCTTGCCGGAGAAGCCCAGCTCCTTCTCGACGGCCAGCTCGACCGGCAGGCCGTGACAGTCCCAGCCGGCCTTGCGGGCGACGTGGTAGCCCTTCATCGTCCGGTAGCGGGGGAAGACGTCCTTGAAGACGCGGGCCTCGATGTGGTGGGCGCCGGGCATGCCGTTGGCGGTCGGCGGGCCCTCGTAGAAGACCCACTCCGGGCGGCCCTCGGACTGCTCCAGGCTGCGCTGGAACACCTTGTTGTCCTGCCAGAAGGAGAGGATCCGGTGTTCGAGGGCGGGCAGGTCCACCTGCGCGGGGACGGGGTTGTAGGTACTGGCCATCGCGGGTGTCTACCTCCGGCGGATGCGTGGACGGGATCCGACGGAGGGACGAGACGGCGTGCCGTCCCGCGGTACCACCCTCCTTGGCCGCGGTGCTGCGTGCGGCCCTCTTGTTTGGGCTTGCGGCCGGATCTACTGGGCCGGCGAGCGACGTCGCGGACCGTTCTTCCGGCGGCTCCGGGGTGATCTTCGCGCGGTGCACACCCCCGGGCTCACACCGTCCCCGGGTCGCTGGTGGCTGCGTACTGCGGTACTCGTCCCCATCTGCGCCTTGCAGGCCCAGTGTATCGGCCGTCGCAAGTCGGTTTCGGCGCGCCCGGGCGGGGGGCACAACTCTGTTCGGCGTGCTGGGCGTGGCGGCTGTGACGTCTGCCCGGGTGGGATCATTGTGAGGCGTCGGTATGTCATGTTGTGACCGTTTTTGATCGGGATTATCGTTCCGGCACCGGAGGCCGCCGGGAACCGGCGGCTCGATTCGTTCGTAGATGGGGTCGAAGCCATGGCTGAGAAGGCAACCGGCGCGGGTACCGCCACCAAGCGGGCACGCAAGGCCGTGGCAGGCGACCCAGGGGAGGGGACCGTGACCACTACCGCACGGCGCAAGAACACCACCGATCTCGTGGCCCCGGGCCGCACCCGTACCCCGGCCCCGGCCGGGACCTCCGCGCGGCCCGCGGGGGGCGGCGCCGAGTCGGTCGACCCGGCCGAGCTGCCGGTCCGGCCCGGCGAGGACCCGTGGACCTCCGAGGAGGTGCACGAGCTGCACGCCGAGCTGATCAGCGAGCTGGAGCGGCTCCAGCACGAGATCGGCGCGGCCGAGGCCGCCATCACCGGTCTGATGCGCGACTCCAACGACGGAGCCGGCGACGACCAGGTGGACGCCGGTACGAAGAACATCTCGCGGGAGAGCGAGCTGGCGCTGGCCAACAACGCCCGTGACAGCCTCGCCCAGACCGAGCACGCGCTGGCCCGGCTGGAGGGCGTCGGGTTCGGCACCTGCGAGTCCTGCGGCCAGGCCATCGGCAAGGCGCGGATGCAGGCCTTCCCGCGGGCGACGCTCTGCGTCCAGTGCAAGGCGAAGCAGGAACGCCGCTGACCACTCCGGGCGACCGACCGGGGCGACGTGGGGGGTCGGGCTTGCCGTAGGCTCGACCCCGTAACGTCGCCCGATCCCTCGGTGGATCGGGTTTTCCACCGGCCCTCGGCCCCCACGTCACGGCAGCGGAGCGGATCATCAGTACGCAAGGTTCCCCCCAGACCCGGGACGAGTCCGTCCCGACGCCCGCCGACGTCGCGGCCGAGACCCCGGCCGCCGGGGAGGCGCCCGTCGCGCAGCCGGAGGCTCCCGTGCAGACCGAGGGTCCGGCCCCGTCCGGGGAGACCGGGGACGCCGAGCAGGCCGAGCGGGCCGACGAGCCCAAGGGTCCCCGGCGGGTCGGCGTGCTGCTGGCCGTCGCCCTGCTCGCCTTCCTGATCGACTTCGGCAGCAAGCTGCTGGTCGTGGCCCGGCTGGAGAACCACGCGGCGATCGAGGTGATCGGCGACGTGGTGACCTTCCAGGTGATCCGCAACTCCGGCGCCGCCTTCGGCATGGGGCAGGCACTGACCGTCGTCTTCACCATGATCGCCTCGGCCGTCATCGTGGTGATCTGGCGGATCGCCCGACGGCTGTACAGCCTGCCCTGGGCGATCGCGCTCGGCCTGCTGCTCGGCGGGGCGCTGGGCAACCTCACCGACCGGCTGTTCCGCTCGCCCGGCGTCTTCCGCGGGCACGTGGTGGACTTCATCTCCGTCCAGCACTTCGCGGTCTTCAACCTCGCCGACTCGGCGATCGTCTGCGGCGGCATCCTCGTCGTCCTGCTCTCCTTCCGCGGCAGCAACCCGGACGGCACCGTGCACCAGCAGACGGAGAAGGGCGAGAAGGCGGGCAAGGCCGAGTAGGGCCGGGCGGCCCCCGGGCGGGAGCGTCCGGGGGGACGGCGCGCGTCCGGCATACTCGTACGGGTGAGTACCGCAGCGCAGATCCGCAGCCTCCCCGTTCCCGACGGCCTGGAGGGCGAGCGCCTCGACGCCGCCCTGGCCCGGATGTTCGGCTTCTCCCGGACCAAGGCCGCCGAGCTGGCCGCCGACGGGAAGGTGACGCTCGACGGCGCCGTCGCCGGCAAGTCGGACCGGGTCACCGCCGGCTCCTGGCTGGAGGTCGAGATCCCGGCGCCCGCCGCGCCGGTGCGGATCGTCGCCGAGCCGGTCGAGGGCATGCGGATCGTCCACGACGACGAGGACATCGTGCTCGTCGACAAGCCGATCGGCGTCGCCGCGCACCCCAGCCCCGGCTGGACCGGCCCCACCGTGATCGGCGGGCTCGCCGCGGCCGGCTACCGGATCTCCACCTCGGGCGCGGCCGAGCGCCAGGGCATCGTGCACCGGCTCGACGTCGGCACCTCCGGGCTGATGGTGGTGGCCAAGTCCGAGCGCGCCTACACCGACCTCAAGCGGCAGTTCCACGACCGGGTGACCGAGAAGAAGTACCACACGCTGGTCCAGGGCCACCCGGACCCGCTCAGCGGCACCGTCGACGCCCCGATCGGCCGGCACCCCAGCTCCGACTGGAAGTGGGCCGTCACCCGCGAGGGCAAGCCGTCGGTCACCCACTACGACCTCGTCGAGGCCTACCGGGCCGCCTCGCTGCTGGACATCAAGCTGGAGACCGGCCGCACCCACCAGATCCGCGTCCACATGTCCGCGCTGCGCCACCCCTGCGTCGGCGACCTCACCTACGGGGCCGACCCGACGCTCGCCAAGCGGCTGGGCCTGACCCGGCAGTGGCTGCACGCGGTCTCGCTCGGCTTCGAGCACCCCGCGGACGGCGAGTGGGTGCAGTTCGCCAGCGAGTACCCCGCCGACCTGCGCAAGGCGCTGGACATCATCGCGTCGGAGAGCTGAGGAGGCCGGGATGGCCGGGATGGCCGGGACGGTCCGGGTGGCGCGGGCGGAGTCCGACCTCGCGCTGGTGCACCGTGTGCGGCGGGACGTCTTCATCGTCGAGCAGGGGATCTCCGAGGAGGAGGAGTGGGACGACCTCGACCCCACCTCGGAGCACCTGCTGGCGCTCGGCCCGGACGGTGAGCCGGTCGGGACCGCGCGGCTGATCTTCGGGGAGCAGGCGCTGAAGATCACCGGCGGGATCGAGGGGCGGGTGCTGCTCGGCCGGCTCGCGGTGCTGCGGACGGCCCGGGGGACCGGGCTCGGCGCGGAGCTGGTGCGGGCGGTCGAGGCCGCCGGGCTGGCGCGCGGAGCGCGCGAGGTGGAACTGCACGCGCAGGTGCAGGCGCTCGGGTTCTACGAGCGCCTGGGGTACGCGGCCGAGGGGCCGGTGTACGACGAGGCCGGGATCCCGCACCGGACGATGACCCGGGTGCTGTAGGCCCGCCGCGGGCCTCCGAGGCCGGCGGCGCCGGTGGTGGACGCCGGTGATTTTATCGGACGCCTACTCCGCGGGCGGCTACGATCACCGCCATGGAGCTCGGTGGGGCGTGGCGCCGGTGGCGAGGCCGTGGGACGGCCGCCGGACGGAGACTGGTGGCCGGGGCGGTGGCCCTGGTGGCCGTGGCCGGCGTCGGGACGGCGGTGGCCGTCGCGGCCGGCGGCGAGCAGTCCGTCCGGCAGGAGGACCGTTTCCTCGCGATGCCCGAGACACCGGGCAGCGCGCAGGTCGTCCAACTGGACACCTCCTTCTTCACCACCGGCGACAGCCCGCGCCCGGCCGTCCTGCTCGGACACGGCTTCGGCGGCTCCAAGGAGGGCGAGCGGGAACGCGCCCAGGAGCTCGCCCGGCAGGGGTACGCGGTGCTGACCTGGTCGGCGCGCGGCTTCGGGCGCTCCGGCGGACGGATCGGGCTGAACGCGCCGGACCGCGAGGTCGAGGACGTCAAGCACCTGGTCGACTGGCTGGCGCAGCGCCCCGAGGTACGGCTGGACGGCCCCGGCGACCCCCGGGTGGGGATCACCGGCGCCTCCTACGGCGGCGCGGTGGCGCTGCTCGGCTCGGCCCACGACAGCCGGATCGATGCCGTGGCCAGCGCGATCACCTGGTGGAACCTGGCCGACGCGCTGTTCCCGCAGGGGGTGCGCGGCTCGGGCGCGATCGACGGCGTGTTCAAGAAGCTGTGGGCCGGGATCTTCTTCACCACCGGCTCGGCGGGCGAGCTCGGGCCGTCCGGCGGTGCGCCGCGCCCGGCCCTGGCGCCCGATCAGGGCGGCGGGCAGGTCGGCTGCGGCCGGTTCCTGGACGAGCTGTGCCGGATGTACGACCGGGTGGCGGCCTCCGGGCACGCCGACCCGGAGGCGGTCGCGCTGCTCGACCGCTCCAGCCCGTCCTCGGTGGCCGCGCGGCTGAAGGCGCCCACGCTGGTGATCCAGGGCCAGCAGGACTCGCTGTTCCCGCTCGACCAGGGCGACGCGATCGCCCGGGCGGTGGCCGCCAACGGCGCCCCGGTGGCGGTGGACTGGTTCGCCGGCGGGCACGACGGCGCGACCGACACCAGTGCGCGGGTGGACGGCCGGGTGGCGGAGTGGTTCGACCGGTACCTGAAGGGCGGCGACGGCGACACCGGCGCGGCGTTCCGGGTGACCCGGACCGGCGGGGTCGACTCGACGGGCTTCCAGGCGGTGCTGCGCGGCGCGAGCGCGGACGCCTACCCGGGCCTCGGCGGCACCGGCTCCCGGCAGTTCGAGCTGAAGGCCCCCACCGGCGAGCCCGAGCAGGCCTTCGCCAACCCGCCCGGCGGCGCACCGCCCAACATCTCCGCGCTGCCCGGATTCGGCGGCGCGCTCAGCCAGGCCTCCTCGCTGGGTGCCGGGCTGTCGCTGGACTTCCCCGGGCAGTTCGCCGCCTTCGAGTCGGCGCCGCTGGACGGCTCGGTGCACCTGACCGGACAGCCGACCGTGCCCGTCCGGGTCCGGGCGGACCGGCCGGACGCGGTGCTCTTCGCCAAGCTGTACGACGTCGCCCCGGACGGCAAGCAGAGCCTGCCGCAGCAGCTGTCCGCGCCGCTGCGGGTGACCGGCGCGGACGCGCCCGAGGGGCGCGAGGTCACGGTGGCGCTGCCCACCCTCGACCACACCTTCGACACCGGGCACCGGCTGCGGCTGGTGCTCGCCTCGACCGACCTGGCCTACGCCTCGCCCGTCGAGCCCGCGACCTACCGGGCGGCGGTCACCGGGCCGGTGACCGTGCCGACCGTGGACGAGCTGGTCACCGAGGCGGCGCCGCTGCCGTCCCGGACCTGGGTGCTGCCGCTGGTCGCGCTCGCGCTGGCCGCCGCGCTGGTGCTGGTGCCGCGGCTGCGCGCGGCCCGGTCCGCGCGCCGGGCGCACGGACCGGCGTACGACCCGGCGCTGGCCGGGGTGCCGCTGCAGATCACCGGCCTGAGCAAGCGCTACAAGGGCGCCGCCGACCGCTACGCCGTCCGCGACCTGGGTTTCCGGGTGGAGCAGGGCCAGGTGCTCGGCCTGCTCGGGCCCAACGGCGCGGGCAAGACCACCACGCTGCGGATGCTGATGGGCCTGATCCGGCCGGACGCCGGTGAGATCAGGCTCTTCGGCCACCTGGTGCGGCCCGGCGCGCCGGTGCTCTCCCGGGTCGGCGCGTTCGTCGAGGGCGCCGGCTTCCTGCCGCACCTCACCGGGCGGGCCAACCTGCGGCTGTACTGGCAGGCCACCGGCCGCCCGGAGGCGGACGCGCACCTGGAGGAGGCGCTGGCCATCGCCGGGCTCGGCGAGGCGCTGGACCGGGCGGTGCGCACCTACTCGCAGGGGATGCGGCAGCGGCTGGCGATCGCCCAGGCCATGCTCGGCCTGCCGGACCTGCTGATCCTCGACGAGCCGACCAACGGGCTCGACCCGCCGCAGATCCGCGAGATGCGCGAGGTGATGATCCGCTACGCGGCGGCCGGGCGGACGGTCATCGTCTCCAGCCACCTGCTGGCCGAGGTCGAGCAGAGCTGCACCGACCTGGTCGTCATGGACCGGGGCCGGCTGGTCACCACCGGCGCGGTCGCGGAGATCGTCGGGGCCGGCACGCAGCTGATGGTCGGCACCGACGCCTCGTTCGGGTCGGCGGACCTGGAGGCGGCGGCCGGCAAGGTGGCCGCGCTGGACGGGGTCGGCTCGGCCGAGGCCGTGGAGGGCGGACTGCTCGTCCGGCTGGACGGCATGGCGGGCAGTCAGCTGCTCGCCGAGCTGGTGCGGCTCGGGGTTCCGGTGGAGTCGGCCGGGCCGCAGCGCCGGCTGGAGGACGCGTTCCTGTCGCTGATCGGAGGTACGGCGTGAGCGCCGTGGGTGCAGGGGTGGCGGCCGAGGCCGCGCCGGACCACGCGGCCGGCTACCGGGCCGGGCGGACGCTGCCGTTCCGGGTCGAGGTGGTCCGTCAGCTGCGGCGGCGCCGGACGCTGGTGATCGGCGGGGTGCTGGCCGCGATGCCGCTGGTCGTGCTGGCGGCGTTCGCGGTCGCGGGCACCCCGGGGCGGACCGACCGGACCACGTTCATCGAGCTGGCCACCGCCTCCGGGCCGAACTTCGCGGCGACCATGCTCTTCATGGGCACCGGCTTCCTGCTGGTGATCCCGGTCGCGCTGTTCTGCGGCGACACGGTGGCCTCGGAGGCCAGCTGGTCCTCGCTGCGCTACCTGCTGGCCGCGCCGGTGCCCCGGGCCCGGCTGCTGGTGCGCAAGTTCCTGGTGGGACTGCTCTTCTCGGCGGTGGCCGTGACGCTGCTGCCGCTGGTCGGGCTGCTGGTGGGCACCGTCGCGTACGGCTGGGGGGACCTCCAGCTGCCCGCCGGCGCGAGTCTGACGGCGGGGGAGGCACTGCCGCGGCTGGCGGTCGCGGTGGTGTACGTGTTCCTGAGCGAGATCGTGGTCGCCGCGGTGGCGTTCTGGCTCTCGACCGCCACGGACGCGCCGCTGGGGGCGGTCGGCGGGGCGGTGTTCGCCTCGATCGTCACCGGGGTGCTGGACGCCATCACGGCGCTCGGGGACCTGCGGGCCTGGTTGCCGGCGCACTGGCAGTACGCGTGGGCGGACGCGCTGCAGCCGCGGATGGAGTGGGGCGGCATGGTGCAGGGCGTCTCGCTGTCGCTGTCCTACGCGGTGGTGCTGCTGGCGCTCGCCTTCCGGGGCTTCACCCGCAAGGACGTGGTGTCGTAGGCCCGGTCCGCGGTGGCCCGGGCGCGGCGACGGCCCCGTCCCCGGCGTCCTGACGGAGGCCGGGGACGGGGCCGTTCGGGGTCGGCCCTGCCGACCGGTACTACGGTGTGTGACTGATGCTACGGTGCGTGACAGGCGTTACGGGGCGGCGTGGACGGCGGCGGCCGTCGCGCGGCGCCGGGCCCGGTGGAGCAGCGCGCCGCCCGCGAGGGCGAGCAGGCCGCCGGCCGCGGCCAGGCCGGTGACCGGTGCGCCGGTGGCGGACAGGCTGCCGGGCCCGTCGTTCGGCGGTACCGCGTGCGGGCCGGAGGCGCTGTCCTGCGACTTCCCGTAGCCGCCGCCGTGACCCGGGTGGCCCGGGCAGGCGCCGCCCTTGTCACCGTGGCCCTTCGGGGGGCAGGGGACGACGGTGATGCAGAGCTCCACGTCCGGGCTGCGGACCGGATCGCCCTGGGCGTCGGTGCCGGTGGCGAAGGCCCGGTTGGTCACGTGGCCGGCCTCGGCGTCGGCTTCGGTGACGGTGTAGGTGGCGTGGCAGGTGGCGCTCTCGCCGGGGTCGAGGGTGGTGCGGTCGCAGGTGACGTTGGGCGCGTGGTCGTCGGACACCGCGAGGTCGTGCACCGTGGAGCCGCCGGTGTTGGTGACGGTGTAGGTGTAGGTGAGGGTCTCACCGGGGTGGACCGAACCGTCGGTGTCGGCGGTCTTGGTGATGCTCAGACTCGCCGCCCCGGCCGTGACGGGCAGGGTGACCTGGGCGTCGGGGCTGCGGACGGGGTTGCCCTGGGGGTCGGTGCCGGTGGCGTGGGCGGTGTTGGTGAGGCTGCCGGCCTGGGCGTCGGCTTCGGTGACGGTGTAGGTGGCGTGGCAGGTGGCGGACTCGCCGGGGTCGAGGGTGGTGCGGTCGCAGGTGGCGTTGGGCGCGTGGTCGTCGGACACCGCGAGGTCGTGCACCGTGGAGCCGCCGGTGTTGGTGACGGTGTAGGTGTAGGTGACGGCGTCACCCACGTGCACCGGTCCGGCGGTGCTCGCCGTTTTGGTCAGGCCCAGCGCGGCGGGGACCGGAGCGACGGGCAGGGTGACCTGCGCCGGCGGGCTCTCCACGGGCTGGCCCTGCGGGCCGAGCGCGTCGGCCAGCGCGGTGTTGGTGAGGTGGCCGGCCTGGGCGTCGGCGGCGGTGACCGTGTAGCTGCCGCTGCAGGTGGCGACCTGGCCCGGGGTGAGGGTGGTGCGGTCGCAGGTGACCGTGGGGGTGTGGTCGTCCCGGACGGTGAGGGTGTTCACCGTCGTCCCGCCGGTGTTGGTGGCGGTGTAGGTGTAGGTGACGACGTCACCCACGTGCACCGGTCCGGCGGTGCTCGCCTGCTTGCGCAGGTCGAGCCCGAACGTCCCGGTGATCGTGACGGTCGCCTCGGCCTCCGGCGAGACGACCGGCTGGCCGCCCGAGGTCCCGCCGGCGCGGGCGTGGTTGGTGACCGAGCCGAACTGGCCGTCGGCAGCGGTGATGGTGTAGCTGCCGTGGCAGACGGTGCTGTCACCCGGGCTGCCGGCCGGTGCCAGCACGGTGGAGTCGCAGACGATGCCGGTGACCTTGTCGTCCGTCACCACCAGGCCGTCCACCTGGGTGCCGCCGGTGTTGGTGACCACGTAGCTGTACGGCACGGTCGCCCCGACCGCGAACGGCTCGGGCGCGTCCACGTGCTTGGTCAGGGTGATGCCCGGCGGGGCGACCACCGGCACGGTGGCGGTGGACGGCGGGGAGAGCACCGGGTCGCCGTTGGAGGTCCCGGAGGCCTGTGCGGTGTTGGTGAAGTGGCCCAGGGCGGCGTCCGCCGCGGTGAGTTGGTACGTCCCGGTACAGGTCATCGTCTCGCCGGGGGCGAGGGTGGTGCTGGGGCAGGTGATCTCGCCGACCAGCGGGTCGTTGACGGCCACGTTGTTCAGCGTGGTGCCGCCCGCGTTGGTGACCACGAAGTCGTACGGCACGGGCGTGCCGACCGTCAGCAGCCCGGGCAGGGGTTCGTGCGGCTGCTTCACCAGGTTCAGCTGGGGCAGCGGCGCGACCGTGGACAGGGTGACGTTGCGGATCAGGTGCACGTCGGTGAACAGGCCGGTCGAGCCGGCGAAGCCGAACTTGTAGGTGGAGGGCACCGGTTCGGGCGCCGGGGTGGAGAGCACCTGGTGCGAGCCGGTGCCGTCGTTGAAGTCGATGCTGACCGTCAGCACCGGGGAGGGGGCGGGCGTCAGGTGGACGTTCACCCGGCGGCGGGAGGGCTCCAGCAGGGTCTGCGCCTGGTCCGGGGTCACCCCGGGCGGCAGCGTGGTGAGCGGGCCCTGCAGGGTGCCCGGCAGGGTGGAGGGCCACGGGCCGGTGGTGGTGAAGTTGCTGGTGGTCGCGGTCAGGAAGCAGTAGCCGGTGGTGCCGTCGCCGGGGCCGCGAACGGTGACCATGTTGGAGCCCGGCGCGGGGATCCGGAACCCGGTGCCGGCCGGCGAGCGCTGGGCGCAGCCGTTGCCGCGCTGCTCCCAGTCGCCGAAGTAGTTGCCGAGGACGTCCAGGCCGACGCCGAGGTAGCCCCGGTCGACGCCGGGCAGGAAGGCGAGGTTGGGGTCGTCGTCGGGCAGTTTCTGGGCGTAGCCGAGGCTGCCGCCGAAGGCGCCGGGGTGCTGGAGCGAGGTGTCGCCGTTGACCAGGAAGAAGGAGATGCCGTCGGCCGGGGTGTTGGGCGTGGTGCTGCCGTACTGCCACTGGTCGAAGGTGACGTCCAGGCCGTTGCCGGCGGGCAGCGCCTGGTCGAACAGGACGGCGCCGCTCTGGTCGGTGGAGGCGTCGGTGAGCCGGAGGTAGCCGAGCGGCGCGCTGTTGAGCGGCGGCACCGGTCCGGTCTCGGCGGCGGGGCAGCCGCCGAGCGGATGGTTGCCCGGCCCCGGGGTGGCGGGCGCCGCACCGGTGAGGCAGGCGGAGCCGACGGCGAGGAAGCGCGGGTCGGCGGTGGCGCCGGTGAACGCCTCGTCCAGCAGGACGCTGCCGGTGGCCCGGACGCGCTCCGGAGCCGGCGCGGCCGGGTGGAGGGCCGGGGGTACGGCCGCCTGGGCGGCGGCGCCGGTCAGGCCTGTGCCGAGGATTCCCAGGGTGGCGATGGTGGTGACGAGGCGGGCCGTTCGGGCACGGAGCCACGGAGGACCGCAGGATTCTCTGGTCATATCGTCACTATGTGCGACCAGTGCACGGTGTGACGGATCGATTGCTCTGAGTGTGGAGGGTGGGTCGCCCGGACGACGGAGGGCGGAGCCGTCCGGGTCTCCCCGGCGGGGCGGGCCCCGCCTCTCCGGGGGGCGGCCGGAGGGGCGGGGCCCGGTGGGGTGGTGGCTACTTGACGGGGGAGTAGACCCGCTCGATCTTCTGGGTGCCGGACTTGGTGCGGTAGGAGCGCGTCCACTTGCTGGTCGCGTCCTTGCGGGTCCGGTCGGAGAGGGAGTAGTAGTCCATCTGGGTCTGGGTGGGGGTGACCTCCAGGACGCCGTAGCCGTGCGAGTCCAGGTCGACCCACTTGATGTGCGGGTTGGCGGCCTTCAGCGCGGTGGCGGCGACCAGCGACAGGGTCTGCGGCGCGACCTTGAGGATGTCGTCGATGTTGTCCGAGGTGACCGAGGTGACCACGAACTCGGTCGCGGCGCTGCCGGACAGCGGGTAGGTGGCGGCCTCGTGCGGGACGTCCGAGGCCCAGGCCGAGTGAATGTCGCCGGTGAGGAAGACGGTGTTGGTGATGCCGTTCGCCTTGAGGTGGCCGAGCAGCTCGCGGCGGTCGTGGGTGTAGCCGTCCCACTGGTCGGTGTTGATCGCCAGGCCCTCGCCGGGCAGGCCGAGCAGCTTGGCCAGCGGGCGCAGCAGGTAGTCCGGCAGCGAGAAGAACGCGACCGGGGAGATCATCACCTCGTTGCCGATCAGGCGCCAGGTGGTGTCGGAGGCGGAGAGGCCGGCCTTCAGCCAGTCCATCTGGGCGCGGCCGGTGATGCTGCGGTCGGCCGAGTCGACGTCGCCGTTGCCGACCTTGACCTGCTGGGAGCGGAACGAGCGCTGGTCCATCAGGTGCAGGTCGGCGAGCTTGCCGTAGCGCAGGCGGCGGTAGGTGGTGCCGGCGATGGAGGGGCGGACCGGCATCCACTCGAAGTAGGCCTGCTTGGCGGCGGCGACCCGGGCCGCCCAGTCGCCCTCGGCGCCCGGGGTGTGGTTCTCGGCGCCGCCGGACCAGGCGTCGTTGGCGAACTCGTGGTCGTCCCAGATCGCGATGGCCGGGACCTGGGCGTGCAGGGCCTGGAGGTCCTCGTCCGTCTTGTACCGGCCGTGGCGGGTGCGGTAGTCGGCGAGGGTGAGGATCTCGTGGGCGGGCGCGTGCGGGCGGACCACCGAGCCGGCGGCGCAGAACTCGCCGCTCTTGTACTCGTAGATGTAGTCGCCGAGGAAGAGGAAGGCGTCGAGGTCGCCGCGGGCCGCCAGGTGGCGGTAGGCGGAGAAGTAGCCGGCCTCCCAGTTGGCGCAGGACGCGACGCCGAAGCGGAGCCGGTCGAGGGCGGCGTCGGCGGCCGGGGTGGTGTGGGTGCGGCCGACCGGGGAGGTCGTGGTGCCGGCGGTGAAGCGGTACCAGTAGGCGGTGTCCGGGGCGAGGCCGCGGACGTCCGCCTTGACGGTGTGGTCGGCGGCGGCGGAGGTGGTCACGGTGCCGCTCGCCGCGATCCGGGTGAAGCCCTTGTCGGCGGCGAGCTCCCAGCGGACCTCGGTGTCGGCGCCCAGGCCGGAGCCGGGGGCCGCCTCGGGGGCCGGGGTGACGCGGGTCCAGAGCAGGATGCCGTCCGGCAGCGGGTCGCCGGAGGCGACGCCGTGCAGGAACTGCGGGGCGGTGGCGGCCTGGGCCGTGGCGCCGAGGGTCAGCGGCAGGGCGGCGGCGCCCGCCACGATGGCGGTGGCCTTGAGCACCTGGCGACGGTGCGGGTGGGCGGGGGTCATGTCATTGACAAGGTCGGTCACGGCGGACAGGCTACCGGCGGGTAACGATGTGTTCCATATGTAGAACTGACTGTTTGTCGGTGATTCACCGGTGTGTGATGTCCCGCCACTCCGCCGGGTGGGGGCGGCCACCTGGCGGCCATGAGCGATGATGGGGTGGTTCCCGCCCGCTGCAAGGAAGTTCTCCCCGTGGCCCAGATCCTGCTCCTGCACTCCGCCTACGGCCTGCGCCCCGCCGTCCACGCCGCCGCCGACCGGCTGCGCGCCGCCGGGCACACCGTGCACACCCCCGACCTCTTCGAGGGGCGGACCTTCGACGACGTCGAGGAGGGCATGGCGTACAAGGAGGAGCTGGGCAGCGAGGAACTGCTGCGCCGGGCGGTCGGCGTGGCCGCCCCGCTGCTGGCCTCCGGCGCCACCCTGGTCTACGCCGGCTTCTCGCTCGGCGGCTCGCTCGCCCAGAACCTCGCCCTCGCCGACGAGAACGCCCGCGGCCTGCTCCTGCTGCACGGCACCTCCGACATCCGCGAGGACGCCGCCACCTCGATCCCCGTCCAGCTGCACGTCGCCGAGCCGGACCCGTTCGAGCCGGAGGACTGGCTGAACGCCTGGTACCTCAACATGCGCAAGACCGGCGCCGACGTCGAGATCCACCGCTACCACGGCGCCGGCCACCTCTTCACCGACCCGGACCTGGCGGACTACGACCCCGAGGCCGCCGAGCGCACCTGGGCGATCGCCCTGGACTTCCTCGCCGAGGTGCGCGCCCTGCTGGAGCAGAACCGCGAGCGCTACGCCGAACGCCTCACCGGCTTCCTGGAGTTCGAGG